>NZ_KB892099.1:0-168148 GCF_000373665.1 Streptomyces sp. BoleA5
CGACGACCAGGACGGTGCCGTGCTTGGCGGTGAGCTTGTCGAGAACGGCCCGCATCTTGGGCTCGCTGTTCGGCAGCCGCTTGTCGAAGACCCGCTTTCCGGCCCGGGTCACCGCGGTTCCGTGGTGCTCGCCCTTGCCGACGTCCAGGCCGAGGAAGACGTCCACATCGCCGGTGTCGATCACGCTGATCCCTTACGAGGTCGTGCTGTCCCGGCCTCGTTGGCGTGGCATCAGTCGCCGGCATCCACGTTACGAAGAGCCTCCCAGCACGCTGGTGGTCCTGCCTCTATTAGCGGTCTACCGATGCCTCCGGCCCGGTGACACCACCCCCCGGATCATGCGAACTACAGGGGGGAACAGTCATGCCGGACCGGAGGCCGGGAGCCCCATTGCGGGGCCACGAAGAAGGTAACGGGGGGATCTGGCCTGGTCAGAGGCCAAAATCCCCCGGCACATCTTTGTCCAAATTGGTTTGGCTAATGGGTCCAAAAGAAAGGATGTAGGTAACAACAAAAAAGAGAAGCCACGGGCCCCCACACATTCCACCCGTCATTCGGCGGGTGGCCCACCGAAGAGAAAGAGAGCCCATCATGTTGATTGCCGAAGCCTGTGTAGAGATCGACCGGATTATCGAAGCCGGGGGCGTCGAGGACGCCTTGAACCTTTCCCGGCGACTCGCCCGCGAGGGTCAGGTAAACCCGGCGGTGGCCGTACGGCGGACCGTCAGCCGGGGCGAACTCGACCGGGGCGCCCTCTGGAAGACCGGCGAGGACTTCGCCGAGATCGCCGCCCGGAACGGCCAGTGGGTACGCGTTGAACACCTCGACCCCGGCCACGAAGCGGCCCAGTTCGGTGAGTTCGCCTCCATCCGCGAAGGCTGCCCTGAGTCGCAAAGGCTGTTCTGATTTCCGTGTGATCTCCCTGTCCAAATTGGTTTGGACAGGGAGTCATCGCGAAAGGATGTAAGTAACACCAAATACTGACAAAGGAGGGCAAAGTGGAAGCCGCCACCACCAAGGCCGTGTTCGCCGAGGCCGCCCGTTCCACCTCGTGGAAGGTCACCAACCTCGGCCCCGTCACCGAGGTCAGCCACAACGGCTACACGTACTCGGTCCAGCTGCCCCCCGCCAACGCCCCGAAGCCGTACCCGGCGGCCATCACCTACCGGGAGGGCTGCGGCGGCACCGACTTCCTCGACGTCCCCGCCACCTGGGCCCAGACCGCCGGAATCGTCGAGTCCGCCATGGCGGCAAGCCGCCTCCTCTGACCCTCCCCGGCGGGGCCCCACTGGGCCCCGCCGGCTCCCCCCTCAACCCTCAGCCGAAGGAGCGCCACCATGCCTCACACCCCGTCCCCCGCCACCATCGCCCGCCAGGCCGCAGAGGCCGCGTACCGCGCCAACCCGAACCCGGCGACGCTCGCCGACCTGCGGGCAGCAGGCCAGGCCGAGATGGACGAGTACCTGGCCGGCTTCGACGCCCGCCACGCGGCCGACGTGGAGGCCACTCCGTGGACCGAGCCCGAGCGGACGCCCGCTGCGGCCCCCTCGCGCGCGGACTACGCGCGGTACGTGTACGACGGCATCGGCGCCACGGACGGCTACTACGCCCCGATGGACTTCGAGCACTGGGCGCGCACCCTCGGTCGCACCCTCGCCTGACTGCCCCTCACCTCACCCACCCACCGGCCCGGCGGCCCGGCCTCCCAGCGAGGCACGGGCCCCGGGCCGGACCACATCCCGAAGGGACACCCGATGAGCGCGAGCACCTCCCGGTCCACGGGCAAGCTCGCCCCCCACTTCACCGCCGACGAGATCGAGCAGTTGCTCCGCGCGGTCGTCGACGCCACGTTCTTCGACGCCCACGACATGAGCCCCCGCAGGCAGGCCCTCGCCGCACGGGTCGACAAGCTGATCCACCTGGACATGGCGGGCAAGCTCCCCGACCCGCCGGAGCGCGAGGACACCGGCGACGAGATCCTCGCCACCGCCATGCGCACCGCGATCACCGGCGGCACGGGCATCGCCGTCGACCTCTTCCCGGACGGGTTCGAGATCACCGGCCCCGACGACGAATCGCTGTACCGGTCGGCCCGCACGCACACCCGGCGCGGCCTGGCCACCTTCCTCGGGATCGCACAGCACGACGTCCACCCCGCCTGACCCCTTCACCCACCGGCCGGGCGCGCACCGCAGCGCGCCCGGGCGGACCACGTACGGAAGGAACGACGCATGGCCGACATCACGATCAGTCACACCCGGGCCGAGGGCACTTCTGTTGGGCCGACGCGCCGGAAGTCGGCACCCGAGCTGATTGCGCGCTGTCCATCGATGTCGACGAACTCGTCATTCAGGACAGGAAGCTTGCTCATCACCTCGGCATACCCCTCGGGCTGGCCCAGCCCGCCACTGCCGCGAACCACCTCGACCACCTGCGGCAGTACGCGGTGCAGCGCCACGGCTCCATTGACCTTTTGCAGGACGAAGTCCGACGCCTCTTCGACCTTCTGGCTGCCGTCCCGAAAGGTCCGGTCACCCGTAACCGAGCCGCTCCCGCCAGGCCCGGGACAGCCGGGGTCGCAGGAAAACCACCCCCTGCTGGGTGCCGACGGCGAGGTCGAGGACGGGGCTCGCGGGCAGGGCGGCGAGGGAGGTGACGAGCGCCGGGAGAGGCGCCGACCACACCTTCTCGCCACTCGGTAGATGGCACAGTGCCACGCCCTGTTCGTCGCTCACCGCGACCAGCGTGTCGCCGGCCGGGACCCGTCCCGTCCACAGCAACCGGCAGGCCGGTACACCCAGCTGACGCGGGGTGTCGGGGGCGGCGGAATCCCAGACGGTGACCGGGGCCGCATGAGCGTCGTCGCAGGCCTCCGGGTCCAGGAGGAGCAGGACGGCGCCTCCGTCGGACAACTCGGTCCAGCGCAGGAAGACGTCGACTTCGGAGATCAACCGGTGACCGATGTTCGAACGGGGTTCGGCCACCGGCTGGCTCGGCCGGACCCGGTACCGGCTGTCCGTCGACAGATCGATGACTTCCGTCGTGCCCTCTCGCCCCTGCTGGGCCACCCACCGCGTCCCAGCTTTGGAGTGGTGCGGCAGAAGGAGGAAGACGTCGCCGAGGAGTTCCAGCGGCGTGCCCCTGCCGGGCGTGCCCGCTGAGACGTCCCACAGCCGGCCCTCCGTGACGCCGGTCCGCGGAGCCTCGCCTTCGACCGAGCGGTCGCATCGGCCCGCCACGCTGCTTTCCCAGCGCCAGATCGGGCGGGTGCCCGTCAGCAGCACGGTGGTTCCTGCCAGGGTGGTGAAGGCCGCCGAGCAGACCCAGTCGTTGCTCGGATCGACCGGCCAGGGAAGGTTGGTCCACCCAGGAGTGGAGTGCGGGGTGTCGAGGAGTCTCACCCGGCCGCGGACTGCGTCCAGGCCCAGCAGCCGGGTGTGCGGATGGCTTGATGTCGGTGGCAGCAGGTGCGCCTGGACCCCGAGATAGGCCCACCCCTCCAGCCAGGTCAGGTTCGTGTGTTCGGCGGGTTCGCCCGGGGCGATGCGGTGCCAGACCGCTTGGGAGTACGGCACGGAACTGGACCACCCGGGCAGGTCGGAGTGGACGTCCGGCTTCACGTGGCCCGTGTAGTCCCAGGTCAGGAGCTGGAGCGAGCCGTCCGGGTCCACAGCGCGCTCCTGTTCGGAGACTGCGTCGACGAACAGCTCCTCGACCAGGTCGAACGTGGTGCCGGGGGGCTCCGGGATGGGGGCAACGCGCCGGACCAAGCGGCCGGAGACGGCCATGACGCCGGTGGAGTCCTCGGGCCAGGCGATGATTGAGTCGATCTCCGGAGCGGACAGCTCTGGCGGTGCGGATCGCGGGTCGCCCGGGCTGTCGTGGTCGGCCCACCGCCACAGTCGAGCGGTCCCGTCGTTGCCCACCGCCAGGATGTCGGGTCCCGATTCACCGGGAGCGGGCAGTAGCCGGAGGGCGCAGACTGCGCCCTCGTGCCCCCACAGCGGTGAACCCACGGCGTCCGCGGTCGTGCAGCTGACCACGCTGACCTGGCTTCCGTAGCTGGTCGTCGCGGCGTATAGCCCGTCCCGCACCAGCACGGGTGCCAGGAGACGCGCATGGTCGGCTTCCTTGTCCCGGGCCGTGATGCGTTCTGCGGGGCCGTCGAGACGCGCGATGAGCAGATCGTAGTGGTCCTGCGTCACGAACACGGGGTCGTCCTCGCTGCTCAGGGCGAAGCCGCTCTCCTGCCAGGCGAAACCGTTGAACGGCAAGGCCACGATCCGCCCCGATCCCGTGCCGATCAGCGTCACCCGGGTGCGCGGCTCGCACACCGCGGCGACGGTGCCCTGACCGCCATGGATGCGGTCGGCCAGGAAGGGGCGGATGCAGTCGTCGAGCAGGACGTCGACGTCCCCCTCCGCGTCTAGGGAGTGCAGGGTGACACGACCGCGCACCACGTCGCACAGCAGGAGCCGGACGCGGCCGTCGGCGTCGTGGGTGAGGCAGGCGGATGCCCTAGGCGTGTCGACATCGTTCTTCGCGGATGTCTCGCAGGCCACCTGGACCAGTGGTTCCAGCAGGGGCAGCGTGCACACGCGGACCTGTTCGGCGTCCCCGTACACGACCACGGGTGTGCCGTCGTCGTGGAACCCCGCGTCGAACAGCAGCGTTGCCCCACTGGGGGCGGTGTGGAGCAGCGTCTGGTCGGCGACGTCCCATATTCGGATGTCCCCCCTGGCGTCGAGAGTCACTGCCTGCGCCGGGCTCGCACCGTCAATGAGCAGAGCGAGTCCCGCGACGTCGGCGGGATGCGGCAGCAGGGTCGACTGAGAGGGGTCGTCGAGCCACCACACGTGCACGTAGGGGGCTGACGGAGGCGCCGCGAGCACGACGTGGCCACCGTCCGGCAGGACCAGGTCCTCTATCTGCCACCCCATGTTGACCGAGCGGATCGCAAAAGCGTCCCCGTCGTGCCGGCCTACCACGCGATGCGGGGTGATCTCCCGTGGCTCCACCTGCACGCGCTCCAGCACGACCGACAGGTCCTGGGCCTGCCCGGACAGCGCGCGCTCCCCGTGTGTCGCCGCGACGAAAGCCAGCAGAGCTGGCTTGTCGACCCGGGCGGAGTCGGTGTTGGCGACGAGGTAGGCGTAGCGCTCGACGGCGAGGGCGAGCGTGGGACGGCGCAGTGCTCGCCGTACCGCTGGCAGCAGCGTCGCCGGGTCGGCGTGGATGACGAACGAGGCATCTTCGATGAGATCGTCCAGTTCTCCCGAAGCCGCGGCGTGCGTAGACAGGTGGGTGCGGACGTAACGATGCGCATGCAACCAGTTCCGGTCGGGCACGAGCTCCAGCAGGGTCGCCACGAAGCACTCCTGAAGGTCCGCCAGATCGCGGTATTTGAGCGCCCGCCACTTCAGATGATCCGTCAGTTCTTGGTGGTACAAACGGAAGTACTTCGTGCCGTCCACTTCGGCGTGCGCCAGATAGGAGCCGTCCTCGTCCAGCAGCAAGTCGACGTCCGCCTGGACGAGGGGGATGCCCGAGAGCTGCGTTGCCACCCGCACCCAAAGACGGCGCGGCAGGCCGTTGCCCTCTCCGAAGGCCAGCACGGTGAGCAGGGCCATGGTCTTGGCGTGCCGCTCCTGCGGCAGTCGCTGGAGATACGCCTCGAAGGCGCCTCCCACGTCCGAGGGCAGTTGCTCGGCCCAGCCCGGCGTGGTGGTGTCGACGACCGGGCCGCGCAACAGCGCGCTCGCCGTCATCCGGGCGACCAGGAAACACCTCCCGGCCCGGCGGGCTACCTCGCGGGCGACCCGGCGGGCCACGTCCGGCCGGTGTTCGTACGGTGCCCCCTCGTCGCAGAGGATCTTCGCCACGTACTCGGCTGGCCTTGTGTCCTGCGCATACTCACCGTCGTCGAGGTCGATCACCGGCATGTGGCCACCGAGGTGGGGCAGCAGCTCGCGACGTGAGCCGACTACGAGCCGGACACAGGCCACCGCCGCGAGGGGGCGGAGCAGTTCCCACGCGATGCGGCGGGCCTCGGCCTTGTCACCCGCTGAACCTGCCTCGTCGAGCGAGTCGACGACGATCCGGAAGGGGCGTTCCCGGTCCATGAGGGCGGTGCACAGGGCTACCGGCGTGCCCGCGCGGACGTCCGCCGCGGCGGCGATGCGCTGTATTAGGGCCTCCAGCGTTTGATGGTGCGCGTTGACGGAGGCGTCAGCACAGCCCTCCAGCACCAGTCGGCCCAGGACAGCGGACTTGCCCGAGCCGGGGTCGGCGGTGACGACCAGGGCTCGGCCCTGCTCGTCGCCCTCCAGATGGGCGCGTGCCACCCGCAGGGCCCGCTCACGTCCGGTGAAGTAAGAACCGGGGTCGTGCACATGCTCCACACCACGGCCGCGCGGCTCGAAGTGCGAGGAGAGGTCGGAGGCGTCGAAGACCGTGCGCCCGTCGCCCATGACTTCGGCGCGCGGGTCGAAGGAGGGGTTCACGAAGAATGGGGGCCGCTCGGACTGGTCGACGGACGAGCACGCGGCCCGCTGGGCCAGCCCCGCCGCCGTTAGGGAACGATTGATCCGCTCGGCAAGCGTGCTCGGCGCCAGGTACCGTTGCGATGGCCCGTCACCCCGATGGCTCGCCTCGGCCATTTCGGTCACGAAGGCGCCGTCGACCGCCAGATCGCGATGCCGGGCGGAGGCCAGCAGCCAGGTGCCCGCGCCGAATCCGTCGCCGCGTCCCCGGCCGGCCACGATGGTGTCGGTGACGGTGCCAATCTCCGCCGTGGCCGCCGCCGCGTGACAGGCGTCCACCACAAACAGGACGTTGCGGACCGGTGATGTGGCAAGGATTTCGGCAAGGTTGGGCAGTGACAGCCACGAGCGGGGTCGCCCCGGCTCGCTGTCAGCGCAGGCCAGACGGTACTGGCCGGCTGGGGAGCGGTCCCCGTGCCCGGCGTAGTACACAACGACGACGTCGTCAGCGGTCAGTCCGGGGGTGTGGCACCAGTCGGCCAAAGCGTTCTCGAAGGACTCGCAGTCCGGGTCGTAGGAGACGGCCGTCAGGACACGCTCGTAGCCCATCGCCACGAACAGCTCGGTCGCCTGGTCGACGTCCTTGTGGGCCAGGGGGAGTTCGGGGGCTTCCCGGTAGTGGCGGGTGCCCGCAGCGATGAGGTAACGCATCAGACAGGCCCGTTCCCCGGCAGCAGGCCCGTCAAGATGGCCCGCCCCGTCTCGACGGCGGTCAGGTACCGCGTGGCGTCGTGCATGTGGCTGCCGTTGTGCACCGCCACGTCCCGCACGCCGTCGCCGAAGGAAGGGCCGAGTTCGCGTACGACGGCGACGATGTCGGTGTCGTCGGCGATGTTGGTCCATGCCCGCAACGGCTTTGGCCACACGGCCCGGCAGTTCTCGGGCGCCGGTTCGAGCCGGTCGAGGACGAGGGCGCGCATGCCCAGCGGCGATCCCAGGGTGACGAGCATTGGGATGTCCCATTCGGCGTTGCGCCGCGGGTCGCAGAGCGTCTCGTAGGCGATGACCGACCCGAGCGAATGGGCCACGACGACCCGTGTCCTCGGGGTGATCCGCGCGGCCAGCCGGTCCTGCGCCGCACGCCGGATCTCCTCGTCGGTGAAGTAGCCGGTCATCTGCTTGAGACTGCCGATCAGCGCGCGGTCGAGGACTCCTCGCAGGTACCGGGCGCCCGTGAGGGCGTCCAGAGCTGCTCGTACGGCGTTGAGCCGGAGGGTCCGGGAGGCGGTCCAGCCCACGGGGCCCCGCGTACCGGTGGCTACGGGATCCGGGACCGCGGGGTCGGTGCGCGCCGCCTCGGCCCACCACTCCATCAGGAGGGCGAACTCCGCGTCGTTGTCGACATCGCCCTCGTCGTACGGGAGTTCGGCCCCCGCGCGGGTGCCGCGTGGCCGGAACAGGTCACCGTAGAAGGCCACCCCCACGTCGTCGGACGAAGGCACCGGTCCACCCGCCAGGCGTGTGCCGCCCTGGAGTTCGGGAACGACGTCCCGTGCCAAGGAATCCTCGCTCAGGTACTGCTTGCCGACGCCGTGCACGAAAACAACCTTGCTCAATGCCCCTCCCCGAGTGAGGGAACAAGATTACGCGGGCAAGGTCAGCCCGGCAGCTGGGTGACCAAGTCGAAGCGGCGCTCAGTCTGGGCGGTCGCCTCGGCTGACTACGAGAAGCACCGGCGCAGTCCCGGGGTGACGCTCCGCCGGATCGACGTCAAGGAGGCCGACCTGCGCAGGGTCGAGCGGCAGCAGATCCGCACCCTGCGGTGCCTCGTCGAGGACGTCGCGCGTACCGACCAGATCGCCGAGTCCTGGGAGGAGCTGGGCCGGCGGCACGGCGAACTCGCCGAGGAGATCGGTTACTGGCGGGAGGTCATCGCCGAGGCCGAGGCGAACGGCGTGAAGATCTGGTCCCGGGACGACTTCACCAAGGGCGACTTCGTGCGGTCTGGCGGCACCTGGTACGAGGTGCTGCGGGTGAACCCGAAGACGCTGACAGTCCCGTACACGCTGAACGTGGCCAAGGTGGTGACGGCCGCCGAGCACCAGCTGCGAGGGGTGACGTACCCGATCGAGTACAGCAAGGTGGCCGGGCGCATGAGCGGCGAAGAGATGCAACGGGTGCTCGCCGAGGTCGCCGCCCGCCGCGAGGCGAACCAGCCCTGACCTGTGGCTCCTTAGAAGTTTCTTTGCCAAATCCACTTGGATTGCACGGTTAGTCCAAGTGGATTTGGCCAAGGATGGAAGTAGATCAACAACACACCATCCATGACAAATCAACAGGGAGCGATTATGACCGTCACCACCACCACTCAGGCCACCACTTCCACCAGGAAGGCCCCGGCCCCCAAGAAGGCGGCACCCGCCAAGAAGGCCCCGGCCAGCAAGCTGGCGGCCCCCACGGCGGCCGAACCGAAGACGGTTCAGAAGACCATCCCGGTCGACCGCATCGACCGGGACCCCGGTCAGCCTCGTGAAGAGTTCAACGAGGCCAAGCTGAACGAGCTGGCCGCTTCGATGAAGAAGCTCGGGCAGCTCCAGCCGATCACCGTCCGGTACGTGCCCAGCACCAAGCGGTTTACGTTGGTCATGGGCGAGCGCCGGTGGCGGGCCGCCAAGATCGCGGGCCTCACCGAGATGACCGCGCTCGTCATGCACGGCGTCCCGGAAGGTTCCCGCGAGACCTTCGCCAAGGCGGTTGCCGAGAACTGCGGGCGCCTCGACATGACCCCCGTCGAGGAAGCCATGGCGTTCCAGCGCCTGGTCGACGCCGAGTACAGCATCGAAGAGGTCGCCGAAATGGTCGGCAAGTCCTCGGCCTACGTCGGCTGGAGGATCGACCTCCTCCGGCTGTGCGAGCCCGCCCGCGAAGCCCTCGGCAAGGGCCACCTGCCCGTCGGCCTCGCCTGGTACGTGTCCTTGCTGAACTGCGACAACCAGATGCGGTTCCTCACCCGGTACGCCCGGGGCGACTTCAAGAGCACCCGGGAAGCGGAGGCCTTCGCCCAGGCCGCCCGAGCGGAAGAGAAGCGGCAGGCAGAGCAGGGCAGCTTCTTCGTCCTCGCCGAAGAGGCCGCCACACCCGGCAGCGACCAGGACGCCCTCCCCGGAGCCCTCGACGTCCCCGAGGAGGAGCGCGAGCGCATCGTCTCCGAGCGCACCAAGTGGGTCGGCAAGATCGACCGGCTCGGCAACGCGGGCGCGATCCTCGCCGAGCTGGCCACCGCCGACCCCGAGGAGCTGGCACTCCTCCTCGCCGGTACCCCCGGCGGCGTCCCCGGCCACGCCCTGCGCATCGAGCACCTGCGGGACGTTGCGATGCGCGCCATGAAGAACCTCCGCCAGGCCCAGGCCATCGCCGCGGTCCGCGCGAACAGCATCCAGATCAACCCGGAGGCCGCCGCCTCCGCCTGACCACCAGCCGGCTGCGCCCCGCCCACCCGGGCGGGGCGCAGCCGCTGCCCGAACGAAGGAGACCGAGCATGTACCCACACTACGAGCTACCGAGTGAGCGAGTGATTGCTTATACGGCCGCCATGATCGACGGCGAGGGCAGTATCTGCATCCAAGGGTCCCATTACCAGGTCAACATCACCCAAGGCGTGGTGAATGACGGCGAGGACCTTTGCAGGTGGTTCGCCGAAGTCTGGGGATTCGGATACGTCGGCTGCCATCAGGGCGCGAGGAAGAACATGCACTGGAGGTGGGCGGTTGCTCAGACACATCAGTTGGACCACCTGCTGACGGCCTGCCTCCCGGACATGCGGGTCAAGAAGCAGAAGGCAATCGATGCGCTCGAATGGATCCACGGGCGTATCGCAGAGGGACGCAGGTGCCATTGGATGCGGCGAGGACCGGTGGTTGCTCGACCACTGGGATCAGCCTGATGCGGAGCTGGGTGCGGCATTCGGTCGCTCCAGGCAGTCGGTGATGAACCGCCGGAAGCTCATTCGCCCCGGAGCACCTGACCGTCGGGGGCTGGCGAACAAGCGGCGCGCACAGCCCCGGCCGTCCCCCAGCTGACGCCCCGGCAGCCGCCCAGGCGTCACCTGCCCTCTCCTGGGACGTAGGCGGCGCCCCTTCCCCCTCCATCCCCGGAGGGCTTCGCGGCGGTCACAGCGGCGTCCACGCCGCCCCGGCCAGAGGCGCCCCGCACCCTGTCTGACCTGCGGTTTCTTAGAAGTTTTGTTGACCAAATCCACTTGGTCTGTGCGGTTAGTCCAAGTGGTTTTGGTCAAGGATGGAAGTAGTGCCAACCACCCCAAAATCCCCACCCCGAGAGCGCCCGCCAATCGCGGTGAGCGCCGTCCGGCATGCCCGAAAGGAACCTCCGATGCGAATCCCGAACGAAGTCCTCGCCGTCCTCACCGACCGGCGGACGGTCATCAACCGCGACCGGGTGCAGATCCCGTTCCCGCTCGACCGGCCCGTGTACGACCAGGTCAACCGGATCCTCAAGGAGTTCGGCGGCCGGTGGGACGGCAGGCAGAAGGTCCGGGCCCACGTCTTCCCTTATCTGATCGAGGACTTCATGCGGCAATCGCTGCTCCTCGGAGAGTTCCCGTCCAAGCAGGACGAAGGATGGTTCCCCACCCCGCCCGCCGTGGTGGAGGAGATCCTCACGCTCGCCGGCATCCACCAGGGCGTCACGGTCCTCGAGCCGTCAGCCGGCGCCGGGGCCATCGCCGGACCGGCCGCCGCCCGAGGCGCCGTCGTCGACTGCGTCGAGATCAACGAGCGCCGCGCCCAGGTCCTCCGCGAGCACAGCGGAGCCCGCCGCGTCCGCCACGCCGACTTCCTCCAGCTCGACCCGCTCGACTACGAGACCGGGTTCGACCGGGTCCTGATGAACCCGCCGTTCCACAGCGGCCTGGACCACATCCGGCACGCCATGGGCTTCCTCGGCGAGGACGCGCTCCTCGTCGCCGTCATGTCCGCAGGCATCACCTGGTGGACGGACCGCAAGAGCACCGAACTCCGCGAGCTGATCGAAGAGGCCAACGGCGAGTTCATCCCGCTCCCCGACGACGCCTTCGCAGAGTCCGGCGCCAACGTCCGCACCGTCCTCGTCACCGCCGAGACCTGGCCCGGCCGCCGCCGGGTCCTCCCCGACCACGCCTGGCACCGGGCCCAGCCCCGCCAGCTCGACCTGTTCGCCGCCTAGCCGGGACGCCCATGCGCGCCCGACTGGTACACCTCTCCACCCATTTCCACCGAGAAAGGACCCCATCGTGAGCGATTCGCTCGCCCTCGCCACCTGCACCTACCAAGAGTTCCAGCCCGTCATGGGCGTGCCCGTGCGGACCACCGCCGGGCACCCCCGATTCCCCCTCGCCTACCAGCTCGCCGGCCACGCCCGGCTCGTCACCCCGACCCGACAGCTGCTCGCCGCGAACCTCCCCGAGGATGCCTACGAGTTCAGCTACCGGCGCCTGCTCGCCGGTCACGGCCTCGACGCCATCACCGCCGAACTCGCCGCGATCGCCGCAGGCCACGAGCCCGGCCGCCCGCTGGTCCTGCTCTGCTTCGACCGCCTGAACAAGCCCGGCGCATGGTGCCACAGGAGTCACCTGGCCAGGTGGTGGACCGAGCAGACCGGCCAGGACGTGCCCGAACTCGGGGCCCGCCCCGCCGGGCCCCCGCCCGCAACCCTCTTCGACTGACCCCACCCCGACAACCGACGGCCGGGACGCCAAGCGTCCCGGCCGTCCCCATGCCCGCACGGGAAGAACGGAGCGCCCGCATGAGCGCCAACCACATCACCAGCCGCGTCAGCATCGACGACCTGCTCGGCCCCTTCGAGGCCGAGGTCGACCCCACGAACCGGTGGAACGGCTTCCTCTACCCGCACTTCGCACTGGACGCCGTCCGCCAGCTCGCCGCCCGCACCCAAGAGGTCGCCGCCCAGTACGGCCACGACGCCTACGACACCGTGCACGTCATCGACGGCAGCGCCGACAGCGAAGGCCAGCCGCGCGCGGTCGTCCTGCTCATCAGCTGGAGGCACTTCGACGAGGGCCCCGAGTCGGTCACCGACATCGTCCAGCCGGACAGCCGCGGCCTCTACGACATCGGCGGCGGGTCCTGGGCCTGGTCCTTCGCCGGCTGGTGGTGCGCCTGCGGCTTTGACCAGGACTGGCACGAAACGCAGTGCGGCAACTGCGACCTGACCCGCGACACCCAGCCGTCCACGAAGCCCGGCGACTGCGGCGAGCCCGCCCAGCCCTCCGCCTGACCTCCCCTCCCTCAACCGAAGCAAGGAGCAGCGCCATGGCCGCCTACCGCAACGACGACACCGAGTTGACCTTGATGGACTGGTTCTGTGCGGACACAGAGACCGAGATCCTTACCGCCCGTGGCTGGCGGCGATACGACCAAGTCGCGGTCGGGGATCTGGTCGCCAGCCTCAACACGCGCGACGGCATCGCCCGCTGGGTGCCGGTCCAGCGGATGAACGTCTTCAACGTGGCCGAAGCGAAGATGCTGAGGGTCGAAGGCAAGGCGATGTCGGCCCTCGTGACAGCCGGCCACCGCTGGCCCGTACGGCAGCGCATCGGCACCCCATCCGGGCGTCGGCAAGAGTGGCAGGTCCGGACCTCCGACCAGCTCACCCTGGAATCGTCGGTCGTCCGCAGCGCCCCCTTCGAGCACCCGGAGCACGGCAGCCAGGAGCGAGCCGATCGGTACCCTGCCCACTCGCGACCGGTACGCCCTGGTCGCCGGCGAGATCGACGTGAACGACGTCCTGTTCCGGATGCTCGAACCCCACGAGATCGGCCGGGCGATGAGCTTCCACCCGGACTACGTGGTGCTCGGCTCCAAGCGGGACCGCGTCCGCCAGTACGGCAACGCCGTCACCCCGCCCGTCGCCGAGGTCATCCTGTGCGCCCTCGTCGAGGCCATCACCGGCGAGCCGATCGACCGCCACGGGCCGACGAAGGAGCGCTTCGCCCCCGCCGCGTGACCCCCTGCTGACCGGGCCGGGGCGGGCGACTTCAACCCGCCCGCCCCGGCCCCACCTCCCCTCTCTCAACCCGAAGGAGCACAGCCATGCGCCTCATCGGCATGCCCGCCAGCACCCAGGCCGCAGGCCTGTTCGTCGCCGCCTTCAACCACGTCTTCGAGGACGACCCGACCATGACGGTCCGCGTCCGCCGCGCGGACGGCACCGGCGTGGAAGTCGCCGGCGAGCTCGACGACTACGAGATGCGATTCAGCCCGGCCGCCGTGAGCGCGGTCGTCGGCGAGATCGCCGGCGTCCTCGACGACCCCGCAGGCCGGGCGGTCTTGTCCGTCACCGTCCCGGACGACCGGAGCCCCAACGGCTCCGGCACCTGGGCGTGGAACCTGCCCGACCTCAGCACGCTGACCTCCGAGGGCGCCCGGATGTGGCTCGACGAGCCCGCCTCGTACCTGGGCGCCGAGCACGGAGGGCACGACATCCAGGGCGCGTTCTGCGACCTCGACGCCACCGCGCTCACCGACGACGTGAAAGGGCTGCTTCTCGCAACCGACATGGCCCGGTACGGCGACCACCGCCCCGGTACGGCCGCCAGCTACCTGTACCGGGAACTGCGGATCGCCGGCTTCGCCGCGCGGGGCGAGGGCGACAGCAGCGGCGGGTGGCTCGCCATGGACCTCGGCGACGACGTCGAGATCTGGATCAACGGCGCCGAGGGGCCGCGCGAGAACGAGATCTCGTACCCGGTCGGCGAGCACCGCGGCTGGTTGGCCTGCTTCTACCCGGACGGCGGCTACAGCGGCGAGTTCGAAGAGATCTATCGCTCGCAGAGCAACGACTTGCGCGCGGATACCCGGGCGGTCGTCGCGGCGGTGGCCGCACGGATCGCCGAGCACCGTGCCGCCCGGTAGGCGGCCGGCTGGTGGGGGCCGGGAATCCCGGCCCCAGCTGCGGCGGTGAGCGGGAGTCACAAGGCCGTCCAGCGGCGCCCCTGACCGGCCCCCGGGGCACACCTCCCCGCGCCTGATGGGCCGGTTGACCTGTGGCTTCCTGGAAGTTCCTTTGCCAAATCTCTTTGGATTACGGGTTAGTCCAAAGCGATTTGGTCAAGGATGGAAGTAGAACACAACACCACAAACCGCCACCCCCCAAGGGAGAACGACATGACCGCCACCGCCCTCACCCCCGCCCAGCTCGCCCACGGTCTTCGCATCTTCACCGAGGGCGCGTTCGAACTGGACGAAGCGGCCCGCGCCCGGCTGACCAAGGCCCTGGCCTCCGGCGAGCACATCTCCTCCTTCCTCCTGGAGGGCGTGGTCGAGAAGCAGGCCGACGCGGCCAACTGGCGGCAGCTGATCAACCGTCTGGACAAGGGCGAGGACGTGATCGAGGCCGTCACCACCATCCGCCGGATGCTGACCAAGAAGCTGCTGGAGTACGGCGAGTCGACCTCCACCTCGGCGATCGCGAACGACATGAACCGCCAGGAGCGCGAGGCGGCCCGGCGCTTCCTCGACCGCACCGGCGGCCTGATCTGACCCACACCTCACCGGGCCCGCCCCAACCGGGGCGGGCCCCACCCCGCACGAGAGGAACCCCGATGACCGAGACCTGCCCGACCAGCCCCGAAGAGGCCGCCCTGTCCCACGCGTTCAACGACGCGTACGCGACAGCCACGCAGGCCCGCCGCGATGCGCTGGCCGCAGCCGCCGCCTACGTCGCCCACCTGATCCGGCCTCACCTGCCGGCCGCCGCGACGATCGGCGTCGACACCGCCGACGGCGAGCTGCGCACCGTCCGCGACTGCGACCGCTCGGTGCTCTGGTACGCCCCGGCCAGCGCGGGCGCCGGTCTGCCCGACGGCGTCGTCGACGAGGTCGAGGGCCTGATGCGTGACGTGCTGGAACTGGGCGCAGACGAGAAGGCGCTCGAGGACATGGGGTGGTCGAACCCCGACGCGTACAGCGGCATGTACGACCTGACCCTGCCCGGGACGCCCGAGGAGCGTGAGCGCCGCGAGTACATCGTCGCCGGGCAGAAGCAGGGAGCCGGCTTCGAGCTGTGGGACGTTGCCCCGGCCCCGACCGACCCGGACAAGCGGGCGCGGGCCCTGGAGGAGCTGGAGGTCGACGCGCACGACGCGTTCGGCACGATCGAGACCGTGTGGGCAGCCACCGCCCGCGAGGCCGTCACCACCCTGGTCGCCGAACTGGGCAAGGTGTCCGGCCTCGCCGACTACGGGCTGACCGAGGACAGCAACACCGACTGCCTCAGCCCGGCTGCGAAGGCGGAGCCCGGGAAGGCCCGCGCGGCGGCCGTCGTGGGCCGTGTCCTGCACGAGGTCGAAGCCGGGTTCATCGCCGGTCACGGCCCGTTCCGCGTCACCGACTTCGACGGCACCGAGCAGCGGGAGACCAGCGACCGGATCCTCGCGGCCATCCTGAACTCGGGCATCGGCTGGCCGGGCGGCACCGTGGCCGCCCGCACCACCTGGACCGGCCCGAGCCCGGCCGGTGACCTGGCCATCGCGTGCGCGGCCCTCTCCGCGGCCGGTCCCCTGCCCGGCACGGTCCTGGAGCACGTGGCCGTCATCGGTGAACTCGGCCTCGACGGCACCCTCCGGTCGGCCGGCGACGTGCCCGCCGCGGTCGCCGCCGCGAGGAACGTGGGCCGCCGCACGGTGGTCGTGCCCGCCGAGCACGGCGCGCTCGACCTGCCCGGCGTGTTCGTGTGCGGCGCGGGGAACCTCCGCGACGCCCTGGCCCTGCTCAACGTGGGCGCCCAGGTCCTCCAGTAGCAGCCCGGCAGCAGGTGAGGCCCGGGGAGCAGGCAGCGCTCCCCGGGCCTCACCGCGTTTCTACCGGACTTCGGCCCGCCCGACCTCCCACACCCCGAGAGGACCCGACGATGCGCCCCATCCGCCTCCCTGACGACCATCTCCCCCAGACCGGCGCGGCCACCTGGACGTGCCGCCAGTGCTCGGCCCCGTGGCCGTGCGATACCGCGGCCTCGTACCTGACGCCGGGCCGGTGCGACTGCGGCAGCCCCACCTGGTGGGAGCAGCGCGGCCCCCGCCGCTGGCACACCGGCCCGCGCTGCCACACCGCAGCCGAGGCCGTCGCCGCCCGGGCCGCCGACACCGCGCAGGGCCGCGCGCCGCACTACCCGCCGAGCCACTACTACCCGCCGAAGCCGTACCGGCCGCGCCGCCAGCGCCCGCCCTACCGGCACGACCTCACCGGCCCCGGCGACGTCCGACCCGGCCTGTGGCTGTGGGTCAAGCCCGGCGGGCTGCACCCCGGCTGGGGCGACATCCACCTCCTCGCCATGCTCACCGCCCCCCGCGCCCCGAAGTGTGAGATCTGGCTGTCGCTGGACGGCACCGTGCACGACGTCCGGGCGGACCACCTGATCCTGTTGGGCCTGCCCCGCGGTCTCCGCGCCGACTGGGCCCGGTGGACGGTCGCCCGGCACCTCGAACACGCGGCACCCGCGGCCCCGGCCCGCCCCCAGCCGGTGCAACCGGACCTGTTCAGCGGCCTCACCGGCGCCTAAGCCGATCACACCCCCCTGCCTTCCCTCCCCCCAAGTGGCCGCCACGAGGCGGCCACAGCCCCATCCAGCCCCGCCCCCACCGACACCACCAGGAGCCACCCCCCGTGACCAGCCCGAATCAGCCCCTCATCGTGATCCCCTGCGCCCGGCTCAAGTGGCACGAGCCTGCCCCGGCCGGGAAGTTCTACATCGGCCGCTACCACCAGGCGTGCAGGCAGGCCGCCGACGCCCTCACCCGCAACGGCGGCCAGGTCCTCATCCTGTCCGGCGGCTACGGCCTGGTCACCCTCGACCAGCGCCTGGAGCCGTACGACACCCGCATCGACGACCCGGACGCCGTCACCCCCGACGAGCTGCGCGCCCAGGCCCGCGCCCTGGCCGTCGACCAGGCCGACGACGTCACCGTGCTCGCCGGCGCCAAGTACGCCGCGGCGGCCCGTTCCGTGTGGCCCCGCGCGACGGCGCCGCTCCACGGCCTGGGCATCGGCCGCCAGCTCCAGCGCCTCGCACAGATCCGAGACGGGGCTGCAACGGCTGTGCAGCTTTGAGCGTCCTCGGTACTGACGGGATCTCAGGGGGAGGCGCGAATGCAGACCGCACAGGGCATGGACTGGGGCACGGTACCGGCTTGGTTCAGCGCGATCCTGTCCGGCGGCTCGGTGCTGCTGGCGCTCTACATCATCCTGCGCGACCGGAAGAAGGCCGAGCGCGAAGATGCCATGAAGGTGATCTGCTGGCGGGACTCGAGCGATGAAGAGAGAACGACTCACGTGCGCAACGCTGCCGGTCGTGCAATTCACCATGTTCGGATGCTTGGCTGGCTGCGGCCGAATGGCGGGGGTACAGCCGAGGACGTGGGATTTGAGGGATGGGGGATTGCTGGACTTCTCCATCCCGATGAGGATGCGGAAGTTACGACGCTCTACAGGCTGGGCGATCGCAAGATCGTCCACTGGGCGGTGCAGTTCACGGATGCCGACGGCAGGCAGTGGGTGCGCGAGTTGAACAGCGGGCGGCTCGCAGAGCAGGTCTCACAGCGGCGCAAGGCCCTCTGGCGTCGTGCCGTGCGACGCGAAGTACGACACCGGCGCGCCATGTGGCGCCAGGTACGAGGCTACGGCAGATGACGGCACATCAAATCTGATCACGGAGAGTGATGTATGCTCCGTGGCGGCCGGTCGTTCTGAGCAGCGGCGCGATCGGACCGCGCGTTGGTGGTGTAACAGCAGCACACCCGGCTTCCGGCCGGGAGGTCCAGGTGCGAATCCTGGCCGGCGCTCCGATGAAGGCCCCCGCCCAGCAGGGCGGGGGCCTTCGGCATTGAGCAGGGGAAACGCGGCAGATGCCGGATTAGCCGGTTGCGTTACCATCTCGCCCCGTCTTGACCGCCCCTCGTCGAGGAGCCGCCCCCATGTTCCACGGCTCGATCCCAGCGGACATGTGCCGCATCGTCAGGGAGCACGTCTCCCTCTGGACCGACGTCACCGACGTCTACAACGTGTGCTGCGGGAACTTCACCGTAGAGAAGACCATCGCCAGCCTCGGCAAGAACCTGCACTCGTGCGACGTGCTGATGTACTCCACCGCGATCGGCCGGTACTACGCCGGCGACCCGTACCCGCTCGTCCTCACCCCGTCCGCCGAGGCCGAGTTCCCGTGGATCACCCAGTACCACGACGCCCCGGAGAAGCAGCTCGCCACGATGCTGCTGTGCACGCGCCTCGCCCCGCTCATGGGGAAGCGCTCCAACCCGTACTGGGACAAGATGCGCCTGGCCTACGAGCAGCAGTGGCCCGACCTCCACGCGAAGACCACCGCGAAGATCCTGGCCGCCGGCGAGTCGCTCAAGCTCGCCTCGTACGCCGCCGAGGACGCCCTGACGTGGGTCGACAAGATCCCCGACGGGGCCGGAGTCGTGTCCTATCCGCCGTTCCACGGCGCGGGCAAGAACTTCGTGAGGGACTTCGCGAAGCTGGAAGAGATGTTCGAGTGGACTCCGCCCGAGTTCACGATCATGGAGGATCCTGAGCTGGAGTACCTGATCCAGCGGATCACGGACCGGGAGCACTGGCTGCTCGGCACCAACGAGGAGATCCCGGAGATGGAGGAGTTCCTGCGCGGCCGGACCCGCACCACGAACCGCGGCATCCCGATCTGGGTGTACGCCAAGTCCGGGCCGATCCGCCTCGTCCAGCCCCGCCAGCACACCGAAGCGTGGCCCGGCCCGCACCTCGCCGACGAAGAGATCGGCGACACCGCCAGCCTCGCGGTCCTCACCTCGGGGCAGTTCGCGGCGCTGCGGTCGGCGTACATGAACCACAACATCCGGCCGGGCTCGGAGTCCCTTGCCGTCGCCGTCTTCGTCGACCGGAAGCTCGTCGGGGTGTTCGCGTACTCGTGGGCGCCGACCCTCGGGAATTGGGCCGCGCACCTGCCGCAGCAGCCCAGCGTCTACCTGCTGTCCGACTTCCCCGTGTCCACCAGCCGGTACGCGAAGCTGTCGAAGCTGATCGTGATGGCCGCCGTGTCCCGCGAGGCCCAGCTCCTCGCCTGGCGGCACGGACACCGCCGCTACCAGTCCCTCGCCACCACGGCGTTCACGAAGCGCCCGGTGTCGATGAAGTACCGCGGCGTGCTGCGCCTGCTGAAGCGCGATCAGAAAGACGTCCTCAAGGAGGACTGGGCGCACGGCATCGACCCGAACGACTCGTACTACGCGCAGCAGTACCAGCTGCAGTACGGCGGCCCGTACACCGGGAAGCCCATGCAGCAGGTCCTCACCGAGTGGAAGAAGCGGTACGCCAAGGACCTCAAGCCGGCCGCCGGCGCCCGCGCCGCAGCCGCATCCGGCGACTGACCGCCCCGCACCGCCCCCCGCCGCTGCTCACGGCCCCCACCTCACCGCGTCTGGAAGGACGACCCCGTGAAGATCAGCGTGCAGTCTGGTGACCCCCGCGACCTGACCCTCCTCGAACTTAACGCTAGGTACATGCGCCATGAGCAGTTCCAGCAGCTCGTCGGCAACGTGCGCCGCGACGGCGCCCTCACGTCCACGCCGTTCGTGTGGTTCAACCAGGAGACCGGGCAGCGCATCGTCCTGTCTGGCAACCACCGCGTGAAGGCCGCCGTCGAAGCGGGCCTCGAAGAGATCCACTGGCTGGAGACCGACGAGGAACTGCCCGAAGGCCAGCGCCTCGGCATCCAGATCTCCCACAACAGCATCGTCGGCGAGGACGACCTGGCCATCCTCAAGACCCTGTACGAGCGCATCGACGAACTCGACTGGCGCGAGTACGCGGGCATCGACGACGCCACCCTCGAACTCCTCGCCGACCTCGACAGCCCCTCCATCAGCGAGGCCAACCTCACCTTCCAGACCCTGGCGATCGTGTTCCTCCCCGACGACCTCAAGGCCGCCCAAGACGTCATCCGTGACGCGCTCGCCCTGTCCTCGAGCGCAGACGCCGTCTGGGTCGCCCAGCTCCGCCAGTACGACCAGGTCATGGCCGGCCTCGACCTCGCCTCCAAGAGCCACGACGTCACCAACGTCGCCACAGCCCTCGGCGTGATCCTCCAGACGTTCACCGACCACGCCGACGAGCTCGCCGACGGCTGGTTCGACCGCGACACCGGCGAAGCGCGGCATCACGGCATGGCGCCGCTCCTCACGCTGCTCCACACCGACGCCATCCCCGCACAGTCCGCCGCGACCATCGAGCGGGCCATTCAGCAGGCAGTGGCACGAGGAGACGTCCCCTCTGAGCACCGGCACAAGGTCTTGGAACTGTGGGCACGGACCTACCTCGACACCCCTGCTCCGGCCACTACCTGACACCGGCACACGACGGCCAGGACACGACGATGACCACGAACCCGCCCATCACCCTTGATCCGGCCCTGGATCCCTGGGAACGGCAGCCCAAAGAGACCCCCAAGAAGCACGGCCAGTTCCTCACGTACCGTGACCTCGGCCGCGCGAGAACCTTGGTGAAGGCTGCGGAGGGCCTGACACTCGCGTACGGGCATGTGAGGAACGTCGCCGGAGAGTTCCGGTGGCGCGAGCGCGCCGAGGCCCACGACCGCCACCTGGACCGCCTGTACGAGGCCATGTGGCTCGAAGAGCGCCGCAAAGCAGCCGAGACCGACGCCAAGTTGCTCGGCGCAATCGTCGGCAAGCTGGCGCAGCGCCTCGGCTCGCTGAACGCCGCCGAGATGACCGTCGGCGACTTCGTGCGCCTCCTGGACGTCGCCATGCGGCACCGGCGCGTCCTGTTCGGCGACCCCACGGAGACGATCGCCCTCACCGGGCAGGGCGGCAACCCACTGGCCGTGCAACTCGCCGAGTTCGAGCAGCTACCCGCCGACCAGCGGCGCCTGCGCATCGCCGACCTCGCCGCGACCGTCGCCCGCCGCGTCAAAGCCGTCGACGGCAGCGACGACGAGGACGACGGCAACGAAGGCGACTGCCCGGCCGCCGGCGACGAGGACGAGGGCAGCGAGGAGGAGTGAGCCGCCCGCCCGGGGACGCCCAACTGGTGCACGCCGACGACGGCGCGGTGTACCAGCAGCTGGAGGCTGCCAGAAACGCGATGAGCCGGGACCTCCTGGCGAACCCGGTCACCCTGGCCCGGGGCCTCGACGCCACGTACCGGATGCGCCCGCACCTTCGGGTCATCGGCGAGGCCCTGGCCCGACTACGACCGCCTGTTGATCATCACCCCGCCGCAGGTCGGGAAGTCCACGACGGTCGCCGAGTGGTTCCCGTTCTGGTGGCTGGCGATGCACCCCGAGGACAAGGTCGCCGTCACCTCGTACTCGGACGACCTGGCGCTCAGGCGCGGCAAGACGATCCGTGCCTATGTGGAGGAGTACGGCGCCGAGTACGACCTGCGGCTGTTGGCCGGCTCCGGTGCCATGCAGGACTGGTCACTGACGAAGGGCGGTGGAGTCCGATCTGTATCAGTTGGTAAGGGTTTGACGGGGCATTCGGTAAACTGTGTGGCCGGTGACGTGGTGATCCGTACGCCGCGCGGTGACGTTCCCATTGGTGCATACGTCGGCTCCGGCAGCACGGACCCTGTGCTGGCGTACGACCATGACCACGAACGCGCGGTTTGGGCTTCCGTCACCGCTACGAGCGTGAGCGAGAGGGAGACCCTTGAAGTCGTCACCCGAGCTGGCCGAACGGTCCGCTGCACCCCAGAGCACCGGTTCTACGTCCCCGGCAGCGGGTACGTTGCTGCCGCCGACCTCCGCCCGGGAGACCCTCTCATCACGGGGCCGGACGTTGATCGAGGTGGCGTGCGTGCAGTGCAGCGAGACGTTCTGGCGGCTTCCCTCGGTACTCGCGAGAGCGCGACGCGAGGGGAAGCCGGGGCCGTTCTGCGGTCGGGCCTGCTCGAACAAGGCGCGGGGCGGGGCACCGCAGACCTGCGGACACTGCGGCACGGCCATGCCCCGCGTGACGGGCAAGACGTACTGCTCGGCGGACTGTCGGAAGGCCGCGTTTCTGATGACGCTGACCTGCGACGTGTGCGGCGAAATGTACCGACTCCCGCAGGCAGACCACGCGAAGAAGGTCCAACGCGGGCAGACGAAGTTTCTGTGCTCTCGCACTTGCTGGGCCAAGGCCAGGGCGCAGACCCGGGCGTGCGTGGGCTGCGGGACGGAGATGCCGAACCAGCAGTGGCGGCAAATCCGGTACTGCTCGCTGGCCTGCAAGGAACAGCACCCGAAGGAGCGCACACGGAAGCTCCCCGAGAAGGCGTGCAAGCAGTGCGGCACGACGTTCCGGCCGAAGAGCAGCAGGACGGCCTACTGCTCACGGCCCTGCGCCGACCTGGCGCACTCGCTGCGGATGACCGGCGAGGGCAACTCGCGGTACACCGACGGCACCTCGTATGCAACCTGGTTCCGAGCGATGCGCCCGCTGATCCTCGACCGCGACGGGCGACGCTGCGTGGCCTGCAAGACACCCGAGACATTCATGACGATCGTGCGCAAGGGCAAGAAGCAGCGCCGCACAACGTTCCACGTGCACCACATCAACGAGGACGTACGGGACAACCACCCGGAGAACCTGGTCAGCCTCTGCAAGACGTGCCATGCGGTGCACCACAAGTCGACTACGACGCCGTGGCCGTGGTTCGCCCGGTACGCGGCCGACCAGTCCGCGTCTATGACCTCCAAGTGGAAGGAACGAGCAACTTCTTTGCAGGCCAGGTACTCGTCCACAACTGCTTGATCGTCGACGATCCGCACAAGGACCGGGCCGATGCCGAGTCCGAGGCGTCCCGCAGGCACCTGCACGACTGGTACTCGTCGACCGCGTTGAAGCGTCTGCAGCCGGACCGGAACGCCGTGGTGGCCATCATGACCCGCTGGCACCCGGACGACTTCGCCGGCCGCCGCCTCGCGGAGGAAGGCCGCGTGGAGGACGGCGGCCGGTGGAAGGTCGTCCACCTCCCCGCGATCGCCGACCCGAAGTTCGGGCCCGACCCGCTCGGCCGCCAGCCCGAGGACCCGCTGCCGCACCCGAAGATCCCCACCAGGGACCGGCGGGCGCTGCTGGCGTGGTGGCAGGACATGAAGCGCACGTCGATCGTGCGTGACTGGCACTCCCTGGCCCAGGGCGACCCGCAGCCGGCTGAGGGTGCGCTGGTGTCGGAGGAGCTGCTGCGCCTCATCCGCGACCCGGGCGAGACCGTGGAGCCGCAGAAGATCGCCGTGGCCATCGACCCCTCGGGCGGCGGCCGCGACGTCGCCGGCGTCATCGGCGGCTTCCTGGGTGACGACGGGCGGGTGTGGGTCACCGACGACGTCTCGGCGGCCATGTCGTCGGCCGAGTGGTCCACCGCGGCGTGCCGCCTCGCTCACCGTACGAACGCGGCGATCATCTACGTCGAGTGGAACTTCGGCCGCGACATGTGCGTGCTCGCCATCCAGACGTCCTGGGAGGCGCTGCAGAACGCCGGGGAGATCCCCAAGGGTGTCCTGATGCCCGCCATCGCCCCGGTGCGCGCCAAGCAAGGCAAGCTGCTCCGCGCCGAACCGGTGGCGCAGCTGATGGTGCAGGACAAGGTGCGGCTGCGCGGGGTGTTCACCGACATGGAGCGGGAGTGGGCGACTTGGATGCCGACCGACCCGGACTCGCCCGGCCGGATCGACGCCTCGTGTGTCCTGGCGTACGGCCTGATCCCCGAGGCCAACAAGGGCGCTATCGTCCACGCCCCGCTCCCCACCGCCCCGCAGCCCAGCCAGATCGGACGGCCGGCCACCGGCGCTGCCGCCGCGTACACCCGGCAGATCTCCCGATGACCCGCCAGTCTGTCACGGTGATGGAGCCATTGTGGCGACGGCCTGAGTCCGGCAGCCTAGCCTCAGCAGTCACAGCGAAACCATCTAATCGGCGAACCGGGCAGCCCGCGGCGAGCGTGTTCGTATCGTCAGCCCACATCAAGGGGAGGGGGCCCATGACAGAAGGATCTGACGGTGACGGGACCGGCAGGTGGGGTCCGATGGCCGGGGCAGTTGCATCGGTGCTCGCGATCGTCGCCTGGCTGGGCGCGGGGAACATGCAAGAGTTGAAGGAGTGGGTGGTCTCTGACGGATCGTCTCCGATCAGCACCGCTACGCCGACGACGTATACTCCGCAGCCCATGCCAACCCTTCCGCAGCCCGAACCGACCCCGACGGTTGAGTCGACATTCGGGAGAGACCCCGGGTGTACGGCGGGCTCTGCCGCTACTGCCGCCGCGAACGCTGCCCTGGAGGGGGACGTGTCCCACTCCCAACTTGTCGGAATCGCATCCAGTTACACCGACGCCGCCGACGCCGCCCACGACGCTGATGTCAGATCGGCGCTCACCGCTGTGGCCGCGGACATGCGCTTCTTCGCCGATGCTCGCGAAGCCGGGAACTCCGATGCCATGACGAGTATCAGGAAGCAACTCTCGATAGACCTGGACCGTTATCTCGTAGCTTGCAACCCGAAACCGGCGGAATGAGCAGGAAGCAGCCCAGCCGGATCGGCCGGCCGGCCACCGGCGCCGCCGCGGCGTACACCCGGCAGATCTCCCGATGACCCGTCACCCGCCCAGCCGCGCCGGGATGCGACACCACCGCGGCGGCCGCACGCTGAGACTGGAGTGAGGGCATCCGAATCCCCCCGAGGAGCCCTCGTTGCATTGAGTAGGGCCCCCGCTGCGCGATCGGCGGGGGCCCGCCCTGTGCCTTGATCCGGCCTTCTTGGGAGCCATCCACCGCTACCGTGCGTCCCCTTGTCCAGAGATGCGAGGAGGAGCACGTGCCAGAGACGGGGACCCCGAGGCGAACCAGACTGCGTCTGGCCAGGCAGCGGCCTGGTCCGACACGCGTTCGGGCCCGCGAAAGAGTTGAAGTGGTTGATCAGCAAGAACCGGACCCGCCGCAGCCCTGGTGGCGTCGGATTCAGTGGACTGGGGTAGGGGCGACGGTCACGGTTCTCCTGGGTATCGGGAGCCTTGCATTCACCGCCTGGTCCACCTACTACGGCGCCCGTGTCGCCTCCGACCAGCTCGCACAGGGGCAGGAGGAGGCTGAACTGAGGGCGCGCGGCCAGGCCATGCGGGTCTCCGTCTATGGGAGCCAGGGGTCCGACCGCCGTCAACTCCTGCACCTGATCAACGGGTCATCTGACCCAGTTCAGCGTGTGCACGTCCAATTCCGTACCAAGATTGGCGATAAGGGCCAGCCCCAGCTAGCGGTGAATTACACGCTGGAGGAGCCGAGCATTCCGCCGTGTTCAGTGCTTGTCTACGACTTCGCGAAGTTCATGTACCGGCTGGACACAGCCAAGCCGCCCCTTGGCGACCTCCCAAAGCGCAACGCTCCACTAGTGCCACCTAACGAATGGCACAAGCAGCCGCGCATCGAGTGGTTGGATCTGGAGCGCTTTGTCTTCAGTGACCGCGATGGTATCGGGTGGCTACGGCGTTGGAACTCCCTGGAGCGACTAGGCGGCAACGCCGTGGCCGTCAGCCCGCGAGATTCTCATGCGCGCAAGGTAGGGACGGGCGTCTTGCGGGGGGAACCTCAGGTGAAACCTGTGCCAGCCTGTGGCGGTGGTGCGGCCGGCTAACCGCTGGGGGAGGAGGGCCGACGGTTGCGGGAGTGCACACGTCCCCGCGCCGACCGAACGCTGCCGCCGACACCCGGTATGGGCCCATCCTGTCTTGATCCGGCCTCCAAGGGAGCCAGCCGTCGGTACCGTGCGTCCCTCTGTGCAGAGCAGCGAGGAGGAGCACGTGCCGGGCTACGCCACCCCACGACGTACGAGATTCCGACGAGCGAGGCACGCGCCTGGTCCCAGCGGAATCCGGCCCCTTGGGCGAGCCGAAGCAGGTCAGGGAGAAGAAGGGGCCCAGCCAGCGGAAGCGGGTCCGAGGCACGGGAAGCTTGTCACCTGGGGTGCGGTCATCACGATCGTTGCGAGCGTCGGTGGCCTGCTGGCAACCGGCGTTGGCACGATCTACAGCGCCCTCGTGGCGAATGACCAGTTGACTCAATCCCAAGAGCAGCGCGAAGACCAACAGCGAGAGCAGGCATCGCGTGTGTCGGTCTGGGTGGCTGACAGCGGTGTACACGTGCTGAATCGATCTCCAGATCCAGTGGTTGATGCCCGCGTCACCTTCTATGCCTGGTGGCCAGATTTCACGAGGTCGAGCAACAAGAGGCACGTGCGAGACGTCACCTTCAACATTGTCCTGGGAGACCTACCGCCCTGCACGGACACCGTGATGGACCGCAAAGCCTTGAGGTTCATGGAGGGCACGCCTGCGTGGACTCCGCCACAACCAGGGGTGAGCACCAAGCCACTTCCGGACGTGGCCGTCATCAGCGGGCTAGGCATTTGGTTTGTAGACCGCGACGGCGTGGAGTGGAGTCGCGTGACGGGTGACCTCGGCCGCGATGACGATGACTCTGAAAACGGCAGCATTGGGCCGGGCGCAGGCCAGCTGGGGATTGTCACGAAGGAGCCGCAGGTTCGGCCAGCGTCGGGCTGTGGGAGTGAGGCTAAGAGCTGACCCCGCTGGGGAGGAGGGCCGACGGCTGCGGAGGTGCACACGCCCCGCGCCAGCCGAGCACGCAGCCGGTTCCCGATACGGGCAGCCTACACAACCCGGCCCGTAGCGCCCTCAATCCGTCGTGATCGGAAATAGCGGGCCTGACCTGCGAATTCGCTCACGGACGCCCGGATCGGTGATCCCCCTATGATATCCGCCGACATCCGGCGGATCTTCACCAGAGGGGCGAACCTTGATCGGTCCCGTTGAACTCGCCCTGCTAGGGCTCGCGGGGTACCGCGGCACCCAGCTGCTCGTCCATGACTCCATCCTCGATCCGGCCCGTGACAAGGTGTTCGCCTGGCACCTGGAGCGGCCCGAGTCGAAGCCCCGCACGTTCGTGATCACCCTGATCTCGTGCGTGTACTGCACCGGCTGGTGGGTCGCCGGGGCCATCCTCGCGACTTACCTCCTCGCCACCGGCCGGTTCGACCAGGCGCCGCTGCTGGTGCACGGCATCGAGTGGCTCGCGGTCGCGGGCGCCGCGGTGCTGATGAACCGTGTCGACGACACGATGGGCCGGGTGGGCTCATGACCACCGCCGCGCCCACGATGCTCTCCGCCGCCGCGTCCCGCTACGTCGCCCGCAAAGTCCGGGGCAAGGGCGGCAGCCCCGATCAGGGCTGGCAGAACCGCGCCTGGGACATGTACCACGCCGTGCCCGAGGTGCGGTTCGCCGCGAACTGGATCGGCAACGCCATGTCCGGCGCCCTGCTGTACGCCGCCCGCCGCGCCGACGACGGCACGATCGAACGCGCCCCCGACAACCACCGGGCGAACGAGATCGTGTCCCAGATCGCCGGAGGCCCCGACGGGCAGGCCAAGATGCTCGGCGCGTTCGGGAAACACCTCACCGTCCCCGGAGAGGGCTGGATCATCGTCCGCCCGAACGCGGACGTCCTCAGCCCCGACAGCCCCGAAGACGGCCACGACTGGCGTGTGCTGTCGGTGCGTGAGGTGAGGCAGCAGGCCGGGAAGCTGATCGCCACCATCGAAGGCGACGAGATCGAGGTCCCCGAAGGCGACCAGGAGAACGTCGACCCCGACGCCCCCGTGGCGATCCGCGTGTGGGAAGCCGACCCCGAGCGCGCCATCGAAGCCGACTCCCCGGTCCGCTCCTCCCTGGAGCTGCTGGAAGAACTCCAGCTGCTGAACGCCGCCGTGAAGGCCATCGCCCGCTCCCGCCTGACCGGCCGCGGCATCCTCCTCGTCCCCAAGGGCACCCGCTTCCCGACGACGACCACGCAGGCCGGCGCCGAGGACGACCTGATCGAGATCCTGATGACGGTCGCCGAGACCGCCATCCGCGACCCCGAGAGCGCCGCCGCCACCGTCCCGATCGTGCTGGAAGTCCCCGCCGAGTCCATCAGCGACTTCAAGCTGCTGACGTTCGAGTCCGACTTCGACGAGCTCGCGCTCAAGCTCCGAGAGGAGGCCGTGCGCCGCTTCGCGATCGGCATGGAGATCCCCGCCGAATTCCTCCTCGGCCTCGGCGACGTCAATCATTGGAGCGCATGGGCCCTCACAGAAGAGGCGATCCGCCTCGGTATCGAACCCAAGCTGGCCACGCTCTCGTACGCCATCACGCAGCAGTGGATGCGCCCGCTCCTCGAAGCCGAAGGCATCGAAGACTGGCACCGCTGGATGGTCTGGTACGACAGCAGCCCCCTGCGGGTCCGCGCCAACCGGTCCGAGACCGCGCTGCAGGTCCACGACCGAGGCGTCATCAGCGACGAGGCGCTGCGCCGTGAGACCGGCTTCGACGACTCCGACGCCCCCGACGAGGCAGAGCTCGCCCGCCGGAAGAAGGCCGCCGAAGAGGAGGCACCGGCCGAGCCCGAGCTGCCGGTCGACGAGACGACCAGCCCGCCCGACACCCAGCAGGACGAGCCCGAGCCCGACGACCTCCCGGCCTCCGCCGCCCCCGACCGGGCTGCCCTGTACGCAGCCGCCGACGGCCTGATCTGGGCCGCCCTCTCCGCCGCCGGGGAGAAGCTGAAGCGCACCCCGGCCTGCCCCCGCTCCGAACGCTCCCGGGCCCGCGAGATCCAGGCCGCCGCCCTCCATACCGCCCTGCCGGTCGCCGCCGACGGCGTGGAGAAGTGGCGCCTCCTCGACGGGGCATGGGCACGCGTCCCCGAGATCGCCGGCCGGTACGGCCTCGACCCCGAATGCCTGACCGCCTCGCTCGACGACTACGCCCGCGAGCTGATCGCCGCCGGAGTAGAGCACGACTACGGCGTGGTCCCCGGCGTCCTCACCTCGTGCCTGGCAGCGGCCGCGTGACGCCCGCCCCCGTCCCGCTCCTCACGGTCGTCCCCGGCAACGTCGCGACGGCCTGGTGCTACCGCTGCAAGGCGTGGACGCGCCTCGACGGCCAACTGCTGCTGCTCACCCCCGAGGGGGTGTCGACGGTCGGCACCTGGTCGTGGTGCGAGATCTGCGACGACCCGAGCGACCAGGAGGTGCCCCGCCGTGACGGAGCCGCCTAGCGAGTACGTGCCGCTGTACGCGGCGAACGCCGTTGCGGACGTCGCCCGGCGCTGCCCTGAGTGCGCCGAGGACGCGCTGACCGTCATCACGGTGTCGGTCGTCGTCCCCGACGGGTCGCGGCCGGCTGGCGGCTGGGCCGTCTGCACCGCGTGCAACGCCCTCCCTCACCCGCGTCTGGAGCTGCCCGATGCCTGACGAGTCCTCACCGCGCGTGGCGCCGCCCGGGCACTCCCGTGCCTCCCACCGTGCGCACGGCTGGTGCTCGCGCTGCCCGGGCCGCGAGGTCTGGGAGGAGCTGCACGCCTGGCGCATCCGGGAGAACGCCCTGGAGGGCGAGCCGGGCGTGCCGGACAAGGCCGTCGGCCCAAGCCCGGAGGTGCAGCGCCGTGGCTGAACTCGAGGAGCGCCTGGCCGCCGCAGAGCAGGACATCGCCCGCACGGTCGCCGACGTCCTGCGCGAAGTCGCCACGGAGTTCGGGCAGGAGCTGGCGGTCGCGGACGAGATCGTTGCCGCCCGCTTCTCGGTGTCCCGCATCGCGCGGATGTTCACCAGCCGGATGCCGCGCATCGTGCGCCGCCTGCTGCGCGTCTCCGAAGAGGCCGCGACGGTCTCGGCCGACGCGGTCGACGCGCCCCTCCCGGCCGGCTGGGACGACCTCCCGGGCCGGTACGACGACGGCACCCTCCCCGAGCCGTTCCGTGCCTACGTGGAGACCACGGAGCACCTGCTGCGGGCTGTCGGTGACCGCCTGGCCGACGTCGCCACCGCCGAGCTGTCGGAGGGCGTGCAGGCGGGGGAGACCATCGACCAGCTCCGCGCCCGCCTCCGCACGGCCTTCGACCGCGAGGGCGCGCAGCTCGGCGACACCCGCGAGGAGCGCATCGCCCGCACCGAAGCAGGGCGCGCCTGGAACACCGCCACCCTCGCCACCGCCCGCGCGGTGACTGGCCCGGACCGGCCGATCGTGAAGCAGTGGATCACCCGACGCGACGACCGGGTGCGGGAGTCTCACGAGGACGTGAACGGGCAGATCCGCCTGGTCGACGAGCCGTTCACGGTCGCCGGGATCGCCATGGACTGCCCGCACGACCCGACGGCCCCCGCGGCGGAGGTGGTGAACTGCCGCTGCGTCCTCGCTTTGTACCCGGAAATCCGAAGTGCCGCATTTGATTCTCAAGCGAGCCCACGGGCCCGTGTCTTCGAATCGCAGGAGCCGCCCGTGACGACTGCCCCCAGCCCCGCCCTACAGGCCGCCGCCGACGGGTCCCACCTCAAGCGCGCGATGATCGCCCTCATCCCGTCGGACGAGGACGCCCAGCGCTTGGCCCTCGACGGCGGAGAGGACGCGGCCGAGCTCCACCTGACGCTGTACTTCCTCGGCGAGGGAGCCGACTGGAGCGACGAGTCCCGCGCCGAGCTGACTGACCTGGTCCGTGCGGCAGCCGCCGACCTCGGCGGCCCCGTCCACGCCAACGCGTTCGGCGCCGCCCACTGGAACGCCGACAGCGACGCCCCGTCATGGGTGTGGTCCGTCGGCGACGACCGCGACCGCCCCAGCGAAGCGCCTACCCTCGGCGAGACCCGGGCCGCCGCAGGCGTGGCCCTGGAGGACTCGCGCGGCCCCGAGATCCCCGTGCAGCACTCGCCCTGGCAGCCGCATGTGTGTGCGGCGTACAGCGCCGACTTCGGGCTGCTGGGCGCGCTCGTGGAACGCCTCGGCCCCATCACCTTCGACTGCATCAGGGTCGCCTTCGCCGGCGACCACACGGACATCCCGCTCGCCACCGAGGAGGACACACCCATGGGAGACGACGAGGAGACCACCGCGGCGGCCCTGGCCACGCGTACCTGGTCCACACCCGACGACACCGCGCTGGCCTTCGAGAACCAGGAGACCGGCGACGGCCGGATCTTCGCCGCAGGCGCCCTGTACTGGGAGGCCGGGCCGTGGCCGCTCCAGTACGCCGACGAGATGCTGATGGGCCACGAAGGCGCCGAACTGGCCGGGGCCATCGATACCGTCGGCCGCGACGGCGACCGCATCACCGGCTCCGGCGTGCTGTACGCGAACCGGCCGGCCGGTGCCGACGCGTGCACGCTCCTCGATGAGGGCGCCCCGCTCGGCGTCTCCGTCGACCTGGACTCGGTCGACGTCGAGTTCGTCGACCGCACCGTCACCGAAGACGAAGAGGGCTTCCTGATCTACGCCTCCGCGCATCTCCCGCAGGCCAGCCTTCTCCGCCTTGAGGACGGCGCCTGGATGCTCACGGCGCGGAGCGCCGCAGACTGGGCGGCGGCCGGGATCGCGCTGTCCCGGTCGGCGAGCGCGGTGCAGCTCATCACCGGCCCCGGCGGCAGGGTGTCCCGCGACGCGGTCCGGCAGGCGTTCGCCGGAACCGGCATGCTCACCGCCGCGGCCGGGGACGCCGACGACCCCGAAGGCGTCGTGGTCCACTCCGAGCAGGCCGGTGACTTCCTCATCCGCATCACCCGCGCCCGCATGCGCGGCGCCACCCTCGTGGCGATGCCCGCGTACGACCGGGCCCGCATCGTCATCGACCCGCCCGGCGACCAGGAGGAAGCGGCGGCCGCCGCGGTGGTCGCTGCCGCCTCCACCGACCCACACGAGCGCGTCATCACGTACGTGTCGTCGTCCCCGCTCCCCGTCGGCCCCCGCGAAGTCGCCCGCGCCCTCGGCATGCGCATGGACGTCGTCCACGGCCACCTGGTGCGTGCCGCCCAGTCCGGCCGCATCGTCCGCCTCGCCCGAGGCCAGTACATGGCCGCCTCCACCATCCCCGAAGGCCCCGCCGTCACCGCGTCAGGCGCCGAGGCCCTGACGGAGCTTGAGGCGTCCGCCTGGTCGGCGATGCGGGACACCCCGCCGATGCCCGCAGCCTGGTTCCGTGAGCCCACCCCCGAGGAGCTGCCGCCGGGCTCGGGCGGGGTGCACTACGCGGGCGGCCGGATCTACGGCTGGGTCGCCCAGGCCGGTGAGCCGCACGCCGGGTTCCCCGGCAAGAAGATCACCATCGACAGTCTCGGCAAGCTCGACCTCACCCACTTCCTACGGGCCCGGTTCCAGCTCGACGACGGCCAGACCGTGCGCGCCGGTGCCTTCACCATGAACGTCGGCCACCACCGCGACGGAGCCGAGTGCGAGACCGCCGCCTGCCAGTTCGACGACACCCGCACCGTGGCCGGCATCGTCACCGTCGGCATGAGCAAGGGCGGACTGTGGTTCTCCGGCGCCGCCGCCCCCTGGCTGTCCGAGTGGGACCGGCAGGTGTTCGCCGCCTGCCAGCCCAGCTACCACATGGTGAAGGGCCGCAACGGCTGGCAGCTTCGCGCCGTGCTGTCCGTACCGGTGCCCGGACACTCGTCCCCGCTCGTCGCGACCGCAGTCGCCGAGCGGGCGAACCTCGCCCTGGCAGCGTCGGCCGCAGGGCTGCTGACCAGCGCGGACACCGTGTCCGGACACCCGGACGCCGCGCCCGGACACGGTGAGGACACGGTATCCCCGGCCGTGGACGGCCCTGTGGATCACGCCTCCACCGTGGCGGCGCTCCTCGCCGACCCTGGCCTGATCGACGCCCTCACCGCCGCCATGGCCCGACGTGACGAGGAACGGCGCGCTGAAGCTGCCGCGCTCGCGGCCTCCATCACCCTGCCCGACCAGACCACGCCCGAACCGAAGGGAACCCACTGATGCCCTGCTCCTGCCAGTCCAAGCGCCAGCAGTTCGAGGTCGTCGCCCAGAACGGGAAGGTCGTCTTCACGTCCGCGAACAAGGCCACCGCCGAGGCCGTAGGTAAGCGGTACCCGGACAGCGAGGTCCGCGAGAAGGGCAAGACGCCGGCCGACGCGAAGGTCGGGAAGGAGCCCGACGCCTGACCGGCCGAGCCCGGCGCGTCGCACGGCGCGCCGGGCTCCCGGAACCGAGGTAGCCGATCTGCACGTCTCCTAGAGCCTCCAAAAGTATGCGGACGGGGGCGAGATGGCAGATCCGGATTGGGTCGCGCGCGGCATAGCTGGGGGAAGTGCCCTATTCACGGCATGCAACATGGCGATCGCCCACGCCAACTACAGGCGTAAGAAGCCACGACTTTCCCTAAGGGTGTTGATGGCGGGCGCGTCCCTCAAGCCTGGGAGGAGGTCGGCTGCCTTCAATCTCTTTCTCGCCAACCTCGGTGAGACGCCGATCCAGATCCAGCAGGTGTGGATAGAGGTGAGACCGGCAGCAACGTTGCGTAGGCGAAGGCATCTGATTCCGCCCCGTAAGCGGCATTGGCAGAGCGTGGGCCAGGGCCTCAAACTTGTCGCCATAGACGATGATAAGGAATCAGTCCCCAGCAAATTGCCACCCCTGGGACAGTTCGAGCACGTAAAAGCCACGTACGCCCTGGGTGCGTGCGGCGATCAGATACTGCGCGCTGTACCCGGACCGCCCCTGTTTCGCATTCAGGTGCAGCTTCCCGGCGATCGGTACGTGAATAGCCCCTGGGAGGTGCCGGACATGGCGTACTTCGACTGCGAGTGCAGCCAGTGCGGCGGGCGGTCCGTACAGATGACGTTCGACGAACTGGATGCCTGAATGTTGGGCATAGCTCCCCCACGCCGCAGGGCCTGCGGACGAATGGACGCGCGGGCTAAGATGCCCCACTAGACGACTGCTGGTTGTGGGCCGGGTCTCCTGATCGATCACTGGAGATCCGTCCCATGGCCGAGTTCGAGCTTCCTGAGGACCTGACTGCCCTCTCCGACGATGAGCTGTCTGAGGTTCTCGACGGCGCCCGCGCCGCGTTCGATGCCCTGTCGTCGTCCGACAACGTCACCCCCGACGGCCTCGCCGCTATGCGCGAGCTGGCCGCCGGTGTCGAGTCCATCCGCACCGAGCAGGCCGCCCGCGTCGCTGCCGCCGAGGAGGCCGCCCGCGAGATCGAGGCCCTGGCCGCGCAGATCCGCGGCGAGGAGGAGGCCACCGCAGCGGCCGAGGCCGAGCAGGCCGCCGAGCCGGCCACCGCCGCCGCCGAGCCCGCCCCGGTGGTGGAGCCGGAGCCCGTCGCCCCGCCCGCCCCGGTCGCGCAGACCGCTTCGGCCGCGCGCCGCTCCCTGAACCTGTCCGGTGTGCGGCAGCGTCAGCCCCGCGTCCTGCCGGAGCCGCCGGCCCCGACCACCAGCATCACTGCGGCGGTCGATGTCCCCGGCTACACCCCCGGTTCGGCCCTGGAGTTCGGCCAGATCACCGCTGGGATCATCTCCCGCGCCAACGCCCTCAAGACCGCGGGCGGCGGCGTCGGTCAGGTCATCTCCTACCGGCACCCGTACGCGGCTGACCTCATCGTCACCGACTCGTCGTCGGCGCCGGAGGGCACCGAGGTTGCGATGCGGGCGGCCGACCAGCGGCGCCTGCCGCAGCAGAACCTAGTCGCGTCCGGTGGCTGGTGCGCCCCGTCGGAGACGCTGTACGAGATCACCGACATCGCCTGCCCCGACATGCTGTGGGACCTGCCCGAGGTGCAGCTCGCCCGGGGCGGCCTGCGCTACTACAAGACGCCGTCGCTGGACGTCGGCGCCCTGACCTGGGTCCACACCGAGGCCGACGACATCTCCGGCGCCACGAAGCCGTGCTTCAAGGTGCCGTGCCCGGACCCGGTGGAGGTCCGCTGTGACGCGGTCGGTGTCTGCCTTGAGGCAGGCATCCTGACGCAGCGCCACTTCCCGGAGCTTGTGTCCTGGTACCTGCGGAACACGATGGTCGCCCACGAGATCCGCATCCGCTCCGAGCTGTGGACGAAGGCCACCGCCCTGGCGACCCCGGTCACGCTGGCCGCCACGTTCGGCGCCGTGTCCGCCGTGTTCGCCGCTGTGGCGCTGCAGGCCGCCGACATGATCGAGCGCCACAGCTTCTGTGACTCGATCAGCCTCGAAGTGGTCTTCCCGTGGTGGTCGCGGAACCTGTTCCTCGCCGACATCGCGCGCCGTAACGGCGTCGGCATCGACGAGGTCTCCAACGCCGACGTGCAGGACGTGTTCAGCCCGCTCGGTGTCCGCATCCAGTGGGCCCGCAACCTCACCCCGGCCGTGCCGACCGACATCGGCGGCGCCACCCCCGCCACGGCGTGGCCGGACGAGATCAGCTTCCTGATCTACCCGGCCGGCCAGCTCCAGCTGGGCCGCGGCGAAGAGGTCAACCTCGGCGTGATCCACGACAGCACGAAGTTCAGCACCAACGACTACACGGCGCTGTTCGCGGAGGAGTGCATCGCGCTGATCGACCGCTCCGTCGACACCCGGTACGTCACCGTCCCGGTCTGCCCCTCGGGCACCACCGGCGGCCAGCAGCTCCTGACCTGCCCCGCGGCCTGATCCCTGCCCGCCCCCATTCGTGCCGGGCCCGACCGAGGCGCGGGCCCGGCACACCCCTATGAACACGGAGGCGAGCAGTGGCCGCAGGCCTGCGAAGGTACGTCGAGGCGATCCCCGGGAGGCCACTCCCGCACGGGATCCTCAACACGTGCACGGACGTCCGCGACGTCGACGACGTCCACGAGCTGCTGGGCGTCGAGTGGCTGGCGCTCGGCTGCTGCCCCGTGCAGGTGTGGCAGGACCCGTGCATCAACGATGACGAGTCGCCGGGCGCCCCGGCGCAGAAGGAGTTCTGCCGCCCTGAGCTGGAGCACGCCGAGCCCATCACGGTCTACGCCGGGTCGGAGTGCTCCACGATGGGCTGGACCTACGCCGAGGCCCGCGCCCATGCCGAAGCCTCGTTGGCGCTCGGCGAGCAGCAGGCCGTAGAGGCCGGGTTCTGGACACAGCACCTCGCCACGACGGCTGTCGACCTCACCCCCGCTGAGGGGCCGGTGAACATCGCGCAAGGCGTCGCCGCCCTGGAGGGCTGCCTGGCCGAGTCGTACGGCGGCGTCGGCACCCTCCACGTCCCCGCCGGAGCGGCCGCCCTCCTCGGCTGCTGCAACCTCGTCCGCGAAGAGCCCGAGACCGGGTCGCTGCGCACCCTCGCCGGGAACTGCGCGATCATCGGCGCCGGCTACTCGGCGATGAACACCGGCCCCGGCAACATCCCGGCCGACCCCGGCACCGCCTGGCTCTACATCACCGGCCCCGTCGTCGTGCGCCGGGGCCCGACCGTGACCGTGCCCGACCAGCCCGGCCAGTCCGTGAACATCCGCAACAACGACCGGCGCGTCCTGGTCGAGCGGACCTACGTCGTCGCCACGACCTGCGTCGTGTGCGCCATCTCGGTGGTGACTTGCCCGTGAGCAGCAGGAACCTGATCCACATTCAGCCGACCAGGGACCGCCGTGTCGGCTTCGCCCGCTGGGCCGTCGCGCAGCGCCCGAAGGTCGGCACCGTCGGCCCGCACACGTTCGCCGTCCCGGCCCGCCTCTTCCCCGACATCGCGGAGGAGCTGCTGATCGGCGCTGTGGTCGACGGCCGGCCGTACGTGTCGCCCGACCAGGCCCCGGCAGCGGCGTCCCCGGAGAGGGAGGGGATCCCCGGGGAGCCGCTGCCGCCCGCTCCTGAGGCGGCGTACCCGGCGGACCCGGTGCCGCTGCCGCCGCCGGACTTCGCGCCGCTGGAGGACGCCCCCGCCGACGACAGCGACCGAAGCGACGCAAGCCAGGACGAAGAACCCAACTCGGATGGCAGGTTCGCGTGCGGCGGCTGCCCGCGCGACTTCTCCACGAAGCGCGGGCGGGACCTCCACCAGCGCCAGGCACACCCGGAGGACTGAGCGGATGCCCGTCGAGCCCGTTCCCTGCCAGACCGGCGGTGGCGATACCCCGGTAGAGGTCACCACCTGCTGCGCGCCGTCGATCGCCTCGGCGGCGCTCTGTCGCGCTGACGGCTCGACGGTCCTCCTCGTCGTCCGGTCCGGCTGCGTCGAGTGCGGCGAGGCCGCCCCCGATCCTGAGGTCGCCGGCTGGATCGACGCCGCCACCGGCGCGTTCACCGCCGGGCCCCCTCCTGCCGACGCGGGCCCGTGCGATGCCGGCTGTGTGGACACGGTGTGCCGCCAACTGTGCGACGACACCGACGGCGACGGCCAGGCCGACGCCACGTACAGCGAGCTGTGGTGCATCCGTGCGGACGGTTCCGCCGAGCTCGTCCTGACGTACCAGGTCGACCCGTCCGTGCCATACGTGCCGGTCGCGCCGGTGGAGTGCGCCTACGGGTGCCCCGAGTCGGAGACGGTGACGCTATGCGACGACTCCGGCCCGTTCCTGCGCCGGTACAGCTTCCTCAACGGGACAGCAACGTACGAGGACGTCGCCCTCGACGGGCAGACCCCGCACGTCGTCACCGGCACCGTCGGCGTCTGCGGGCCTGACACCTCCTCGGACTGCGTCACCGTCTGCCGCCAACTGTGCGACGACACCGACGGCGACGGCCAGCCCGACGCCACCTACAGCGAACTGTGGTGCGTCCACGCCGACGGCACCGCCGAGCTCGTCCTCACCTACCAGGACGACCCGTCCGTGCCGTACACGCCGGTCGCCCCGGTCGACTGCGAGTACGCCAACGAGACGACCGAAGTCCTGACCCTGTGCGACGACACCGGGCCGTTCCTGCGCCGCTACTCCTGGCTCGGCGACACCGCCAGCTTCGAGGACGTCGAACTGGACGGCGTCACCCCGCACGTCGTCACCGGCACCGTCGGCGTCTGCGCCGCCCAGACCGAGTGCGAGGCGGCCACGACCCCGGCGGCGACGCTCGGCCTGTGCCTCGCGGACGGCACACCGATCGCCGTCCTCGTCACCCGCGACTGCACCGGCACGACGACGCAAGACGGATGGCTCAACCTCACCACCGGCGCCTACAGTGCGGGCAGCCCGCCGGCCGGGACCATGGCGTGCGGCAATCCCCGCAGCATCACCACGGCCGGAACGTTCTGCGACGTCGACCCCAGCACAGGGGACGTCCTCGGCCTGGTGCTCATCGAGTACACGTACGGCGCGGACGGCGCGGTCACCGCAGTGCGCCTGGTCGACGCCACCACCGGCCAGACCTACGTGCCCCAGGGCGAGGTGACGACCTGCCCGGCCGGCGTCGAGCAGCCCGAACGCGACCTCGTCCAGCTCTGCGACACCGCCGCCGACGGCACCGTCACCGAGTTCGTCCGGGACTACGCCCGCGACGAGAACGGCGCCATCACCGGCCACACGGACTACCTCCTGGACGGTGCGCCCTACACCCCGGCCGGGACCGTGGGCCGCTGCGTCGACCAGTGCCAGGACTGCGAGACCGTCGTCCTGTGCGACGCCGACGCCAACGAACCGGCCACCGTCGCCGGGACCGCCTCGTCCGGGACGCTGCCCAACGGTGTCGCTTGGTCGGCAACCGGCCCGGCCCCGTTCGCGCCGAACCGGCAGAGCGACGGCGCGGCCTGGTGGGGCGTGGGTCTCTTCCCCAACCAGGTCGTACCCGTCACCACGTGGACGTTCAGCCGGCCCGTGACCGTGGACTTCAGCGTCGCCCTGGTCTACGTGGCCGGCACCACCGGCGGGGAGAACACGGTCCAGCTCCCGCCCGGCGCGATCCCGATCAGCCTCCCGCCCGGCTACACCTACGACCCGGCCACGCGCATCCTGCGCGGGGACGCCACCCTCACCGGCTGCACGATCAACGCCCCCACCAGGGCGGCGAGCGCCCGCTTCCGTGTCATCGGGGTGTCCTCCTTCGCGCTGCAGTATCTCGGCCCGCGCGTCCTCGTCCCCGCCTGCCAGCGCTTCGGGAACTGGCAGTTCGGCGCCCTCGATGTTTCCCTCGGCGGGCAGTTCCTCCGCACCGTGTGCCGGGACTGCACCGGTGCCACCACGTCCGTCACGGACACCCTCCTCGACGGCTCCACGCCGTACACGCCGGTCGGGCTCGTGGGCGTCTGCCCGCCCGGAGATGACGGCGAGGGCTGCACCAACGGCACCACGGTCCTGCTGTGCGACCAGCCTGCCGGGGGGAGCGGGCCGGTCACCGCGGCGATCACGGACGCCACGTCCGCCGACGTCGGGCAGACCCAGTTCACCAACCTGCCCGGCTCGTACACGTCGCTGTGGTCTGGTGGCTCGCTGGTCTACCCGGCCGGGACGGGTCCGAATCAGGAGCACGCGCAGGCCACGGGCCGGATCACCGCCGTGGCGCCGGCCGGGTGCGAGACGTCCGGCGGCACCCTCACGGTGTCCGTCCGGGTCACGCAGAACGGCCCCGGCACCGGGCAGGCATGGGACGGCGCACTCCGGCTTTTCCGGGGGACGACGCTCCTGGACTTCGACGACGCCCTCACCTACGCGCCGCCCGGCTGGACGAAGACGCTCACCGTGTCCGCTCCGGTCACGGCCGCCGACCTCACCAGCGGCAACCTGTTCGTCGGTCTCCCCCTGGAGACCTTCCACGGCACCGCGAAGCACTGGACCGCCGACCAGTTCGAGGCGACGGTCCAGCTCACGGACTGCGCGAGCAGCGAGAGCGTCCAGTTCCTCCGCACGATCGTCACGGACTGCGAGACCGGCGCGGTCGTCGCCACCAGCGACACCACCCTGGACGGCGACCCGTACACCGTCACCGGCGACGTCGGCCAGTGCGCGGCGGCTGGCGGCGACGAGGAGGAGTGCTGCGAGAGCGGCAGCACGCTGACCCTGTGCGACGTCGCCGACGACGGCACGAGCACGCCGTTCCTGCGCCGCCTCACCTACACCCCCGGTATCGCCACGCCCACCGTTGCGGACTTCGCCCTCGACGGCATCACGCCGTACACGGTGGCGGGCACCGTTGGCGTCTGCGCCCCGGAGGCCGAGCCGTGCCGGAACTCCAACTCGCTCCTGCTGTGTGACCTGCCCACGGACGGCGACCCTGCGCCGACCGTCACCGACACCCCCGGCGGGCCGTACTACCCGTACACAACGGGCGTGGCCATGCCCGGGGCTCAAACCCTGTGGGACGGCGGCACGCTCGTCTTCCCGGACGCGGCGGGTCCGCAGCCGGGCACGGGCGGGACCGTCCGCACCGCCGCGGCGGTCATCCAGGCTCCGCGGCCGGCCTGTGACACGGGCACCGCGCACGTGACGGTGCAGGTCGACGTCACCCAGCTCGGCCCCGACAACGGCTGCCGGAACAGTGGCTTCCTCGGCCTCTACAACGGCCCCGGCGACGCGAACCGGGTGGCCCTGGCGCTCGCCCCGCTCGACACCCCCGCCGGGTGGTCCGGAACGCTCACCGCCGAGGCCGACGTCCCCGCCGCCGATCTCGCCGCCGGGAACATCGCCGTCCTAGTCGCGTTCGACGCCTACGACGACAGCGGCGCCACCTGCCCGCCGCCGCGCCGCACCGCCTGGCAGCTCTCCGCGTTCACCGCCACCACGGCGTACGACCAGACCGGATGCGACACGCAGTTCCTGCGCACCGTCACCGTGGACTGCGAGACCGGGGCCGTGACCGCCGTGGTGGACACCACCATGGACGGGCAGCCCTACACGCCCACAGGTCAGCCCGGCCAGTGCTCGGCCACCGGCGGCGCCTGCTGCCCCGAGCAGCCGTGCGGGGACACCGAGGTCGTCCAGCTCTGTGACCTGACCTACGACCCGCAGGCCCCCATCCCGACCCCGGCCGGAGACTTCACACTGACCGGGAACGTGGTGGCCGCCAACAACGGCACCACCCTCTGGTTCGCCCAGGCCAATCAGGTGGCCAACGGCGTCGCCGAGCTCCTCGTCTCCGGGCTGCTCCCGGCCACGCTGTACGAGTTCCGGTTCGCGTCCGCCTGGATCGGCGCGGGAGGCTCCGACCCGGTCGGCAACGCCGCGATCTACCGGCTGGACATCCTCGACGGCGCAACGCTGCTCGCCACCAGGACCCGGAACGTCTCCAACGGGTCGAACGTGTTCCCCGGCGGTGTACTGACCGAAGACCTCCCGCCGCTGGCGTTCATCGCCCCCGCAACGGGCGCGGTCACAATCAGGTTCACCGACCAGACAACCGGCGGCGCGGTCAACGACCGCGACCTGTTCCTCATGCCGTTGGAGGTGCGGACGGCGGCGCTGACCGTCACCCGCACACCGTTCCTGCGGCGCTTCACCTACGACTGCGACGGCGCCCTCACCTCGACCCAGGACCTCGGGCTGGACGGCACCACGCCGTACGTTGTGGAGGGCGAGGCAAGCAACTGCGCTGGTGACAGCACGGCTGCCGGGTCGGTAACCCCGTGCGACGTGCAGAACGTCGTCCAGGCGTGCAGGTGCGACGACACGGACGGCGACGGCCTCGCCGACACCGATTACCTGGAGCTGCTGGGCGTCGACTGTGACGGCCAGCTCACCAGCCTCGGCACCTACCTGCCGGACCTCTCTGCCCCGTACACCCCGGTCGCCCCGGTCGACTGCGGGCAGGTCGACGAAGGCGCGGACCCGGCCGTCGGAGTCCAGGCGCACCGGATCGAGCTCAACGCCGAGGCCTCCTGGGACGCCGCTTCGGTCGCGGCCCTGCAATCCGTCACCGCCGTCGCGCACGGCGGCACCGGAACGATCACCACCGTGGACGGGGCCAGCACCCTGCACACCGGCGAGGCGGCCACCTGGAGCGTCGCCCGCACCGAGGACGCCGCCCTGACCGGCCCGCTCACCATCACCGCCAATAGCGGCACCGTGACCGTGACCTGGACGCAGGGGGTGACCCTGTAGACCGCCTGGGGCCCGCCGCACCGACCGGTTCGGCGGGCCCCAGTACGGAGTAATTGTCAATAGTTGTGGATCAACGGATCAGAACGCTTCATGGGCCAGTGCTTCGAGCCCTTCGATGGAGGTCAGGGTGCCGTTGAGCACGCTGTCCAATGCCGGTGCAGTGACCAGCACGAGGGTCTGGAATGCTGCGTGCTCCGAAGCGTAGAGATCGTCTTCTTCGTCGTCTCCAGGGATAGCGTTGGGCTGGATCTCGATCTCAGTGCCCCCTGCCTCGGCCTTGAGGTATTCGCCGCGGAAGTAGCTGTCGTGCTCGGCGAAGGTCAGGTTGAGGAGTGGCGCGAGCAGCCCGGCCAGCTCCTTGACCGTGTGGGTCTTGGTCCCGTAGGTGTCGTAAATGGTCATCGCGGGGTCACCCTAGGCCGCGAGGCGATCGGGGCGTTCGACGAGGTGGCCGCGTTCGAAGCGGTCGCCGGCTCGGACGAGGGCGACCAGGTGAGGTGCGCCACCGTTGCTGGGCGGACTCGACGAGTTTGAAGACCATAGTCAGGGCAGCGGCCGCGCTGCCGGCCCCGCGGGTGACCTTGGTTCGCAGCCGGACGGTGGCGAGGGTCGACTCAATGGGATTCGTGGTCCGCAGGTGGATCCAGTGCTCGGCCGGAAAGTCGTAGAACGCCAGCAGCTCGTCCGAGTCGTCGGTGATCTTCTTGACGGCCTTGGGGAACTTCGCGCCGTATGCCTTCTCGAACGCAGTGATGGCCTTGAGCGCGTGGTCGCGGTCCTCGGCGTTGTAGATCTCCTGCAGGGCCTTCTTCGCGCTGGGCTGCGCGGACTTCGGCAGGGCGCTCGCGACATTGGCGGTCTTGTGAACCCAGCACCTCTGGTGCCGGGTGGCGGGGAACACCTCGCTGATCGCCTTCCCGAAGCCCAAGGCTCCGTCGCCGACCGCGAGGACGGGGGCGCGCATGCCGCGTCGCTGGGCGTCCCGCAGCAAGTCGGCCCAGGAGTCGGCCGATTCGCGGTAGCCGTCGGCCATGGCGATCAGTTCCTTGGTGCCGTCGGCGCGCACGCCCATCAATACCAGCACATATGACCTGGCCTCGCGCAGGCGGATGCGCAGGTGGATGCCGTCGGCCCAGACGTAGACGTAGTCGGCCCCTGGCAGGTCGCGCTCGCCGAACGCGGTGTGGTCGGCCTGCCACTGCTGGGTGAGCCGCGTGACGGTCGCCGGGGAGAGTCCGGCGGAGCTGCCCAGGAACTGCTCCAGGGCGGCCACGAAGTCGCCGGTGGACAGGCCGTGCAGGTAGAGCAGCGGCAGCACCTCGCTGATCTTCGGGGACTTGCGGCACCAGGGCGGCAGGATCGCCGAGGAGAACCGCTTGCGCTCACCCGTCGCCTCGTCGACGCGCTTGTCGTTCACCCGCGGGGCCTTCACCTCGACCGTCCCGGCCGCGGTGGTGACCTTCCGCGGCTGGTGGTGGCCGTTGCGGACCACCAGACGGCGCCCGCGCTCGTCGCGCTCGCCAGCCAACTCGGCTATATAGGCATCGACTTCGGCCTCCAATGCGGCGGCCAGCATCCGCCTTGCACCCTCACGGACGATGTCGTCGATCAGAGAGCGGGTCTCGGTCGTTCCATCGGCATTCACTACGCTCAGCACGGGCGTGCGTTCCCGACCGACGGTGCAACGTCGGCCTACTCGATGACCAGAAGTCGATCACTCGGGAAGGTACGCCCTCCGCGTCCAACCCAAGGCCCGTCCACAGGTCATGAGCATTGCTCCCCAGTACGCGCGGGCTACCAGAGAGGTACTTGCTCCGCTCGCGGTCGCGGGATGGCGAGACGGTCGTCGACGAAGGCCAAGACAGCCGCGAGGGTGTGCCCTTGGAAGTACTCCCGGCCGACAATGGGAACTTCCCCAGCATCCCGCAAGACGGCAAGGAGATCGCGCTCCAGGTCCGGAGCCACAGTGTCGGGCAGCCCGGTGTGGAGGCGGATCACTTCCCGGTATCCCACGCGTGCGTGATTGGACAGGCGCGGCCGGGGATCACCCGATGTGATGCCGAACTTCACAGCGTCCGCTGCTGGATTGCGCACGACATAGAACGCGTCCCAGGTTTTGCCCGCACACAGACGGCACGCGCCATGTCCTTGGAGAACACCGTTCGGGCGTGGAGCGCATGCGTGACCGCTATCGCAGACCATGTCGACGGGCGTGACCGCGTTGACGTAGCGGCCGATGACGGTCCAGCCACGTTGGCCACTCAGTGTCCGGAAGCGCAGTTCGGCCTCATCCGAATTCAACCCGGCGCAGATGGAGCAGATGCCGCGACCGACAAGCACCTTGTTCGGAGTGGGCATGCATGCGTGGCCTGCCGCACATGTCATTTCGATCGGCGTGCGGTTGTTGACGTACGTCCCGGCGATCGTCCAGCCGTGCCGGGCGGCGATCTGGCGGAACCTGGCCTCAGTAGTTGCAGGGTCCCGGTCAGCGCAAATGCGGCAGATGCCCTGACCTGCCAGCACGCCGTTAGGGCGAGGACGGCACGGGTGCCCCTCGGTGCAAATCATGCTGATCGGCGTATGCCGCCCCCGGTAGTCCCCGGTGATGGTCCATCCGCGCTCCGCTGCGATTGCGCGAACGCGGGCCTCTGCGGCCTCTGGAGACCGCCCCGCGCAGACTCGACAGCCACTGCCCTGCATCACCTGGGAAGGTCGCGGGACCCACTGATGCCCTTTGTCGCAGCTCAGTGGAATGGGAGTCCGATTGTTCACGTATGGGGCGTGGACGGTCCAGCCCCTCCGCGTGACTACCTCGCGGAACTCCGCCTCGGCACGGATGGACTTCGCCTGCCGCTTGGGCGCGCGGGCAGGCGGTGCCGTAGTCTCGGGCACAGCCGGTCTCCTTGCTCTGATCAAGGTTTTCGGTCAGAGGGCCGCCGGTGTTACCGCACCTGCGGCCTTCGTCGTGTTCAACGCAGTAGCGGACGGTGTGGTTCCCGTCTCGGACGGTAGCCTTATCGGTGATGCCGCTGGTTCTGGGCCGGGCTCCTTGTCATCAGTGACCGAGGAGTTCTCCCTGTGAGTGGATGCTGCGGGCAGGGGCCCGTGATCGTCTCTGGAGCCGCCGCCACGCCCCGGCTGGACGCAGAGGCCACACTCCTCTGCGATGTACTGGCGGACGGCACGGCGGCTGGGGTCGCGCTGGTTGAGGCCCTGTACGACGCGACGAGCGGCGCCCGCGTGGGCACGCGCATCGTGGACCCGGTCACCGGCGCCACCTACACCCCCCAAGGCACCCTGGGCCCGTGCTCGCCGGACGGCTGCAACGCCACGACCTCCGTCCTGGTCCTGTGCGACGTAGCAGCGGATGGCACCGCCACCCAGTTCGTACGGGCCACCACGTACGACTGTGCGGGCGCGCTCCTCGCCACCCTTGACCGCGACCTGGCCGGCGCCGCCTACACAGTTACCGGCACTGTGGGCGTCTGCCCGACCTCCCCAGACTGCGAGTCGCCGACCACCCCTGTGACCTCGGTCGGCCTGTGCCTGGCGGACGGCACGCCCATCGCCGTGACCGTGGTCCGCGACTGCGACGGAGTGGTCACCAGCGAAGGCTGGATCAACCTCGCCACCGGGGCGTGGTCGGCGGGCGCGGTCCCGGCCGGCACCGTCGCATGCGGGGAGTCCCGCTCGATTCAAGTGAGCGGAACCTTCTGCGACCTGGACACCAACGGCGACGTGGTGGGCCTGGTCCTGGTCGAGTACACCTACGGCGAGGACGGGGCGATCGCCTCCGTCCGCCTGGTCGACGCCGTCACCGGCGGCACCTACACCCCGACCGGCACTGTCACCGTCTGCCCGGCCGGCGTGGCACAGCCCGAGCGTGATCTCCTCCAGCTCTGCGACACCGCCACCGACGGCACCGTGACCGCGTTCGTGCGGGACTACGCCCGCGACGAGAACGGCGCCATCGTCGGTCACAGCGACTACGCCCTCGACGGCACGCCCTACACCCCGGCCGGGACTGTCGGCTCCTGCTCTCTGGAGCCGTGCCGCGACTCCCAGACCGTCATGGTGTGCGACGTCCCGGCGGACTCCACGACGACGATCACGCCCACGATCACGGACGCCTCCGGCGCCGATGCCGGGCTCGGCCGGTTCCCGGACCTCCCCGGCCCGTATACGCCGCTGTGGACGGGCGGCTCGATGGTGTGGCCGGCCGACCCGGGCCCGGCCCCGGCGCAGATCCATCCGGTCGCCACCGGCCTGATCGCCGCCGACCTGGCGGGGTGTGATGGCGCGTCCGGCACCCTCAGCGTCTCTGTACGCGTCACGCAGGACGGGCCCGGCACCGGGCAGGCGTGGGACGGCGCGCTCCAGCTCATCAAGGGGACGACGGTCCTCGACTCGCAGGACGCGCTTCATGACGCGCCTGCGGGGTGGTCCGGCACCCTGAGCGTGAGCGCCCCCGTTACGGCCGCCGACGTCGCCGCCGGGGACCTCTACGTAGCCCTCATCCTGGAGACCTTCCACCTGTCCTCGAAGCAGTGGACGGCCGACCAGTTCACCATGTCCCTGGAGCTGGAGGGCTGCGAGGCCACCACCTCGACGCAGTTCCTCCGGACGCTGGTGACGGACTGCGCGACCGGTGAGGTCGTCGCCACCACGGACACCACCATGGACGGGCAGCCCTACACCGTCACCGGCGAGGTCGCCCAGTGCACGGCCACCCCCGACAGCAGCACCCCGGACTGCCAGAGCTGCGCCCCGGTCGTCCTGTGCGACACGGACGACACCGGCGCCACCGTGCCGTTCCTGCGCACCGTCTGCCGGGACTGCAACGGCCTCGTCGTCAGCAGCACGGACACCGAGCTCGACGGGACCACCCCGTACGCCGTGGCCGGCACGGTCGCCAACTGCGCGGGCGGCTCGGCGGACACCTGCGCGAAGCAGATCATCGAACGATGCGGCTGCTCGGATGAGGATGGAGACGGCATCGGTGACGTCATGTACACCGAGCTGTGGGCCATCGACCCGTGCGGCACCGACGCCCCCGTGCTCCTCGGCACCTACGAGGACGGCGACCCGGCCAAGCCTTACACGCCGACCGCCCCGGTGGAGTGCACCGTCGACGAGGACGCCGGACCGACGCCGCTGAGCACAGGCGTACGGGCCGTGACGGGCACCGCGGCGCAGGACCTCGTCGCGGGCTTCCCCGGCCTGCAGAGCATCTCCCTGACCGTCCTCGCGGGCGCGGTGAACGTGACCATGACGGATGGCAGCGCCGTGCCGATCCCGGCCGGAATCACGATGACGTGGTCCGTCGCCAAGGACGAGGACAGCGCCCTCGCGGCGGCCTCCTTCGCCGGCGCCTCGGCCGCCGCCTCCTACCTCCTGAACTACACCTTCCGCTGACCGCCCCGGGGGCTGCCGCCCACGCCCCGGGCGGCGGCCCCTCCAGCCGTGAGGAGACACCCCGATGAGCGACGAGACACCGAACCCCCGCTACTTCACCAAGGAGGGGGAGAGCGTCCAGGTGGTCTACAACCTGCGGGACGCTACCCCGTACTTCGATCTCGGATATGAGGAGGTGGACGAGGCCGCTTACCTGGCGAGCCTGCCCGCCCCTGCCAACGTCTCTACTGTGGAGGGTGACTGATGGCTGGTAAGTGCTGCGGCGGTGGAACCATGGTGGTCCGCTCCGCCTCCTCGTCGGCCGCCCTGGACCCGGCCGCGTGCAACACACTCACGCAGTCGGCGGCCGGCCTCCTCGTGCCGTCCGTCGCCGTCCAGGGCATCGCCCCCGGCGGCGCCGTCTCCACGGAGCGGTCCGTGGACGTGGACGTGACCGCCCCGGCGGCCGGCGGCTGCCCGGCCGTCTGGCAGGTCGGGGCGCGGCTCACGCCCGCGCTCGGGGAGTCGCTCCTCCCGGCCATCGTGGACCTGGCCCCCATCGCCAACGACACCTGGATCAACACGGGCCTGACGGTCGCACTCCCGGAGGCCGGCGTCTACGAGGTCACCGCGACCGTGCGGTCCTCGATCGCCCGTGGGGCGTCGACCGCGCCGTTCGCCGTCAACATCAGCGCCCGCCTGTTCAACCTCACCGGCGGCAACGCCATCCCGAGCACGGACTACACCGTGCAGCAGGTCAACGAGGCATCCCCGAGCAGCGGCCAGACCACGCAGGTGGCGCTGTCCACCTTCCACAAGTTCGTGACGGTGACCGGGCCGACGACCATCGGTCTCCAGGCCAACCGGAACACGATCAACGGCACGGCCGTGAACGTCACCGCCATCCAGACCGGAAATACCCGCCTCGGTTTCAAGAAGGTGGCGGACTAAGTGAGCGGCACCAATGCTGGGCTGCGCGCTGGCGCGGTGGCGCTCGACCCCGCCGGTTGTAATGCCCTCCAGCAGACGGCGGATGGGCTCCTCGTGCCGCACGCCGAGGTCACCGGGATCGCTCCCGGTGGCGCGGTGTCGGCGACCCGCTCGGTCGACGTCGACGTGCAGGGACCGGCCGCCAGCGCCTGCCCGGAGACCTGGACGGTCGGCGCGCGTCTCACCCCCGTCAGCGGTGAAGTGTTCGGAGCAGACACGGATCTCCAAGCCGCTGCAGCCGGAACATGGGTGGCGACCGGTACCCAGGTTGTGCTGCCCGAGGCCGGGACGTACGCCCTGTCCGCAGACCTCTATTCGCATGTCGCGGCGACCACGCCATGGGCGGTGGCGATCAACGCCCGGCTGTTCAATGTTGCCGCGGGGGCACTCGTGCCCGGCACCAACCGGCGGATCCAGTTCGGCAACATCAACGACCCCGGCGGTGGCACGGTGATGTCCCTCCAGACCGCCGGCAGCCTCAGCGCCTTCCTCACCGTCACCGGGCCGACGACGATCCGCGTGGACGGGAACCGGCAGCACGTCGGATTCAACGACTCCAGCCAGGCCATCCTCGGAGGACCACGCCTCGGCTTCGTAAAGGTGAGCGACTGATGGCCGAACGGGGGGTTGGCGTGCGGCCTCCGGGACCACCACGCAGAGGGCTGTATGGGCCCAGCGTCGCCCGCATCGCCAGGCTCTTCCCCCTGTAATGCCCCACTGCCCCAAGGAGGCCACCCATGTCCGGTACCACCGGAAGCGTCGGCGCCGCCGGTGTCGATGCTGAGTTCGTCGTCCTTTGTGACGACGACGGGGCGGGCGTGATTACCCCGTTCGTGCGGCGCTTCTCCACGACCCCGGCCGGAGCCGTCACCACCGTGGACACCGAGCTGGACGGCACCACGCCGTACACCGCGGCGGGCACGATCGGCCTGTGTGGGAAAGTCCCGCCGGTCGACGTCGTCCCGCACGGCGTGGAGAACACGGACTGGTCCCTGGCCACCAACCCGGGAACGCAGTCGGTGACCCTCCTCGTCTTCACCGGCACCGTGGCGGTCACCACCGCCGAGGGCGCGCTGACCGTCCCGGCGGGCACGGCCCTGTCGTGGTCGGTAGACGGCGACGAGGTCGACGGTCGGCTGGCCGGGACGCTCAGCATCGACGGCACGGCTCCGGCCGCGTCGTGGCAGGTGCTGTGGACCACGCAGGCCTGAGCAGCCGGTGAGCACCAGCGGAGCGGTCAAGCCGTCATCGGGGCGGCGGGTGTACGCGGCCACGGGCGTCAGCGGCGCGGCGGGCACGGTCACGTTCAACTTCGTGCCGCCGTTCGCCGCGCCGCCCGTGGTCTCGCACGCGACGCAGACCGCGGTGGCCGACCTGACCGAGTGCCGGATCACGGCCCTGTCGGCGGCGGCGGTGACGTTCGCGGTGCGCCGCTCGCCGGCGGTGACGCTCCTCGGCATCGCCATCCTCCAGGTGCCGCAGGCCGCGCCTGGGGTGACGGTGCACTGTACGGCGGTCGAGGCTGGTCCGATCTGACCTGACGGAGCGTGAGAGCCCAGGCTTGCGGCGCTGTCACCTGGCTATGCTGGTGGCAGCGCCGCTGGTTCTGGGCCGGGCCGCACCAACACGTGTTGGAGGGCCTGATGACCTGCCCCCTGATCAGCAACCTGGACGTGGTCCGCGTTACGCGCCTCGACCAGTGTGGTCGACCCGTCTGTGGCGATGACAACGGATTCGTGTTCGACTGCCTCGCGAGTATTGCCATGAATCCGTCAATTGAGGACGGAGAGGACGTCACGTACAAGGCCGCTAATGGCCGCCAGTGCGGGTTCAAGAAGGGCTGCCCGTCGCTGCAGAACTACGACCTGGAGATCAACTTCTTCTCGGTGTCGCCCGAGTTCCTGGAGATCACCACCGGCAACCCGGTCGTGTTCGGCTGGGACGGCAAGCCGATCGGCTACGACGACTGCTCCATCAAGTGCGACACCGGCTTCGCCCTGGAGTTCTGGACCGAGGTCCTGGGCGACGACGTGTGCGCCGCCGACGGCGCCGGCGAAGGCCAGTGGATCTACTTCCTGCTGCCGTGGGTGACCAACGGCATCCTCGGCGACCTGGAGATCGGATCCGAGGCCGTCACGCTCCAGCTGCAGGGCGCAAGCCGCGCCGGAGGCGGCTGGGGCACCGGCCCGTACGACGTCATGCCGATCGATGCCGCGAACACCGCGGGTCCGATGCTCACGCCGGTCGGACCGTCCTGCCACCGCCGGTCGTTCCTCACGTCGATCGCTCCGCCGGAGCCGATCTGCGAGTACACGCCGGTCACGGGCGGCCTCTGCCTGGCTTCCTGATGGGACCGCTCGACCTGGTCGTGCCCGTGCGTGAGGGCCCCGTCAACGAGCAGCTGCGGTACGCGCTGCGCTCGTGGGCGGCGCACCTCCCGCACGGGCGCGTGTGGATCATCGGCTACCTGCCTGCGTGGGTGGCCGGTGTCCGGCACGTCCCCACCGAGCAGGCCGGGCGGACCAAGTACGTCAACACCACCAGCGCGGTGCGGGCGGCATGCGAGCATCCGGAGGTCAGCGACCCGATCCTGCTGTGCAATGACGACTTCTTCACGATGCGGCCCATCGAGGAGATGCCGGTGCTGCACCGCGGGCCCGTGCGCGAGGTAGAGGCGTACTACGCGAGTCGTGGCAACGGCTCGTACCTGCGCGGGCTTCGGGAGACCCGGGATCTCCTCGTCCAGCTCGGGCACGCCGACCCGCTGTCGTACGAGCTGCACGTCCCGCTCGAGGTCGGCAAGGCGGCGATGCTGGCGGCCCTTGACGCGGGCCGCCACCTCGACGTGATCCACAAGCGGACGATGTACGGCAACCTGGCCGGCCTCGGCGGGGAGCGCATCGACGACGTGAAGGTGCTGCACCGCATGCCCCGCTTCGACAAGGGCGCGGCGTTCCTGTCGACGATGCCGGACTCCTTCACCAACGGCGCCGTCGGCCACCACATCCGGCGCGCCTTCCCGCAGGCCTGCACGTACGAGAGGAGGCGCTGATGCCGCTGCAGATCGGGCCGTGTGAGCCCTGGCCGGTCGACCTGTGCTGTGAGGTGCCGGAGGGCGACGACGGCCCTGCCATCGTCGAGAAGTGGCAGCGCGTCGCCTCGCAGATCCTGTGGGCGCTGTCCGGGCGCAGGATCGGCCCGTGCCCCGTCACCGTGCGGCCGTGCCGCCGGTCCTGCATGGACGCCAGCCCGATCAGTTTCCAGGCCGGGGCGTACGGTACCGGCGGCTGGATCCCGTACATCGGCGTCGACGGGGCGTGGCGGAACGCGTCGCTCGCGTGCGGCTGCGCCTCCGACTGCTCCTGCGGCGAGCTGTGCGATGTCTACCTGCCCGGGCCGGTCTACGACGTGGTCGAGGTCGACATCGACGGCGACGTCCTGGTCCCGGAGGCGTACCGCGTCGATGCGCCCGGCCGGCTGGTCCGTACCGACGGTGAGTGCTGGCCGGACTGCCAGGACATGGCCGCCCCGCCAGGTACGCCAGGGACGTTCACCGTGACGTACCGGTGGGGCCTGCCAGTCGACGACGCCGCCGAGGCCGCGGTGTCCGAGCTGACGTGCCACCTGATGAAGGGTTGCGGCGGCGCCGGGTCGTGCGGCTGCAAGGCGAACCCGCGCGCGACCCGTCTGGTGCGGCAGGGCTTCGAGATGGAGATGCCCGACCCGACGCTGCTCTACAGCGAGGGCCGCACCGGGCTGCCCCTCGTCGACCTGTGGCTGAGCGTCGTCAACCCGTACCGCATGACCAGCCCGAGCCGGGTCTACAGCCCCGACTTCAAGCGCCCGCGGGTGACGACGTGGCCCTGACCGCCTTCTCCATCCACGACCTCGCCGAGTCCGTCCTCGCCTGCGTGTGCGCCGCCCTGGAGACCACCGCGGCCGAGGTTGACGGGCAGCCCGGCTGCCCCGACTGCGGGGCGTGCCTCGTCCCCGGCTCGCCGGCGTGGGACCGCTGCGACGACCCGTGCTCTCAGTCGACGACCGGCGGCCAGTTGTCGGTCAACGTCGCCCGGATCTATCCGTCGACCGAGTTCCCGGCGGAGGATCGGCAGGTGCGCGGCCTGCGCGGCTGCGTCCCACCGCCGGTGACCGCCGTGGAGCTGGTCATCACGCTGCTGCGGTGCGCGCCCGTGCCCTCCGAGAACGGGTGCCCGCCCACCTGTGACGAGCTGAGCGACGCGGCGCGCATCCTCCACGTCGACCAGGTGACGCTCTACAACGCCATGCTGTGCTGCCTCCCCGGCACAGACCCGAACCGGCGCCGCGGCCGGAAGTTCGTCCTGGGCGCGCAGCGCGTCGTCGGCCCCGAAGGCGGCTGCGTCGGCATCGAGCAGCGGGTCACCGTGGCCCTGCCCGGCTGCTCGCCCTGCCCCGGAGGCGACACGTCGTGAAGTCCGACGCGCTGATCGCCGAGCTGCAGCGCCTCCAGGACGAGCACGGCGTCCTGGAGGTCCGCGTCTACGACTACGCCGAGATCGAGCCGGACGCCGTCACGGCCGGAGGTCGAGAGGGACCGGCAGGGCGAGACGTACGTCCTGCTGCGGCCGTAAGGAGCCCCTGTGAGCGTTGAGATGTACCTGGACCAGGGCCGGCTGAGCCGGTTCCTGCGGCTGCGTGGCGGGCGCGTGGAGCGCAAGCTGCGCGAGCGCACCGCCCGCGTCGCCCGCTACGCCGAAGAGGGCGCACCGGGCCGCATGGGCGCGTACGTGTCGTGGAAGATCACCGAGGGCCCCAAGGGTCTCCAGGGCGTCATCGTCTGCGACCACCCGGCAGTGCACTACGTCCTCAACGGCACCCGGCCCCACATCATCCGGCCGCGCCGCGCGAAGGTGCTGCGGTTCGAGATCGGCGGCCGCGAGGTCTTCGCCGCGTACGTGCGTCACCCGGGCACGAAGCCCAACGACTTCATGCTGCGGGCCCTCGAGCGCGGACGCTGATCAGAAAAGGGGCAGGGCGTCCTCGTCGTCGACGTGCCCGGACTCGTCGGCGCCGAGCTCCAGCTGTAGGTCGCCGTCGGCGGGCAGGTCCACGACGGCGCGGGAGCCCGAGCAGGACACCAGGACGCCGGCGAAGTCCTCCCGCATGCCGGGCTCGTCGTGCCGCCGCAGGCGGCCCCGGCCGAGACGACCCGCCACGGGCCCGGCCGCGATCGGCCGGCCACAGGTCGGGCAGGAGATGCGAGGCAGCTTCATGCCACCAGTGTCGACCTGACGACCGACACCAGGCGGGCTGCCAGCCGAACCGGCTGCCTGAGAAGGGCCTGACCTGCACGAACATGCTGGAAGCATTGTGGGAGACGGACAATGGTCAGCGCTGTACGGCAGATAGTTACTGCGGATCTATGTTGCGATCGCTGCCGCACGATGTATCTGGATCTAAGTTCCGGCGCCGGAGCATAGTTACAGGAAGGCTCGGACCCGAGGTTAAGGACTCCGCTAATTATCGGGTTAGCGTTGTCCGTAGGTTAGAAACGTAACTATAGTTGGGTTAGCGCATCAGGGGTTGCACTATCGCGGTGCGTCAACCTTGATGTAGAGGTGGACGCCGACCCGTCGGTCGACGCCCACACTCACCACACGGTCGCCGAGTCAGTGGGGGCTGGTCTTCTCGATCACATCCAGTGCTAGCTGGATGAGGTCGATCGCTAGGAAGACCCAGATCCCCCACCTCGGCGATTGGCCATCGGGCATGTTTCACCTCCTCTTTCGTCACGTGCGCGGAAGAGGGGGTGTTTGCCAGCGAAGGCACACCGTTGAAGGACAAGCCTATGGGCGCCTGGGCAGTTGAAATGACGATTCTCGGGACTTTTCTTCTGTGGCAGCAGCAACTCGGTTGCCAACCGCGTGAATTCGCAGGTCAGGGAAGCCATCCGGTGAAGTCGACGGCGAGACGTGTTGTGCGCGACCAGCCCAACCCAAAGGCGCATGCCGGGCATCTCGTGCTTATCGGTCGTTAACGCCGGACTCTCACGGTAGTGGCGGGTGATCTCCGCGCTGCATCCGTCCCCGAGTTGATCACTCCGGGATCACGCTGAAGCGCTCGCCGGCGAGGCGTACGACTACCCTTCCCCATACGCCGCTGGTTCTGGGCCGGGCGAAGCGCGGGAGACCAAGGACTACGCCCGTGAAGAAGACGTTCTCGTTGCATACGGAGCCGCACATCGCCGATGTGGGCGGCCGGGAGTTGCAGTTCCTGCCCGAGGTGATGGGCGATCAGTTCATGGACGCTTACAGCGGGCTCATCGAGGCGCAGCGGACGGCCAGCGGCATCGACCTCGAAGACCTCTCGACCGTCGACGCGAACCAGCTGCGAGGCGCGGCCCGGGCGATGCGGACGTTCCTGGCGGAGCTGATGCTGCCGGAGTCCGCCGAGCTGTTCACCCGCGTGCACGTGGTCAAGGACGGCCAGGTGCTGATGCAGTTGCCGAACCGGGAGGCCGCTCAGGAGTACGCGGACCAGGTGGAGGGCGGTCCTGCGCAGGTCGTGGACGCGTTCCCGCTGCCGGACCGCATCCTGGTCCAGCTGCTGGAGTGGGTCGTCGAGCTGTACGGAGGGGGCGCCGGAGAGCGCCCTACTGGACCGTCCTCAGGCTCTGCGACAGCATCGCGGAGGGCTGGGAGGCGTGGGATGGGAGTGCCCTCCTCCAGGGCGTGAACATCCGGACGTTCACGCTGCGCCAGATGCTCGCCGCAGCGGAGGCCACCATGGACCAGGCGGCCAACGATGACGCGGAGCGGGCCCGGAACAGGGCCCAGCTGTACGCCCCGCCGAAGGGTCAGCGACGCCGCCGCACTCGGGACGGCGAGCGCGACCGGCCGACGGGCGACGGCATGAAGATGCGTGACGCGCAGCAGCTCATGGCACAGCTGGCCGCCCAAGACGCCCACCTTGCCGGGGGGCGCAGCGGCTAGTCTGGGATCACCGGCGGGCCTCTGGGGCGCCGCCGATGCCGCTGGTTCTGGGCCGGGCAACCTCTCCACACCTCGTGAGGTTGCCCGGTGCCCGGCGATGAGATCGACTACGGCAGCGCGACCATCCGGATCGAGCTGGATGACGTCGAGGCTGTCAGCGACGCCCGCGATCTGGGTCTGCGGATCCGGCGGGCCTTGGACCGGGCGACGCGCGACACCGGCGACCTGATCCGCCGCAACATCGAGCGCGGCATGCGCGCCGCCGCCGTCGCGGTCACCGTCGAGCCCGACCTGCGCCGCTTCGAGTCGGCGCTCCTCACCGGCCTGCGGGGCCTGGGCAGCATCAGCATCCCCGTGGAGCCGGACCTGACCGGCTTCACCGAGCGCCTGCGCGCCCACCTCGCAGGGGAGGAGCTGCGCGTCCAGGTCGTGCCGGACCTGGCCCGCTTCGACTCGGGCCTCCTCACCGGCCTGAGGTCGCTGGACTCCATCAACGTGCCGGTGACGCCGGACCTGACCGGGTTCGTCGAGCGGATCCGGGCGCTCCTCGCCGGCGAGGAGTTCGCCGTCCGGGTCGTGCCGGACATGGACGGCTTCGATGACCGGATCCGGGCGCACAACCCGCCGGACGTGACGGTCGACGTGAATGCCGACGTCGACAGCAACCGGTTCACGCGGGCCCTGTCCGGCCTCGGCAGGATCGCAGGCCGTGTCGGCTCGGGCCTGACCAGCCTGCTGCAGTTCGGCGCGGTCGGGATCGCCGCGGCGGGCGCCGCGCAGGGCGTGATCGGCCTGACGGCCGCGCTCGCCCCCGCGGCCGGGATCATCGCTGCGCTGCCCGCCGCCGTCGCGGGGTTCCAGGCCGCGCTGGGCACGCTGCGCCTGGCCGTCGTCGGTGTCGGTGACGCCCTCGGTGCCGCGTTCGCCGGCGACGCCGCGAAGTTCCAGGAGGCCCTGGAGAAGCTGTCGCCGTCCGCGCAGAAAGCCGTCCTCGCGGTCAAAGAGTTCGCGCCGGAGCTGAAGAAGGTCCAGCAGTCCGTCCAAGAGGCGTTCTTCTCCCAGTTCGCCGGCGAGATCTCCGGCGCGGTCAAGAACCTGCTGCCGATGCAGAGCGGGCTGCGGGCCATCGCGTTGGGGTTCGGGCAGGCCGCGCAGGAGGGGTTGAAGTTCCTGCAGACGCGGCAGGCCCTCGCGTCCGTGATGGGTGTCCTCGCCGGGACGTCCGACGCCGTGGAGGGTTTGTCTGCCGCTGTAGGCCCGCTGGCGCAGGGCCTCCTCAGTGTGGCGTCGTCTGTGTCGCAAGCGTTCGGGGCGCGGCTGGGCACGGCGCTGGGCGGCCTCGGCCAGCAGCTCGGGGACTTCCTGACCCGCATCGCGAACAACGGGCAGGCGGTCGCCTGGGTTGAGGGTGCGCTGACGGTCTTCAAGCAGCTCGGCTCGATCATCTCGAACGTTGGCCAGATCCTCAGCGGCGTCTTCCAGGCCGCGAACGCCTCCGGCGGCGGGCTGCTGAACAACCTCAAGCAGATCACCGCCTCGTTCGCCGAGTTCGTCAACTCCGCGCAGGGCCAGGAGGCGATCGGGAACATCTTCTCAACGCTGGCCACGGTCGCCGCCCAGCTCGGCCCGATCCTGTCTGCCGTCGTGACGCAAGTCGGCGCCATCGCGCCCGCGCTGGCGCCGATCTTCACCGCGCTCGGCCCCGCCATCGTCAACCTCGTCAACGCGCTCGGCCCCGCGCTGGCCGCGATCGCGCCCGCGCTCGCTACCGTCGGCCAGGCCCTCGCGCAGGGGCTCGGCGCGCTCGGCCCGTCCTTAGCGCCGCTCGGCGAGGCCATCGGCCGCGCAGTCACCGCGCTGGCCCCGCTGCTGCCCCTGGTCGGCGAGGTCGCCGGCGCCGTGGCGCAGATCCTCGCCCCCGCGCTGGACATCCTGACGTCGGTCCTGTCCCCGATCATCGACGCGCTCGTGGCGGCGCTCCTGCCGATCCTGCCGCAGATCGCCACCGCGTTCACGACCCTCGGCGCCGCCCTGGGGCCGGTCGCGGACGTCCTCGGCAAGAGCCTCGGCGACGCCCTGACCCGCCTGCTGCCGCCGATCCTGGAGCTGATCCCGCAGATCCAGGGGAAAATGGTCCCGGCGTGGATCGCGCTGGCGGAGGCGGTCACTCCGCTGATCCCGGAGCTGGTCAACCTCGTCGTGCTGGCCATCGAGCCGCTGCTGCCGATGCTGCCTCAGCTCGTCGACATGATCGCCGACCTGTCCGCGAACTTCGTGCTGGCGCTGGCCGCGGTCGTGCCGATCCTGCCGCCGCTGGTCCGGCTGTTCACGACCGTCTCGCAGTTCATCGCGTCGAAGACGACTTTCCCCCTGCTGCAAGGACTGGTCGACGTCCTCGGGCTCCTCGTCGGCGCAGTGACGACGGCCCAGACGGCGGCGCGGAACTTCTTCACCGGCACCATCCAGTTCTTCGTCGACCTGGGCTCGGGCATCCTCGACGCGCTGACCAGCCTGCCCGAGCGGATCGCGACGTTCTTCACCGGCCTGTGGACCACGGTCAGCACGGCCGTGGTGACCGGCTTCAACGCCGTGGTGACGTTCTTCGCCCAGCTACCCGGGTTGATCCTGTCGGCACTGGCCGCACTGCCAGGCCTCCTGATCTCCTTCTTCGTCAACGCCATCGCTGGGCTCGGCATCGCGATCCTCACCGGCATCGCCGCCGTGATCTTCGTGTTCACCGAGCTGCCCGGCATGATCGTCAGCGCGCTGGCGTCGCTCGGCTCGACGCTGCTGACGTTCTTCACCACCGCGTTCACCACGGTCGTAGCGGCGGTGACCAGCTTCATCAGCCAGGTCGTGGCGTTCTTTGCCGCCCTACCAGGGCAGATCGCCTCGTTCCTGGCTTCGCTGCCCGGGCGCGTCGTCAGCTTCTTCCGGTCGGCCGGCTCGTCCGCGCTCTCCACGGCACGCAGCTACGGCACGCAGGTGATCAACTTCTTCCGGGAGTTGCCCGGCCGGATCGCCTCCGGCCTGTCGTCGCTGGGCTCGAAGCTCGCCGAGAAGCTGCAGAGCGCGGGCTCGGCGGCGTTGCGCGGCGCGCAGCAACTGATCTCGACCATCGCGAACGCCTTCACCAAGCTGCCCGGTCTGATCCTCGGGAAGATCGGCGACATCGGCAGCCAGATCCGCCAGAAGATCGCGGGCGGCCTCCCGGCGAGCGTGCGCGGCCTCATCCCCGGCTTGGCGAACGGCGGCATCGTCACCGGCCCGACGTTCGCCATGCTGGGCGAGGGCAGCCGGCCCGAGGTCGTCATCCCCCTAACCAAGCCGAAGCGTGCGCGGGAACTCGCAGCGAAGTCCGGCCTGCTGAACCTGCTGGCCGGGCCGGCGCAGGCCGCCACGCTCGCGGCGAGCAGCGTGCCCGCGGTGCGCGGCGGCGGCTCCGTGAAGGACTTTGAGAACGTCGGGCGGCAGATCGGGGCGGGCCTCGTCGCGGGCCTGCGCGCCTCCCTCGGCGACGTGGACCAGACGACCCAGGACCTCGTCGGCATCGCCATCACCACGGCGGAGAAGGTTCTCGAGATCGCTAGCCCTTCGAAGGTGTTCGCCCGGATCGGGAAGGACACCGGCCGAGGCTTCATCGTCGGACTGACCGGCACCGCCGACCAGATCAAGGCGACCACGGACAAGCTGATCAAGTCCATCACGGACGCCTTCAAGGGCAAGGCGACCAAGGTCGACGACCGGCTCGTGACGCTGCTGCAGAGCGGCAACAAGAAGCTGACGAGCCTGGCAGCGCAGCGCGACGCGCTCGTGAAGAAGATCGCCGACGCCCAGAAGTTCGCCGCCGACACCACGGCGTCGGTACTCCAGGCGTTCTCTCTGCAGAGCCTCACCCAGGGCGGCGGGAAGCTGACGGCGGACAGCATCGTCGCGGGCCTGGACGGGGCCCTGTCGAAGGTGCGCAGTTTCACGTCGCAGATCAACGCCCTCGCGCGGCGCGGGCTCCGCAAGGATCTGCTGCAGCAGATCATCGGGCTCGGCCCTGAGCAGGGCGCTGAGCTCGCGCGGGTCCTCAGCACCACGGACAAGGCGACGTTCAAGCGGATCAACTCGATGCAGGCGCAGCTCGTCAGCGCCTCCAACGTCCTCGGCCGCACCGGCGCCGACGTCCTGTTCGACGCGGGCAAGAACGCGGGCGCCGGGTTCCTCGCCGGGTTGCAGGGGCAGCGTAAGGCGATCGAGAAGCTGATGGTGGACATCGCCAAGTCCATGCAGAAGGCCATCCGTACGGCGCTGAGGATCAAGAGCCCGTCGGTGGTTTTCCGGAAGATCGGCGAGATGACCGGCCTCGGTCTGCGGCTCGGTCTGGTCGGTCAGATCGCCGCGCTGCAGAAGGCGTCGACGTCGGCGGCCCGCGCTGTGGTCGATGCGGTCGGCGGGCAGTTCGATGCGCTGCCCGGCCGGGTCGGGTCGCCGCTTGACGGGCTGGGCACCGGCAACGTCATCCCGCTGACCCGGGCGCAGAAGCGCCGCCAGGTCGCCACTGAGATCAGCGCCGCCGAGCTGGCCCGGGGCCGCGCCGCCGTCGACAAGGCCGGGACGGTCTTCAACAACACGTTCAACATCACCGAGGTCGGAGACGCAGGCGCGACCGCGCAGCGCGTCCTGAACCGCCTCACGTACGCGGCAGGGGTGAGCTGATGACGGCCGACTGGTACATGGCGTACGGCGGGGTGGAGGTCGCCAACCATGCCCGCCTCGGGGCGTATCTGCAGACGGTCGGGTCGCCGCTGACGTCCGCCGGCGCCTGCGGCTGCCCCACCGTCGGCGCGGAGCAGCTCGGCGACCTGCCATACACGACCCCGGACGACGCCGACAGCCCCGCCCCCTGGTACGACCCGGACGTGCCGGAGAGCACGGACTTCGCCGGGATCATGGTTCTCGAGATGGCGGGCATCGACGACTTCCCGGTCCGCCGGAACGTCACCGGCGGGATCATCGGCGGCGGCTCCATCGGGCCGGCCCGGGCGCTGCCCCGCACCATCACCGTGACGGCGCTCGTCCTCGGCTCCACCTGCTGCGGCGTCGAGTACGGCCTGCACTGGCTCGGGGAGGTACTGCAGGGCTGCACAGGCAGCGCCTGCGACGGGGACTGCCTGACGCTGTACTCCTGCTGCCCCGGCGAGGACCTGACGCCGGAGCAGTTCAATGCCGAGCACCGGAGGACCCTACGCCGGGTCGCCCTCGTTGACGGCCCGAACGTGGTGGCCCGCAGCGGCACCGGCTGTGCCACCGGCGACTGCCAGTCCGGCGCGGACATCATCACCGTGGAGTTCGTGCTGACGGCCGCCATGCCGTGGCTGTGGACGGACACCACGCCGGTGCTGGAGGTGGCACCGCCCGGCGACGACTCCACGGACTGCATCGACTGGTGCGTGCACCCACCAAACGGACCCGGTTGCGACGGGCCGTGCCGGTTCGCGCCCTGCCCCGACCCGACCGCGGCCTGCGCCGACCCGCGTTGCGCGCCGCCTCCTCCACCGACACCGACCCTGCCCAGCGAGACGTGCTACTGCCTGCCCGTGGCTGTCGAGCGCGAGTGCTACGACCTCGACCTGACCGACCGGCCCGCCTGGTCCACGGACGCCCCCATGATCACGGTGCGGGCGGGCAGTGGCGATCTACGCAATTTGACCCTCGAAATTTTCGAGCGGGCCGCCGGCGACGAAGCCCTGACGCCCGGCGAGGTCGCCGACCTGTACCGCTGCACGCCGTTCTCGGCCTTCCACGTGACGTACGTGCCTGCCGGTGGCGCCTTGACGCTGGACGGGCAGGTAGGGCGGGCCACCGTCGAGTGCGGCGGGGTCTGCGAGTCGTCGCCGGACGTCTACGGCCGGGAAGGGCTGCCGCCGACCTGGCGGACGCTCGGCTGCGCCTCCTACGTGCTCTGCCTGACCTCGGACGTGAGCAACCCGCCGTCGCCGTCGGCGATGGTGTCTGTCGGCGTCTCGGGACGGGGGCGGTAATGGCCGTTGCCGGATGCGGGAGTCACTCGGTGCGCGTGGTCGACCGGGGCGGTGGTGTTGTCGCCACCGGCTCCGTCCTCACCGAGGTGGAATGGAGCCGCGTGCTCGATGACGTCTCCACGGCCCGGGCGGTGATCAACCCGGATGGCGACTGCTGCGGCCCGCTCGGCGCCGTCCGCGCGTGGAGGCACCGCCTGGTGGTCTACCGGGACGACCGGTACGTGTGGGACGGTCCGATCACCAACGTGGACTGGGGGATCGGCAGCGTTGAGCTGTTCGCAGAGGACGTCACGGCTTGGCTCGGGAACCGGGTGCCGCACCAGAACCTGACGTACAAGAACGCCGACCTGACGACCATCGCAGCCGAGTTGATCGCGGACGGGTTCTTCCCGGACGACCCGGGTCACGACGTCCGGATCATGGCCCCGGCCGAGGTCACCGGCTCCCGCACGTACACGCGGAACGTGGGCCAGGTCCTCGACCACCTGAAAGACCTCGCTGAGGCCGGGCTCGACTTCACCGCGATCGGCTCGACGATCCTGCTGCTCCCCGAGACGTGGCGCGAGCGCGTCGGCCGGCTCTCCGATGCCGACTTCCCCGAGGGCCTGTCGGTGGCGGAGGACGGCAAGGGCTTGGCGACCCGCGTGATCGTCGCCGGGCAACAGCAGACCGCTTCGGACGGCACCGTGACGGACCAGGTGATCGGCGAGGCCGGGGGGATCGACCCGTACTACGGGCTGCACGAGCGGTACGTGGAGCAGACCAGCATCACGGACACCGCGTCGGCGACGTCGGCGGCGCAGGCCCTCGTGCGGTCGAGCCGGACTGTGCCGGTCTTCATCGACACCCAGGAGGTGACGATCAGCCCGGACAGCGCCGTCGACGTCGCCGACCTCGTGCCGGGCTGGTGCCTGGACGTCACCAGCGCCGCGACGTGCCGGACCGTCGCCCAGCGCCTCAAGATCGTCGGCGTCAAGGTCACCGAGACCGGCGGCAGCGACACCGACCCGGGCGGGGAGAGCGTGCAGGTCCAGGTGGCGGCAAGCGGAGCGGAGGCGGCCTGATGGCGATGCGAGGAACACCGGCCCGGCGGGCCGCAGTCGTGGGGGGCCCGCTCGTCGGCGTGCTGCGTGAGGTCGACCGGCGCTCCCGGTCGACGACCCGGGTCCGGGGCCCCGTCGCGCAGCCCGTGGAGGGCCGTGAGGGTCCGCCCGGCCCGCAGGGTCCGCCCGGGCCGCCGGCCACGCGGACCGCGGCCGCCGTCGTCGAGACAGGCGCCGACGGGTCCGTGCGGTGGGACTTTGCCGAGGCGTTCGCCGCGCCGCCCGTGGTCGGGGCGCTGCTGGTGACGCCCGGCGGGGGCCAGCTGCTGACCGCGACGCTGGAGGAGGTGACGGCCGCGTACGCCGTCGTCCGGGTGTGGCGGCACAAGGGCGGCCGGTCCTACGCGGCGGACCCGGGCCAGGCTGTGCACCTGACCGCGACGGCGGCGAGCTGACGCGGGCTACCCTGCTGGGGCAGTCGCTGGTTCTGGGCCGGACTCACTTGATCACTCAGGGGTGAGCCATGGCCAGCGTTTGTGCGTGCGGGGACTACTTCATCGTCAACGACGAGGGCGAACTCTGCCTCATCCCTGGCCAGCAGGGCCTGCGCCAGGTCCTCGTCTTCACCGACCCGGGCACCTTCCAGTTCACGAAGGCGTCGTACCCGTGGCTGGCCCGGATCAACGTCAAGGTGCAGGCCGCAGGCGGCGGGTCTGCGGGCGCCAACGCTGCGGCCAACCAGTGCATCGTCCGGCCCGGCGGTGCGGGTGGCGGCTACTCCGAGTCCCTGATCCCCGTTGGTGCGCTCGGGGCGTCGGAGTCGATCGTCGTCGGAGCCGGCGGCCCGGCCGGCGCGAGCAACGCGCCCGGCGGCGCGGGCGGCTCCTCGTCCTTCGGTGGCCTCGTCATCGCGCTCGGCGGCGACGGCGGCACCGCCGCTCAGGGTTCGGGGACCGTCCCTGACGCGGTGTCGGGCGTTGCCGGGCCGTTCGCCGGAACCGGCCAGCAGGTGTCCGGCGGTGGCGCGGGAGGGGGCGGCATTCGCCTGTCCGGAGTCAACGGCCTGTCCGGCGCGGGAGGCGACAGCCGCATGGGGCACGGCGGGTTCCCGCGCGCCTCCGACGGAGTGGGCACCGCGCCCCGCGGCTACGGCGGAGGAGCCGGAGGCGCCCTGTCGTACGGAGGCTCGCAGGCTGGAGCCGATGGCGGTAAGGGCTGCGTGATCATCGAGTTGTACGGCTGACGTCCGGACAAGGCCCGGACACCCGTGCCCGGTGATGTCCGGACGATGTCCGCGCAGGTCACAGGCGTGCAGTCCTGACGGGGCGGGCATGTCCGGGCGGGGCGGCCGGACGTGTCCGGATCATGTCCGGACAGCGTCGTTAGACTCGACGGGCCGCTGGTTCTGGGCCGGGCGCGACCCCCTACGAGGGAGGCCCCTATGGCTCGCTGTGGATGCGGCGGAGGGGCGTGCAATTGCACGCTGGCCCCCGGCCCTGGCGTGACGATCGAGGGCAGCGGTAGCCCTGCCAACCCCTACGTCATCACCGCGGACGGCGGCACCGACTGCGCCGCGGTGCGCGCGTGCCTGTCGGCCGGCAACGGCATCACGTACAACGCGGCGACCGGCGTCATCGGCGCCCTGATCTCGCCCGCCGCCGGTAACAATCTCCAGGTCGGGCCGCAGGGCTTGTACGTGCCGACCGGGGCGTCCACGATCACCACCGGCTGCGGCCTCACCGGCAACGGGTCCGGCGCTAGCCCGGCCCGCGTCAACTCGGTCGCATGGCCGTACGCGTGTCCGGCCGAGACCGCGGGCGGCGTGGTGTCCTGCGACGTCAACGGCAACTTGCGGTCCGAGCCGCGAGCTCAGTTGTCGTTCGTGTCCTTCACCGAGTCCCGCGACTACGCGAACCTCACGGTGCCCGCCGGTACGGACGTCGTCGCCGACACCTTCACGACGAACTTCACCAACCCCGACACGTGCCGCCCGGCCATGCTCCTCATCGAGCGCGAGTGCGATGTCGACTTCAACCTCCCGGCCGGGGCGGGCGCCGCGTATGGCCAGGACACCGACGAGGTGTACTACGTCCGGAACTCCGGATCGTCGGCCATCACGGACGCCCACAGCCAGACCGCGAAGGTCTATATGCACACCGCCAGCGTCGCCCCGGGCGCGTCGGTGGCCGTGAGCTTTCCCGTAACGCTGGGGCGCGGTAGTTCGGGAGCGACTTACAACAGGATCCAGGTCTTCATCCGCGGCCTGATGATCAGCCGCTGATCGCAGGGGAGCGCTGGCTAGACTCGTATTGCCGCTGGTTCTGGGCCGGGCAAGGAACTCCCTGGGAGGGATCCCTTGTCCAGCTGCGGATGCGGCCCCCGCCGGTGCGCGTGCACCGTCACCGCGGGCCCTGGCGTCACTGTCGACGGCAACGGCTCGCCCGGCGCCCCGTACGTCATCTCCGCCGGCGCCTCGACGACCGTCGTGCAGGCCGCCGACTCGCCCTCGGTCGATGTGACCGTGTCCGGCACGGGCACGGCCGGAGACCCGTACCTCGTGGGCGCCGCGGTGGTCGCCGACCCTGCCCCGCCTGGTGGCGGGGCGAACCTGCTGCACGTCGGCCCCGACGGGGTGTTCGTGGAGTGCGCCGACGTGCGCGGCTGCATCAGCGCCGAGGGCGGNGCGGCGTACGACCCGGCGACCGGCATCATCACCGCCGACCTGTCCGGCGACGCCGGGAACACCCTAGTCCTCGGCACCGACGGGGGCCTCCTCGTACCGCCCGGGGACGCCACGATCGTTGAGGCCGCCGACTCCTCAACGGTCGACGTCACGGTGTCCGGCACTGGCACCCTGGCCTTCCCGTACCAGGTGTCTGCCGAGGTGATCGTCGACCCGGCGCCGCCCGGCGGCGGGACGAACCTGCTCCACACCGGCCCGGATGGGGTGTACGTCGAGTGCGCCGACGTGCGCGGGTGCATCTCCGGTGAGGACGGCGTCGCGTACGACCCGGCGACCGGCATCATCACCGCCGACCTGTCCGCCGACGCGGGCAACTCGCTGACGCTGGGGGGCGACGGTGGCCTGTTCGTGCCGGGCTCGGCCGGCACCGTGGTCCAGGCCGCCGACTCGCCGAGCGTGGAGGTCACGGTCTCGGGCACGGGTACGTCCGGTGACCCGTACCTCGTGGGCGCCGCGGTGGTCGCCGACCCAGCCCCGCCTGGTGGCGGGGCGAACCTGCTGCACGTCGGCCCCGACGGGGTGTTCGTGGAGTGCGCCGACGTGCGCGGCTGCATCAGCGCCGAGGGCGGCGCGGCGTACGACCCGGCGACCGGCGTCATCACCGCCGACCTCTCCACCCAGGCGGGGAACGCCATCACGCTCGGCCCCGACGGGGGCCTGTACGCCCCGACGGGGGGCGGAGGCGGCGGCACGATCGTCCAGGCCGCCGACTCCCCGAGCGTCGACGTCACCGTGTCCGGAACCGGCACGGCGGGCGACCCGTACCAGGTCAGTGCGGCCGTCGTCCCGGATCCCGCGCCGCCTGGTGGCGGGTCGAACCTGCTGCACGTCGGCGCCGACGGGGTCTACGTGGAGTGCGCCGACGTGCGCGGCTGCATCAGCGCAGAGGGCGGCGCGGCGTACGACCCGGCGACTGGCATCATCACCGCCGACCTGTCCACCGACGCTGGGAATCAACTGGCCCTCGGCGGCGACGGTGGCCTGTTCGTTCCTCCGGCCGCCGCGCCCGCCGTCCAGACCGCGTGCGGGATCACCGGTGACGGTTCGGCCGGCGCCCCGCTCACTGCGGCCACGGCCGCGTGGCCGTACCCGTGCGACGTGGATGCCCTCGGTGGCGTCATCTCCTGTGGCACGGATGGTGTGCTGCGCGGTGAGCCCCGCACGCAGGTGTCGTTCTTCAACTTCACCGAAAGCCGGACCTACGCCGACCTGACAGTCCCCGCCGGATTCGACAACGTCGTGGATACGTTCAGCACCACGTTCACGAACCCGGATACCTGCCGCCCGGCAATGCTGCTCGTGGAACGCGAATTGGACGTCGACTTCAACCTCCCGGCCGGGGCGGGCGCTGCGTACGGGCAGGACACCGACGAGGTGTACTACACGCGGAATGCCGGGTCGTCGACAATCAACGATTCCCACGTGCAGACGACGAAGCTGTACCTGCACACGACGAACGTCCCGCCGGGGGGAACGGCGACCGTCAATTTCCCTGTGACCCTGGGCCGGGGATCGGGCGGCGCCACCTACAACCGAATTCAGGTGTTTCTTCGCGGCCTGATGATCAGCCACTGAACGGAGAATTCCATGACGTTCCCCATCCCCACCGACGAGCCGGAGACCGAGCCCGTCACCTACTGGGCACTGTACGAGGACGGTTCGGCCGGCCTCATCAAGACCACGACCGGCGAGGAACCCGTCCTGACCAAGCCGGGCCAGCTGGTCACGGAAGAGGAGTACACCGCCAAGTTCGAGGAGCTGCGCGCCGCACACGAGGCGCATGTCGCGCAGCTCCAGGCCGAGGACGAGCAGCGGACCCGCGAGGACTACGACGCGCTGATCGGGGCCGGTGTGCCGGAGGCGACCGCGCGCCGCATGTCCGGCTACCAGGGCGAGGCCGTCGTGGAGGCCGTTGCCCCGGCGAAGGCGGCGAGGGCAAAGAAGTAGCGCGCGGCTACACTTCGGGGGCCGCTGGTTGTGGGCCGGGCCAAGGACTCTCCGATGGAGGATTCTCTTGGCCACGCGTGGAACTGTCGCCCCCGGCGTGCAGGTGTGTTCCCTCAAGGTCGACGTACCGCAGCTGATCGCCCCCGGGACCACGTACAAGATTGTGCGGTTCCCTTTCGGGTCGGCTGAGCCGTCGGACCGTTTCGGAATGCACCAGGCGGTGCAGCCCGACGGGTATGTCGTCACCAACTACGCCACGGATGACCGCAGTGGCCTCATCTGGCCGTCAAAAGCCGGGTGGGGCCATCTGTATGCGCTGATCCAGTGGGAAGCCGCGAGCGCGACCGGTGGATATACCGAGTTGCGTGACCAGTTCGTTCGTGACCCGCTCAGCCTCGGCTCGCCAACACCGAATGACACCACGGCGACCGACCACCGGGCACCGAGCATCGGGCAGAACTTCTTCAGCAAAGGCCATGGGATCTTCGTGAACCCGGATACGCCGGTTGCTCTCCGCGTCACGCACAACGACGCCCAGCCGCGTCTGCTGAATATCGCCGAGTTCAAGCTCGTCATCCACGAAGCCGCCTGACGCGGAGGAGTTGTCATGGATTTCGTACCTCGTGAAGCCTGGGGGGCACCCGCATCCTCGCCGGCTGCGTATGTGGCGAAGACCCGCGGCGTGAAGGTGCATTACCTGGGCTCGCCGTACGCGAGCCGGGCGCACAGCTTGTGCGACGACATGGTGCGCAGCATCCGTGCTGAGCACCTGGCCAACACGAAGGAGGGGTACGTCGACATCGCGTACACGGCCCTCGTGTGCGAACACGGCAGCGTCTTCGAGGGCCGGGGCACGCACCGGCGGACCGGCGCCAACGGCAGCCAGGCGCTGAACGAGCAGGACTATGCGGTGTGCGCGCTGCTCGGCAGCAAGGGCATGACCGTGCCGACGGACGCCATGCTGAACGGGCTGGTGGATGCGATCGAGTGGCTGCGGCGCAGCGGCGACGCCGGCCTGTGGGTCGGCGGGCACCGGGACGGGTACGCCACCGCGTGCCCGGGTGACCAGCTGTATGCGTGGGTGGAGCAGGGAGCGAAGCGTCCGGCCGGGGTCAAGACACCGCCGACCCCGCCGGGGATCTACGTGGTGCGGGCGCAGGACACGATCTCGGCCATCGCCCGTCGCCTGGACGTGCCGTGGCAGGAGCTGGCGGCCGTCAACGGGATCGCGCCGCCGTACACGATCTACCCGGATCAGCAGCTTCACGTGCCGGGCAAGCCGGTTCTCGAGATCCCGCCGTTCCCCGGTACGGGCGCGTTCGTCATCGGCCGCAGGCATCCCGCGGTCGTCGACCTGGACGGCTGCTTGATCGGGAAGGGCTTCACCCGGAACAACGACGGCGACGGCTACCAGCCCGGTGACCTGTTCACCGAGTGGACGAGGCGGAACGTCGCCGACTTCCAGCGGGCGACAGCCGAGCTGCGCAGCGACCCGGAGGGCTACCCGGGCCCGCTGACCTGGAAGCTCCTCCACTCCTGAAAGGCCCCTGACCCATGCCCCGTCACGCCCGCATCGAGCCGAAGGTCAAGGCCGCGACGTCGGCCGCGTACCTCGCGTCGACCGGCCTGCTCGGCGTCCTGGCCGCCGTCCAGGACGACGCCCGCCTCCTCGACCCGCTGCCCGACAGCCTCACCCCGTTCGTCCTGGCGATCGTGCCGACGCTGATCACGTTCGCGGCCGGGTGGAAGGCCAGGCACACGCCGAGGATCGGGAGCGCGGGCCGGTGAGCATGAACGCGACCAGTGGCGGACTCGTCGACGCGATCCTCTGGTGGGGCGCACTGGCCGCCGCCACGGCCGCCATCTGCACGGTGGTGTGGAAGGTGGTCCGCTGGGCCGTCCTCCTCGGCCGCAAGGTGAACTTCTTCATCGACGACTTCTACGGCGAAGCGGCCCGCCCCGGCGTCCCTGCCCGGCCGGGCTTGCTGGAGCGGGTCAGCGGCGTGGAGGAGACGCTTGCTGGCGTTGTGCACGAGCTGCACCCCAACGACGGCGGGAGCCTCCGTGACGCTGTCGACCAGGCGAACCGTCGCCTGCGGCAGATGTGCCCGGACTGCGACCAGGAAGAAGGGGGTGAGCAATGAGCAGCAACGCCACCCTGACGCTCGTCGTCCTCGGCATCGTCACCGGCCTGACCGTCGTCGGCGTCGTCGGCATACGGGCCGTCGTCGAGATCGTCCGCGTCCGCGCGGGCGCCCCCAAGAGCGGCTGACCGGCAGCCGATCCCCGCCGCCGAGACGCCCGCTCCTCCTTCTCCGGGGCGGGCGTTCTGGCGTTCTTCATCGTATGGGAGTGGATGGCTGGCACCTCACCGAAGACGTCGACGACTTCCTCGCGCGGGCCCGGGACTTCCTGCACTCGCGCGCCCCGCCCTCCACACGTTGGTGCTGACGGCGACGGAGGCCTAGAGAGCCCGGCGGCGCAGGCCGCAGGCGCCGGTAACGTCTTGCTGTTCACCGACTTGGCCAATCCCACCAGCAACAGCGTCTACCAGCGCATCGGGTACGTCCCGGTCACCGACTTCACCGCGTTTGATTTTGCTTGAGCCGGCCGAGCCGGGCCGCCCTCTGCCTGGGACGGCCCGACACAGTTGTTTAGGTGCTGCTGATTAGCAACTGATGCTGTCGATGTACACGTGATCGATGCTGGAGATCTTCATCCACTGGCTCGACTTGCCTCGCCGATCAGTCGTCTGGACGAAACCGCCCCACCAGTGCCACTTCGTGACGCAGCCCTTATAGAACCGTACGGCGTCAGTGTCGTAGTAGTAGTAGTTATACTTCGACTCGTCACCAGGCGGGAGTTCCGCGTCGGCGTTGTAGTAGATCCACGAATTGGGGTGGCTGACGCATCCAATTTTGTCGATGTACTGGTAAAGCCCGTAATCGTCGCGCCAGCAGTTGGCGATCCGGATATTCATGCTGGAGTTGTTGGTGACCTCACCGCCACAGCCGGAGGTGGTGCATGTTCCGGCCGCAGCCGACGTCGGCGTGGCCACAAGAAAGGCCATGGACGCGGCAGTGGCTGTGATACCGGTAGCGATCCGCTTCCATTTCATTTTTTTGCCTCCCCTTGGCGATGGAGGACCCAGTGTCATGCACCTTTCAGCTGAATGAAGCGGTCCGATTGTGAGGATTCAAAGTGGACTCCGATCGAGATGACGCGAATGCTGAGGACGCCGCCCCGCATCGCGGCACGAGGGCCCGCCCTGCTGGCCCTGACCGGACCAGCGGCCAGCCGGTAGCGTCACGTTTGTCCGAATCTCAGGCTCTTCGGATCCGACAGTGCGCCCCGCCCGGAGTGGTACCCGGCGGGGTGCAAGTCGCCCAGGCCAGGCTGGCGTCAACACGACGGCCCCCGCTGGAGCAGCGGGGGCCGACCGTCGTACCCCACGAGCCGACCGGGGGTACCGTTCTGAGTGTCGACGTCAGAACGGAGCATCACTATGCCCGAGGACACAGAAACACACATCGGCCGCCGATTGAGGGAAATCCGGAAACGTCGCGGTTTGAGCCAGCGTGAACTGGCCACGGCCTCCCGGGTGTCACTCTCTCTGATCAGGCAGCTTGAGCAGGGCGTCGTCGAGGGAACCCGCCTGCAGACCGCCCACAAGCTGGCCACGGCGCTCCGCGTGACCACGAGTCAACTCCTGACGCGCGACGACCAGGAGAGCCCGGAGTCACCCGCTGAGCCGTGGCGGGCACTGCGCCTTGCCGTCGAGTCGCCGGCCTCCGAGCCCGACGAGGAGCCCACCATCGCCGGGATGCGGGCCGCCCTCGACGAGGTGCGGACCGCGTTCTTCGCGAACCGCATGGGCGAGGTGTCCTTGCTCCTGGCGCCGCTGCTCCGAGACGCCGACGCACTCGGCGACACTGGCGAAGGCCGCACGATCCGCGCCCACCTCCTCAACCTGGCCGGTTCCACGCTGACGCAGGCCCGCCAGTTCAGCGCGGCCGAGACGGCGCTGACCCGGGCCCTCGACGACGCGAACGACCGGCTGCGCTCGGCCTCCGTCATCACGACCTGGACGTGGCTGCTCGTACGGCAAGGGCGGGTTGCCGAGGCCCGGCAACTGGCGATCCGGTGGGCCGACGAAGTCGAGCCCCGCATGTCCCGCGCCACAGCGGACGACCTTGCGGCGTGGGGCTGGCTGCTGCTGCAGGTCTCCTCGGCGAGCCTGCGGGACGCCCGTGCCGGTGAGGCGCAGGACGCTATGCGCCTCGCCCGGTCCGCCGCCGTCCTCACCGGCAGGGAACTGCCGCTCGGTGACAGCCGGCTGGCGACCTGGGGCCCAGTCACCGTGGCGTACAAGGAAGCGGAGCGCGGCATCGTCATGGACCGGCCGGACGAGGTCCTGGTCACCGCGAAGAAGCTGGAGCAGGCGAGGCAGGCCCGGGCGACGAAGGGCGGTACCGAGTATCACCGGCATCGGCTGGACGTAGCGCAGGCCCACACGATGATGCGCGAGTACGGCGACGCCGTCACGGTCTTGACGGAGGTGCGCCAGGCCGCACCGGAGTGGCTGGCGCAGCAGCGGTACGCGCAGGACATCGTCTCGACCATCATCGAGCGGCGCCGCACCCTCACCCCCGACATGCGGTCTCTCGCCGACGCGGTCGGCCTACCTGCGTAGTTGTTAGTTTCAGACTCGATGTCAGCAAAGTGCCATTGAGAGCTTTGTGACAGCGCGCTTACGGTCGGTAACTCAGACGTCCAGCGTCATTGGAGCCGACCCATGAGCGCATCCGTCGCCGTGCCCGCGACTGCCCCGACTCCTCCCCCCTACGCATCTCGTAGGGCGGTGACCGTCCGGTGAGCGGCGTCATCACCTCCGCAGCGGAGCGACTGCTCGCTGTCGAGCACTGGTTGGCCTCCTCCGCGCTCGACCCGCAAAGGGCCCGCGACGAATGGGCAGAGCGAGGGTTCGCCCTGCTGTCATGCGGGTCGCTGTTCTCCGCCGTCCGCATCCCCGGCGACTTTGTGCATGCCGCCGCCGGAACCCACGACCCGCAGGGCATCCGCGAGTACCTGGCGGACGCCCTCGCAGGGCCGGTCATCGTCGACCCGGTCAGCCAGCGGTACTACGCGCTGGTCCCGGCGAGCGTCCCTCTGCGCTGGAACGTCGCAGGAACCGTGGGATTGGGCCAAGGCTCCTGTCTGGGCGTCCCACACCCAGACCGAACCGAGCCCCGCCATGGCCGCTCGTACTGGTCGGTGCCGATGGACTCTGCCGGCATGCTGTGCGTGCCCGGTGACGTGGCGCTAGTGGCCCGGATCGGCCGCTCCCGTCACGCCGCCGAGGAGGCACAGCGGTGAGCGAGGCCGTCGCCGACCTGATCGACGCCGCCGCGATCTGGGCTCACTGCCGGGAGGTGCCGGTCTTCCGAGACCGCGAAGCGGCCGAGGAGCACGAGCTGCTGTTGCGCGGCCACGTGCAACTCCTCCTCGGTGACCTGCCCGACCGGTTGCCGCCCGTGGCGGAGCGATACGCCGCCCAGGCCCGCTCGTTCCTCGCCGACGACTGCGGGCCGACGATGTGGACCGCGTACTGGCACCTGGAGAACCTTGCCATGGCCGGGCGGCTGCTGCTGCCGCTCGTCCTCGGCGACCGGGCGTTCCCGTGCCACTGGTGCGGCTGGTTCACAGACTCCACGCGCGAGGTCCGGAACACCGATTGCCGAAGCTCGTCGCTGACCGGGACTCGCTATGCGTGCGGCCCGTGCCGTGAGGCCCGCCGCCTGGTCGCGTGGACTGACGACGCCGGCCCGGCGCTCAGCGCCGCGACCCCGTAGACCGCCGTCTGGCGCGTGGCGTGCGGCGGAGCCCCACGCGCCAGACGGCGCCCCACCTGATGTCGCGCAGGCTCGATGCGGACGCCCCCGGAGCCTTCTATCCGTACGACGAGAGGTAGCCATGATCAAAGAGGGTGCCCACACGTACATCGACGGTCAGGGAGCCGTCGTGCCCTACACGGGCAAGTACGCGGTCAGAACCGAGAACCCGTTCGCCGTGATCCGGGCGGGCTGGGACGCGGCGAACGTCACCGGCGCCTACCGTCCGCTGCGGGTCGAGTTCGAGCTGACGGACCGGTGTAACGACACGTGCAAGTCCTGCGGCATGGGCGCCAAGCCGCTTGCCGACGGCGTGACGCTGTCGGACGCCCAGCTCGACCGCCTGATCGCCGAGTTCGAGGACGTGGCCTTGTCCTCGGTGGCCATCACCGGCGGCGAGCCGTTCGTGGCGGCGCGCCAGCTCTACCGGTTCATGGACCGGGCGCGCGGCACCGTCGACATCGGCAAGATCACCACGAACGGGATCTGGGGCACCGCGAAGCGGTGCGCGCCGACGTTCGAGCGGCTGGTGACCGCCGGCCTGCTGGAGAACCGGATCTTCGTGCCGCTGCTGATGGTCTCCATCGGAGAGCAGACCACGCCGCTGGAGTCCGTAGCGCGGATCATCAACCACGCGGTGACGCAGTTCACCGACCGTGAGCTGAACATCGCGCTTTCCAGCCTGGCGGACCCCGCCGACCGCAAGCACCGCGTGTACGAACTGCTCGCGTTGTACGAGCGCATGTACGGGGACTTCCCGCACGACCGGGTGCACTCGACGATGCGGGTGTACCTGGAGAACGAGCGCCTGGAGGACCAGGCCGCCATCAACCGGCCGGGCAACACCACCGTGACGCGGTGGATGGGCGCCTGCTACGACTGCTTCGCCCCCACGGTCGGCACGTACGTGCTCCCGTGCGCGCTCATGAAGGTCTCCGGCGACCTGTACTCATGCGCCGCCTTCAACGTCCCGGAGAAGCTGGGCTTCGGCAACCTCTTCCAGGAGTCGTTCCGGGACATCCTCGACCGGGTCAACTCCTCCGCGTACGTCCGCACGGTGCGCGCCGGGCACGGCCTCAAGGGCGTGGGCGCGGTCGTCCCGCCGTCCGTCACCGACCAGATGACGTGCGGGTCGTTCTGCGGCTCCTGCAAGCTCCTGATTGACCGCTTCGAGGAGGCGACCGGCCAGCCGGAGCCCGGCGGCCGCCTGCGCACCTTCATCCCGCTCCAGGCCTTTCCGTGCGAAGGGAGCACAGCACCGCATGATCGCGCACCTGGTGACGGACACCCTGGTGTCCATCAGCCGCAGGCCGCAGACCGACTGCGCCGAACGCGACCGGCACCTGTTCCATGACCTCGGCCTCGACAGCCTCGCGCTGATGGAGACCGTGACGGCCCTGGAGAAGCTGGCGCACTGCACCATCCCGGACGAGGTCACAGGCCAGCTTGCGACGGTGGGCGACCTGCACGACGCGGTGGGCCGCTGCGCCAGTGGCGCACCCAGCCGGATCGCGCAGGCAGAGGAGTACCTGCGCGGCCACGTCAGCCTGCACTTCGAGCGGGCCGCACGCTTCCGCGCAGCCAGCGAACGCCTGCGGGTCAGCGGGCTCGACGACGCCGACATCCTCGTCGACCTCGGAGCCGGCTTCACCGAGCTGGACTACTTCCTGCGCGCTGAGTACGGCTGGCGCGGCCGGTATGTCCCCCTGGACGCGTGGATCGACGGCACGTTCGACTTCTCGACGTGGCAGCCGGCGCGGCCCGTCGGCTGGTACGCGGCGCTGGAGGTTCTCGAGCACCTGGCGGACCCCGAAGTGCTGATCCGCCGAATGAAGGAAAGCGCGCTGAAGGGGTTCGTCGTGACGACCCCCAACAGCAAAACGGTGGATGTTCTAGCGCAGGACCCCACCCACGTGACGCCCCTGGACGAGGAAACTTTGCAGTCGTGGGGCCTGACGACCAGCCTGCACAACTTCTACGGCCAGTACCAGGACGGTATCTGTGGCCTGTGACGAAAGGACTGACGGCGTGAACTTGACCGGTAGGAGGATCCTGGTCTTCGGTGTCCTCACCGAGACCTCCATGGGCTTCAAGATCGCCGAGGCGGCGACGGCGGGGGGCGCGGACGTGATCCTCGCCAACGCCCCGGGGCGGCCCAGCTCCATCATGGGCCGCATCGCCGGGCGGCTGCCGAAGGCCCCGGTGGCGTGCCTGTCGGCGGACATCACCAAGCCCGAGGACCTGCGGGCCCTGGCCGACGGCATCGCTGGCCACTGGGACTCCTTGGACGGCGTAGTGCACGCTGTGGCGTTCGCCCCGCAGGACGCGCTCGGCGGCAACTTCCTGAACACGCCGTTCGAGTCGGTGGCCACCGCCATGAACGTCTCGGCGTACTCCCTCCAGGCTCTGACGGCGACTGTCCTGCCCCTGCTGGAGAAGTCCGACAAGGGCGCGTCGGTGGTCAGCCTCACGTTCAACGCCACCGTGGCGTGGCCGGTCTATGACTGGATGGGCCCCACCAAGGCCGCCTTGGAGTCGATCAACCGCTACCTTGCCCGAGACCTGGGCCCCAAGGGCATCCGCGTCAACGCGGTCGACTCCGGCCCGATCACGACGATGGCCGGCAAGTCCATCCCCGGCTTCGACGAGCTCGCGAAGCTGTGGCCCGAGCGGGCCCCGCTGGGCTGGGACACCTCGGACGCGACTCCGGTAGCCGACACCGTCGCGTTCCTGTTGAGCGACGCGGCCCGGGCCATCACCGGCCAGGTGATCCACGTGGACGGCGGTTTCTCCGCTGTGGGTGCCTGAGCGGCAGTTGCCGTAGCGGCGCACATGGGAACGGGCCCGGCGGTGGGGGAGCTGCCGGGCCCGCCCGCGCGTTGTGGCGGGAGGAACGGACGAGGGGGCGTCAGCCGCGCGACGGCTCGTGGTTCGGCTGGGGTACGCGCAGGCCCCTGTCGCGCGTCCACCACCAGGCGGCCGCCGCGCCGAGGCCGGCGACGGCCACCGTGCCGAGCCCGCCGGCGAGGAACCCGGCCGCGGGGGAGCCTGCCGCGATGGCGAGGACGACCAGCATCGACGCTGTCCCGGCGGTGCGGATGACCGTGAAATCCAGCGACATCAGTCGGCGGCGCGGCTCGGGCGGGAACCCGGCGAGGTGCGTTTGCAGGGTGACGCCACAGAACGGGGCCACAAACCCCGAGGCGGCGGCGACGGCCAGAAGCGCCAGCAGGTTCGAGGCGACGCGGTTGAGGGCGAGGAGTAGCCCGGCGGCGGCCCACACTGCGCAGTACGCGGCGGGGAGCCGGGCCGGAAGCCGGACGTGCCCGGCGAGGAGGTTCCCGGCCAGGGCGCCGGCGCCGGTCGTCGCAAGGATCAGCCCGTACGCCCCGGCCCCCGCGCCCATCGTCGCGAGCAGCGCGGGCAGCGCCAGGGCGACGGCCTGGGCGAAGATCGCCGCGCCGTGCACGCCGATCGCTGCGCCGGTCGCCGAGTGGGACCTCACCAGGACGCGCACGCCCACAGTTATGGGAGCGGCCGGGCGCTTCTCGGCTGGGGCCGTCCTGTGGGAGCCCCGGCCGAGGCGAGCCAACACCGCGGCCTACACGGCGAACGTCGCGGCGTCCAGCCAGAACATCGCGCTCTGCGGCATCACCGCGAGGAGGACGCCGGCCGTGCCCGGTCCAGCAATGCGGGCGACCCGGCCGGCGAGGTCCAGCAGCCCATACACCGCCTGCACTTCGCTGGGCCGGACCAGGTCGGGGACGAGCGCCCCGAGGTTGGGGTCGAATACCGCACCGGCGGCGCCAACGGCGACGGCCAGGACGAGCATGCCCGGCAGGCCGAACACGGCCCAGGCGACCGGCAGCAGGGCGACGAACACGATCCGGGAGGCATCCACCGCGGCGAGCGCCCGCAGCGACGCGAAACGGTCCATCAGCCGGCGGCCGACGGTGCCCATCACGATGTACGGCACCGATTCGGCGACCGCGACGAGCCCATCGCAGCGGCGCCGGACTTCTCCCATGCCAGCCACATGATCGCCATGGCGTACAGGCGGTCACCGAACACCGACAGGGATTGCGCCGCCCACAGGGCAAGGACGCGGCGACGGCGCAGCAGTCGAACGTACCCCAAGATCACTCCCGTCCTGGAATGCGCGAAGTCCCGGCACCTGAGCTTGCCGGGACGCCAACGCTCTAGGGCTCGTATCGAGACGGATGAGACATGACGACACACCTGATCCCGGTGCATGCGCGTATCGCCGCAGAGGCGACGTGCGGCGACGGAACCGAACTGGAGGCGATCAGCGACCGGCGCGGCTGTGCTGTGTGGAAGGCGACGGGCCCGCTCCGGACTGCGGCAGTGAAGTGGGGGAGCGGCCCGGAAGGAACGGTGATCGCCGCCCGTGAAGCGGTGGCCCTGTCGGCCATGGGCCCGGGCCGCGTGGTTGCTTACGGGCGCGGCGACGCCTCTGTATGGATGATCACCGACTGGTACGACGGCCCGTCGACCCGCGAGGCCCTGGCCGGCGTCCGCTACGGCACGGCTGATCTCACCGCTGCCAGGCACCAGCTGGTGGCCGTGGTCGACGCCGTGGCAGCACTGCACGCCTCCGGTTGGGTACACGGTGACCTCCAACCCGAGCACACCGTGCACACCCCGGACGGGGTGAAGTTCCTCGACTGCTCGTGGGCCTGGCACCCGAAGCTGCTGGCTCCGTCGAACCTGTTCCGAGGCGGCCTGCCGCACCTCCTCCCGCCGGAGCTTGCGTGGAAGGTCCACCGCGGCGAGCTGCCAGTGATCGTGTCGAAGGAAGCCGAGGTCTACACCCTGGCCGCGAGCCTGTGGTGGGCGATCGATGGCGGCTGGCCGCTCGACTACGCGGCGGCCGACGTCGTCCCAACGCGTATGGCCGGGCCGGAGCTGCGGCACGCGATCGCGACCCGAGGCATTCCGGTCCGCGAGGGCATCGTGTGGCCGGACGTCCAGGAAGTGCTGGGCCGCGTCCTGATCCAGCGAGACCACGAGCGACCGCAGGCGGAAGAGTTGGCTGACCTGTTGCGTTCGGAGCGCTACGCGGACTGCGCGGGCGCGTAATCCAGCAGTCCCGTGCCCCGGCGCACGTGACGGGCGAACTTCCGTGGAGTTCCCTTGGCCCGGCCGCCCTCGTCGTCGCGCCTACTGTCACCAGCCTCATGATTGACTACAGCTCTGCCGCAGCGAGGTCTTGTTGTCGCTCGGAATCGTGTTCGAAATCGATAGAGTGGTGATATTTACGTGCCATCTATCCAATTTGTCGCTTTCCTCGAAAGTGCTAAATTCCTGTGCTCGAGCCTGGGAAATCCGCAGGTCGCTGAGTCTGCTCCCCGCACCCGCGGGGATGGTCCCTCGACTCCGTCGCGGGTGTCGTAGGTGAACAGCTGCTCCCCGCACCCGCGGGGATGGTCCCAAGACGCAGGGGACCGCAGAGCAGGGGATTCGCTGCTCCCCGCACCCGCGGGGATGGTCCTCAGATCTGGGAGGCCCGCCCGAAGTGGACGAACTGCTCCCCGCACCCGCGGGGATGGTCCCCGCCCTCGGATGCTGAAGCCGGGAGCTTCGGACTGCTCCCCGCACCCGCGGGGATGGTCCCTTTGCCCCGGACGGCTTGGTCCACGTGCCGGACTGCTCCCCGCACCCGCGGGGATGGTCCCGTGCCGCCGTTTGCGACGGTCACCTCGGTCGTCTGCTCCCCGCACCCGCGGGGATGGTCCCGATGCGCGAGGACGGAACGCCCTTGGGCTTGGCTGCTCCCCGCACCCGCGGGGATGGTCCCCCGCGTCGTACAGCTCCTCGTTCATGTCCAGGCTGCTCCCCGCACCCGCGGGGATGGTCCCGAGCCAGGCCCGCACCCACTCGCCGAGATCGCCTGCTCCCCGCACCCGCGGGGATGGTCCCGCCGTTCTCTCCGCGGGCAACGTCGTCACGTTCTGCTCCCCGCACCCGCGGGGATGGTCCCTTGAGGGTGTGGACGAGGTAGAACAGCTCATCGCTGCTCCCCGCACCCGCGGGGATGGTCCCCACGTCGCGCAGATCGCGCGAGGCGGCACGTGCTGCTCCCCGCACCCGCGGGGATGGTCCCTAAGCGTTCGTTGCTCTTTTAACTCAACAGCGCTGCTCCCCGCACCCGCGGGGATGGTCCCGCCCGCGACACCGCAGCGCCCCCGCGTTGCAACTGCTCCCCGCACCCGCGGGGATGGTCCCTACGGCATCGGCGTCAGCAAGACCGTCGAAGCCTGCTCCCCGCACCCGCGGGGATGGTCCCGAGGACGGGTGCGCGTTCGGCACCTGGAAGGTCTGCTCCCCGCACCCGCGGGGATGGTCCCCAGCCCGAAGGCGTCGTCACCCCGCCGTGGATCTGCTCCCCGCACCCGCGGGGATGGTCCCGGTCCTGGTCCCGACGGTCCGGAGTGTTCGCCACTGCTCCCCGCACCCGCGGGGATGGTCCCAGCTCTTCCGCGTCCCGCAGTCGGTTCATGAGCTGCTCCCCGCACCCGCGGGGATGGTCCCGCGGCCGTGCCCAGCTCGCCGCGGCCGGAGTCCTGCTCCCCGCACCCGCGGGGATGGTCCCTGGTCGGCGCCGGGGAAGCTGTGCGGGCATCGCTGCTCCCCGCACCCGCGGGGATGGTCCCTTGACGACGGCCGCCCCGGACGCGGTGAAGCGCTGCTCCCCGCACCCGCGGGGATGGTCCCGCCTGAGCGGTCGCCGACTGCGCGACCAGGAGCTGCTCCCCGCACCCGCGGGGATGGTCCCGCCGCCGCCGGCCACCCGGCAACGAGGACACGCTGCTCCCCGCACCCGCGGGGATGGTCCCTACGTCGGCGCACTCAGCCGGTACATCACGAACTGCTCCCCGCACCCGCGGGGATGGTCCCGATCTCCGCCATCAAGGCTGGCCTGCCGAAGGCTGCTCCCCGCACCCGCGGGGATGGTCCCGGCCCGTAGGTGTCCGCGGTGTTGCCGGTCCCCTGCTCCCCGCACCCGCGGGGATGGTCCCAACCTCTCCTTCGACATCGACGACGCCCGCCACTGCTCCCCGCACCCGCGGGGATGGTCCCGACAGCTCGACGTCGACGGCCATCGACTCCAGCTGCTCCCCGCACCCGCGGGGATGGTCCCTACGCCAAGCAGATCTTCCTGGTGTTCAGCATCTGCTCCCCGCACCCGCGGGGATGGTCCCCCCGGCGACCCGCGGTACGCAGTGGGCCTGATCTGCTCCCCGCACCCGCGGGGACGGTCCCACACAGGAGGCCGTACCCCAAGCGGGGTACGGCTGCTCCCCGCACCCGCGGGGACGGTCCCACACAGGAGGCCGTACCCCAAGCGGGGTACGGCTGCTCCCCGCACCCGCGGGGATGGTGGGGACCCGACGAAACGCGAAGACCAAGGTGACGGAATGCTGCGCCCCAGGGCAGCCCACCGAGCGCGCAGTCCAGGCGGTGCGTCACACAGATGCGTCGGCCCGGGCGGGGGCCAGCGGGCTGCCCGGTTCGGCTGAACCATTCAGACCTGCCGGTGACGTGCAGACGCCCCTACTCAGTGGAGGAGCACGACCGCGGTCGGATAGCGTGCTCCGGTTGACGACCATGGGAGGGGAAGGGTTCGTGAGGGTGGGGAGACGAAGACTGATAGCCGCGGGTGCGACTGCGGTGTTGGTGGCGGTGTTGGCCTCGGGGTGCGGCAAGGCAGGAGGCGCCGATGCTGCGCCTGACATATCCAGCAGCCGTTTCCCGGGAGTGTCGTTCCGGTACGTCGGGGACTCCGGCAAAGACGAGACGATCAACCAGACTCTGAGCATCGCCAATTCCTATCGGGACCCTGTGGTCCTTCGGCTATCCTTCAGCGCCCTGGACAAGAACCACCATCTCCTGCCCAAGGTGAAGGTCAGCACCGTGTTCGGCAGCGATCACGGCAATCTGGTGGCGCCCCATGGGTACAGCTACGACATCCTGCGCTTCTCCGGCCCGCGCGAACACGAAGTCGAGGACGTACGCGTCACAGTGCACCAGGTGCTTCCTGCGGACAGCCCGCCGTCGGGAACGGAGGAGGTGACGACACAGGCGCTGGACAGCACCGGCCACGACGTCTCCAAGTTCGCACGTTTCTCTGAGGTCAGGCTGACGAACGCGAACGACATGCCGGCCGCTGTCAGGGTCGTCTACATCGTGTGGGACCAACCTGCGCAAGGCGACACGCAGCAAGCGGTCGAGGTCACGCCGGTCGGCGATCTGACACTCGTGCCAGCGCAGGGAACCGCCATCGTGAAGGTAACCGGTGCCGCTGCCGCCGCGGTGGCGCGCAGTTCCGGCGGTTCGGCGGTTAGCATCAAGGCGTTCCAGTCGCACTAGGCACACCGTCCTCCGGCAGTCCCCGACGTCCTCATGGAGAGCCGGGTGGCCGCAGTGACGAAGAGGTAACTCGTCACACACGGAGCAACGGGGCCCTGCCTCCATGCGTAATGAGTTACCCCGCGCGTGTGCAGCACGACTGGGAACCTCAACCCATCAGTACGGGACCCCGGTGCGCCAACCCAGCTCATTCCCGCAGGTCAGCGAATTCCGTCGGTGGCCCATGGTCCTGGCACCGCCACCGGCCGCACCGTGGGCCGCGTCTGCTCCCCGCACCCGCAGGGATGGTCCCGGCCTGGTGACGGTCTACAACGCCAACGGAGACTGCTCCCCGCACCCGCGGGGATGGTCCCGCCACGAGCGACCCCGACGGATACGAGGCCGGCTGCTCCCCGCACCCGCGGGGATGGTCCCGCGTACCACGAGACCACCCACACCGACCCGGGCTGCTCCCCGCACCCGCGGGGATGGTCCCGGACGCCGCCCGCGGTGTCGCGGTACACGAAGCTGCTCCCCGAACCCGCGGGGATGGTCCCGCGATCGACTGGAGCACGCTGAACGGGCCGTCCTGCTCCCCGCACCCGCGGGGATGGTCCCGGGTCGGGCCTCCTTCCCATCTCACCCGATTGCTGCTCCCCGCACCCGCGGGGATGGTCCCTTCTCCCACTCCGCGGCCAGTACCTCGGGCTTCTGCTCCCCGCACCCGCGGGGATTGTCTCCCGTGGCCGTCCCACAAGGCTCAGAACGGCGACTGCTCCCCGCACCCGCGGGGATGGTCCCTGCGCGGCGCACAGGCAGGCCTGCCGGGACAGCTGCTCCCCGCACCCGCGGGGATGGTCCCGCCCGGCTAACGGTGGGGCCGCCTCCGGAGGACTGCTCCCCGCACCCGCGGGGATGGTCCCTTCGGGCTGGAGGCAGTCACTCAGCGCGTGAACTGCTCCCCGCACCCGCGGGGATGGTCCCAGGTCCAGCGTTGCGGGCCACACCCAGCCGCGCTGCTCCCCGCACCCGCGGGGATGGTCCCATCGGGGACTGCTTCGGGTCCGACGCGAAGGTCTGCTCCCCGCACCCGCGGGGATGGTCCCGACCGCGCGATCCGCCGCTTCCTCAGCGGTCACTGCTCCCCGCACCCGCGGGGATGGTCCCCCCAGCTCAGCGGGGGTCGGGACGGGCCGACGCTGCTCCCCGCACCCGCGGGGATGGTCCTGACCAGGGCCCGTACTCCACCGCCCTGCCGATCTGCTCCCCGACCCGCGGGGATGGTCCCTCTGGGATCGCTCGGCGCCCGCTCCCTCTTGCCTGCTCCCCGACCCGCGGGGATGGTCCCTCTGGGATCGCTCGGCGCCCGCTCCCTCTTGCCTGCTCCCCGCACCCGCGGGGATGGTCCCCCCGGAACTGGCTCCGTGTCGCCTACGGAGTACTGCTCCCCGCGGGGATGGTCCCCCCGACGAGATCCGCCCCGCCTGACCCACTGGCTGCTCCCCGCACCCGCGGGGATGGTCCCACCGCCGTGGCGGTCCTGATCGAGAAGGGACTGCTCCCCGCACCCGCGGCATTGGTCCCGTCGCGCCGCTCACGAAGGCTGCTGCCGCGCTCTGCTTCCCGCACCCGCGGGGATGGTCCCATCGGGGACCTCAACGACTGCACCGCTCCGTCCTGCTCCCCGCACCCGCGGGGATGGTCCCCACAAGCCGTACACGCGCGGGACCTGGTAGCCCTGCTCCCCGCACCCGCAGGGATGGTCCCGCGACGGCGATGCCGTTGGGGCGCAGGAGCTTCTGCTGCCCGCACCCGCGGGGATGGTCCCTCTGCGCCGGCCGTCCGCCCCACCAAGACAGCCTGCTCCCCGCACCTCCGGGGATGGTTTCGCGCCTCGGAGATGCTGGACTCCGAGGTGCTGCTGCTCCTCGCACCCGCGGGGATGATCCCCAAAGCCGCCAACAAGGGCGACGGCGACAGCACTGCTCCCCACCCTCGGGGATAGTCCGTCCTTTGTGTGGAGGCCGATAGTGCAAGTTACCTTCGAGGCGGTGTTGTTGTTTCTATCGTGTGCCATAAGGATGTGCTTCTTGTAATCATTACGTGAAGGGGTGCGGGGCTTGGGTGAGGATCTGCCAGGGCTATGCGGGCGTTTGGTTGGTCCTGTACGGATGGTGTGGGCGAAGCATGACCGGTTTTCTGACGGTTGGCTGCCGTTGTGGCAGCACATGGAGGACAGCGCGGCGGTAGCGGGCCTGCTATGGGATCGATGGCTTCCGGCGGCGGTCCGGCGTGTGGTGGCGGAGCCTTTCGCGGGGGATGAGGTGGATGCGCGGCGGCTGGTGGTGTGGCTGGCCGGGATTCATGACGTGGGGAAGGCGACGCCGGCGTTCGCGTGTCAGGTGGATGGGTTGGCGGATGCGATGCGCGCGGCTGGTCTGGAGATGCCTTACCAGAGGCAGATGGGTGCGGATCGCCGTATGGCGCCGCATGGCCTGGCCGGACAATTGCTGCTGCAGGAGTGGCTGGAGGAGCGGTGTGGCTGGCCTGGTCGGTCGACGGCGCAGTTTGCTGTGGTGATCGGTGGTCATCACGGGGTGCCGCCGGAGCCTGCGCAGGTGACTGACCTGGATGCGCATCCGGAGTTGCTGCGTACGCCGGGCGCGAGTCAGGCCCTGTGGCGTCAGGTGCAGGAGGAGCTACTCGAGGCCTGCGCAGACGAGTTCGGTGTGTATCGGCGGCTGGGGGAGTGGCAGCGTATCTCGTTGCCGCAACCGGTGCAGGTGGTGGTGTCTGCGGTGGTGATTGTTGCGGACTGGATCGCCAGCAATCCGGACTTGTTTCCGTACCTGCCTCAGGAGCAGGACCGTACGGGAGCGGAGCGGGCGACTGCGGCGTGGCACGCGCTGGGGCTGCCCGAGCCGTGGCGGCCAGGGGCACCACAGGGCAGTGCTGCGGAGCTGATTACTGCCCGGTTCGAGCTGCCGAAGGGTGCGGTGGTGAGGCCGGTGCAGGAAGCTGCGGTGCGGGTGGCTCGGGAAATGCCCGAGCCGGGCTTGCTCATCGTGGAAGCGCCCATGGGGGAGGGCAAGACGGAGGCCGCGCTGGCTGCAGCTGAGGTGCTGGCCGCGCGCGCCGGGGCTGGTGGCGTGTTCTTCGCGCTGCCGACGATGGCGACGAGCAACGCGATGTTCCCCCGACTGCTGAAGTGGCTGGACTACCTCCCGGCCCACGAAGGCGAGCAGCTGTCCGTTTTGCTGGCGCATTCCAAGGCGGCGCTGAACGACGACTTCGCCGAGGTGAAGTTCGGAGCGCGGGTGGCGTCGGTGGACGTCGACTCGGACGGACAGGTTCCCCCGCCGGGAGCGGAGCAGCGAGCCGCGCCGGCGGAGCTGGTGGCACACCAGTGGCTGAGCGGGCGGAAGAAGGGCATGCTCGCCTCCTTCGTGGTGGGCACGGTCGATCAGCTGCTGTTCGCCGGCCTGAAGAGTCGCCATTTGGCTTTGCGGCACCTGGCGCTTGCGGGCAAGGTCGTCGTGATTGATGAGGCGCACGCCTACGACACCTACATGAACACCTATCTGGACCGGGTGCTGGGCTGGCTGGGGGCATACCGGGTACCAGTGGTGGTGCTGTCCGCGACGCTTCCAGCGGAGCGGCGACGTGAGCTCGCCGAAGCCTATGCGGGTGTGCCCGGCGGGTCGGAAGCATTCACGCCCGTGGGTCAGGCTTCGGGCTACCCGCTGCTCACGGCTGTGTGTCCGGGTCATTCGCCGCTCCTGGAGGAACCGGCTGCCTCCGGACGTCGCAGCCCGGTACAGGTGGAGGAGCTGGAGGACGATCTCGCGGTCCTGGCCGGTCGGCTGGAGGCGGAGCTGACCGGCGGTGGTTGCGTCCTAGTGGTTCGCAACACGGTGAAGCGGGTGCTTGAGACGGCCAAGGTGCTGCGTCACCGCTTCGGCTCCGACGCGGTGACGGTTGCCCATGCCCGTTTCCTGGATGTGGACCGGGCCGCCAAGGACAAGGATCTGCTGACCCGGTTCGGCCCCCAGGCAACCCTAGGCAACGGGCGGCCGACGCGGCACATCGTCGTGGCCAGCCAGGTTGCCGAGCAGTCCCTAGATGTGGACTTCGACCTGCTGGTCACCGATCTGGCACCGGTCGACTTGCTGCTACAGCGAATGGGCCGCCTGCACCGCCATCCGCGCGACGACCGGCCTGGCCGGCTACAGGATCCGCGCTGCTGGGTGACCGGCGTGGACTGGACGGCCGCGCCTCCTGAGCCGGTCCGCGGGTCGCAGATGGTCTATGGGCGGCATGCGTTGCTGCGTTCGCTTGCGGTCCTGCGTCCCCACCTGGCGAAGGCGGGACCCGAGGTGCAATTGCCGCAGGACATCAGCCCGTTGGTGCAGCAGGCCTATGGCGCGCATGCGGTGGGGCCGGATGAGTGGGCCGAGACGATGACGCAGGCGCAGCTGGCCCACGAGCGGGTCCGTGCGCAGAAGGCTCGGGCTGCGGACGTGTTTCGGATCGGGGCGGCGGGCAGGGCGGGCCGGGCGATCCTGGGGTGGTTGCGGGGCGGGGCTGGTGACGCGGACGACACCCGCGCGGGCCGGGCTCAGGTTCGCGACAGCCCCGAAAGCCTGGAAGTTGTGGTCGTGGAACGGCTGGCTGACGGTTCGCTGTCGACGGTGTCCTGGGCGGGCGGTGGCCGCGGCGGGCTCGCATTGCCCACCGATGCGGTGCCTGTGCCGCGCGCTGCCCAGGCTGCGATGGCCTGCAGCCTGCGGCTGCCGCCTGACCTGGCGTCCCCGTACGTCATTGACCGAGTGATTGCAGAACTTGAGCAGTTCTGCATCCCCGCATGGCAGGCAAAGGACAGTTCCTGGCTGGCGGGAGAGCTGATCCTGCCTCTTGGGTCGGATTGTCAGACCCGGCTGGCAGGCTTTCGCCTCCAGTACAGCCCCGATGACGGACTTGAGGTGTCACGTGAGCAATGAACAGGGGGGCGGATCGGACGGTGCCTTGTCGTTCGACCTGACGACCCGTCCATGGCTGCCGGTGCAACTGAACACGGGGGAGGAGCAGCTACTGTCCTTGCGCGAGATCTTCTCGCGCGCGGATGAGGTCCGGCGGCTGGCGGGCGATCTGCCGACGCAGGACTTCGCACTGACCCGGCTCCTGCTTGCGATCCTCCACGACGCCGTGGACGGCCCGCAGGACACCGAGGCATGGGCCGAACTCTGGGAAGACGACGCCCCGTTTGCGGACGTGGCCGACTACCTGGCCGAGCAGCGCAGCCGGTTTGACCTGCTGCACCCGCGCATGCCGTTCTTCCAGACCGGCGGCCTGCACACCGCGTCGGGCGAGGTGTTCTCGCTGAACCGGATGGTCGCGGATGTGCCCAACGGCGACCCGTTCTTCACCACTCGTTTTCCCGGTGCCGAACGGCTTTCGTTCGCCGAGGCCGCCCGTTGGGTGGTCCATGCCCAGGCCTATGACACCTCGGGCATCAAGACCGGCGTCGTCGGCGACCCTCGCGTCAAGGGCGGCAAGGCCTACCCGCAGGGCGTCGCCTGGGCCGGGAACCTCGGCGGCGTCCTGGCCGAGGGAACCACCCTGCGCGAAACCCTGCTGCTGAACCTCGTCGTCGCCAACCAGCAGCCGACCGATGCCGCGGACCTCCCGGCGTGGCGGCGCCTGCCCACCGGCCCCGGAGCGGCAGACGATCTTTCCCCGCGTCCGGCGGGTCTGCGTGACCTGTACACCTGGCAGTCCCGTCGCCTGCTTCTGCACGCCGATGCCGATGGTGTGCACGGCGTGGTTCTCACCTATGGTGATCCGCTGGCGGTGCAGAACATGCACAGCGTCGAGCCGATGACGGGATGGCGCCGCAGTCAGGCCCAGGAGAAGAAGCTGAGCTTGCCGCTGGTGTACATGCCGCGGGAGCACGATCCGGCCCGTGCGGCCTGGCGTGGCATGGAAGCCCTCGTTGCCCCGCGCGACCCGGACACCGCCCGCCGCGGCGAGCCCGCCTCGGGATTGCGGTCGGGGATCGTGGACTGGATCGCGCGCCTGCAGGCTGAGCGGATCCTGCCCAGGGGACGGCACATCCGGGTGCGGACCTTCGGTGCGGTCTACGGCACCCAGCAGTCGGTGATCGACGAGGTCACCAGCGATGCGGTGTCCCTGGCCGTGCTCCTGCTCAGCGACACCGACCGGGCTCTGGGACAGGCGGCGGTGGACGCCGTGGCCGACGCCGACCGTGCCGTACTGGCCCTCGGTGACCTTGCCTTCGACCTGGCCCGCGCCGCCGGAAGCGAATCCGAGTTCGGCAAACACGCCGCCCGTGACGCGGCCTACGCGGCTCTGGACGGCCCCTACCGGCTGTGGCTGGACGCCATCGGCGAAGGCGACGACCCCCAGCAGTTGCGCACCGCGTGGCAGCGCACGGCACGCCTCATCGTCGCCCGCCTCGCCGACGACGTGATCAACGCCGCTGGCGAGACGGCCTGGCAAGGCCGCCTCGTTTCCTCTGCCAAGGGCGAGACGTGGCTGAACGCCGACCTGGCCGACCTGTGGTTCCGCTCCCGCCTCAGCAAGGCCCTGCCTATGGCCGCCGACACCGGTGAGGCCGCGGTACCAGCGCAACACGTGCCCGACCTGGCCGGCGCCCAAGAAGACGCCACTACGAGCTCGCAGAAGGTGTCCGCATGACCACCACCTCCCCGCCCCTGGCCAGGTCGCGTCCCGATCCGGGCCCGGTCGGCACGCTTGCCGGACGAGAGATCGCCCGTCTTCAGCGCGGCTACCTCGACGACCGGTCCGACGCCGTCGCAGCCCTCGCCCGGCTGCGCCGTGCCGCTGGCAAGGACACAGCCTCCGTCCCTGACCTGTGGGGCCTGATCGACCTCGACCCCCTCTACGCCGACCCCGACCTGCGCCACGATGCCGCAGCCAACGCGGTCGACACCACGCTGGCGCTGTGGTCCCTGCACCAGCAATCCCGCCCCACCGGCATGCACCGCCCCGGAGGCGACGAACTCGGCTCCGCCGTAAGACGCCTGATGCCCGTCAACGAAATCGACGAGCCGGTTCGCAAGCGCTTCGTCCGGGCCGGCACCGCACCCACCCTGGCCCTCCTCGCCACCCGGCTGCGCGACATCACCGTCCTGCTGCGCCGCGAGGACCTGGCCTTGGACTATGCCCTGCTTGCTGACCAGCTTTACCACTGGCAGCAGCCCGGCGGCCCGGACAGGGTCCGCCGTTCATGGGGCCGTTCCTTCCACGCCGCCTACCGCACCACGACGACCGACACCCCCGCTGCTGTTCCCGCCGCTGACATCAAGGACGCCTCGTGACCGCTCGCATCATTCTGGACGTGCACGCCCTGCAGAACGTCCCCCCGAGCAACATCAACCGCGACGACACCGGCGCCCCCAAAACGGCCGTCTACGGCGGGGTCACCCGCGCACGTGTCTCCAGCCAGGCGTGGAAGCGCGCCACCCGCCGCTACTTCGACGGCCTGCTGGACCCCAGCGAACTGGGCGTACGCACCAAGCGTGTCGCCGAACTCCTCGCCGAACGCATCACCGCCCTGCACCCAGACCTGGAGGGAGCGCAGGCCTTGGCGGTGGCGGCCGAGGTCCTGCAGACCGCGACCGGCTCCAAGATCGAGCCCCCCAAGCGGAAGGCCGAGGCGGCCAAGAAGAACGGCGATCCTGAGCCGGCACCCGAATCGTCCTACCTGATGTTCCTCAGCGCCCGCCAGCTCGACCACCTCGCCGCCCTCGCCGTCGAAGGCGCCAGCGACATCAAGGCGTTCCTGAAGGACAAGGACGTCAAGGCCCGCGCGAAGAAGATCGCCGACGGCCGGCACTCGGTGGACATCGCACTGTTCGGACGTATGGTCGCCGACTCCACCGACATCAACGTTGACGCCGCCGCCCAGGTCGCCCACGCCCTCAGCGTCCACCGCGCGGAGATCGAGTCGGACTACTTCACCGCCGTCGACGACCGCAACACCGACGCCGAACCCGGCGCGGGCATGATCGGCACCGTCGACTTCAACTCCGCCACCCTCTACCGTTACGCCGCACTCGACGTCGACCTGCTGGAGAAGAACCTCGGCAAGGGCCTGGACGCCGACCAGGCTCCGGCCACGCCCGTCCGTCGTGCCGTCGAAGCCTTCGTCGAGGCGTTTGTGTCCTCCCTGCCTACCGGGAAGATCAACACCTTCGGCAATCACACGCTCCCCGACGCCGTCGTCGTCAAGCTCCGCGCCACGCGCCCGGTCAGCTTCGTCTCGGCTTTCGAAAAGCCGGTGACCGCCGACGTCTCCAGCGGGCACATGGAACTCGCCTGTGCCCGACTGGCCGACTACGCCCCAGAGATCGAACGCGCCTACGGCGACGACACCTGCCAGACGTGGGTCCTGCGCGTCGGCCCCGCCACCGCTAAACTCGCCGGCCTGGGCACCGAGACCCCGAGCCTGGGCCGCCTGGTCGACTCCGTCGGCGCTGCCATCGCCCAGCGCCTGGAGCAGCGCGGATGAGCGTTCTGACCCTCCAGCTGGCCGGCCCCCTGCAGTCGTGGGGGGCCGCTGCCCGCTTCGCCCGCCGCACCACAGAGAATGCCCCCACCAAAAGCGGTGTCATCGGCCTGCTCGCCGCTGCGGTCGGCCTGGACCGCGACGACGACACCGGCCTTGCCGAGCTCGCCCGGCTCCGCTTCGGCGTTCGGGTTGACCAACCCGGCACCCGCCTGCGCGACTTCCAGACCGCCCACCATTTCGACACCGGCGAATCCATGCCGCTCTCTGAGCGCTACTACCTCGCCGACGCCGTCTTCGTCGCCGCCGTCGAAGGCCCAGGCCCCCTGATCGACCAGCTCCACACCGCCGTGCGCACACCCCACTACCTGCCCTACCTCGGCCGACGCTCCTGCCCACCCTCCCGGCCCATCGACCTCGGCGTGCACCACAACGCACCCGACCTGCTTACCGCCCTCGCCACAGAGCCCTGGCACGCCGCCGACTGGCACCAACGACGCAACCGACACCACAGCCGGATCGAGCTGACAGCACACCTGGAAGCCCCCACCACCGACGCCCACCAGCTTCCCGGCTCAGACACCCTGTGCGACCAGCCCCTCAGCTACGACCCCCGCCACCGCCGCTACGCCCTGCGCCCCGTCCACACCACCACCATCGCGGTCACCAACCCCCACGCCCGACCCGCCGTGACGGTTGCCCCCGTGCCTGCGCACGACCCCACCGGACACCTGGAAGGCGCCTGATGTATCTCACCCGCTTCCGCGTCAACACCGCACGCCAAGGCGCCCGCAAACTCCTGTCCACCCCCCAGGCCATGCACGCCGCCGTCATGTCCTCCTTCCCCGACCTGATGCCCACCGACGAACAAACACCCCGGGTCCTGTGGCGCCTGGACCACAACGCCACCGCCGAAGTCCTCCTCTACGTCGTCAGCCCCCACCGGCCCGACCTCACCCACCTCGTCGAGCAAGCCGGCTGGCCCGCCGCAGCAGCCTCCGGCAGCCCCGGCTGGCAGACCTACGCCTACGCCCCCTTCCTGCAACGCCTGGACAAGGCCACCGTCTGGAACTTCCGCCTGACCGCCAACCCCGTCCACTACGTCCGCACCAACGACGACCAGCCCACCACCAAACGCACCGCCCACCTCACCCCCAAACACCAACTGCAATGGCTCCTGCAGCGCCAGGACACCGGCGGTTTCCGCATCCTCGCCAAACCCCACGACAGGCAACTCACCGAGCACGGCGACGAACACCAGGCCATCGTCCGCGACCAGCGCAGCCTCGACTTCGGCAAGAAGGGCTCGCGTGGCCGCGTCACCCTCACCGCCGTCACTTACGACGGCCGCCTGGAAGTCACCGATCCGGACGCACTGCGCCGAACCCTGACCGCTGGCCTGGGCAAGGCCAAAGCCTACGGCTGCGGACTGATGACCCTCGCCCCCCTGGGATGACCGCATGAGCACCATCGGCAGCAGGCGGACCAGCAGCCCACGCGAACTCACCCGCGTCTCCGACCGCAGTTCCTTCATCTATCTGGAACGCTGCACCATCCACCGCGACGCCAACGCCATTACCGTCGAAGACGCAGACGGCACCACCCACATCCCCTCGGCCACCATCGGCACCCTGCTGCTCGGTCCCGGAACCCGCATCACACACCAGGCCATGAGCGTGCTGGGCGAGACCGGAGCAGGCGTCGCCTGGGTCGGTGAACACGGAGTGCGCTACTACGCAGGTGGCCGGGCTCTGTCCCGCTCCGCCGCACTCGCTGAAGCCCAAGCCACCCAGTGGGCCAACCGGCGCAGCCGGCTGGAAGTGGCCCGGGCCATGTACCGCTGCCGCTTCCCAGACGAAGATCCATCGGGCCTCACCCGGCAAGAACTCCTGGGCCGTGAAGGCCGCCGCATGAAGGACTGCTACCGCGTCCAGGCGCAACGCACAGGTGTCCCATGGCATGGCCGCCGCTACACCCCCGGCGACTTCAGCTCAGGGGACGCTGTCAATCAGGCAATCACCGCAGCCGCACAGGCCATGTACGGCGTCGCCCACGCGGTCGTATCCGCCCTGGGCTGCTCGCCCGCTCTAGGATTCGTCCACTCTGGCCACGAGCTGTCGTTCGTCCTGGACATCGCCGACCTCTACAAGACCGAAGTCGGCATCCCCGTCGCGTTCGACGTCGCAGCGGAATCACCGGAGGACGTCGGGCCACGGACCCGCCGCGCACTCAGAGATCAGATTCACCACCTGCGACTACTCGACCGCGTTGTCGCCGACATCCACAACCTGCTCGCCCCAGACGAGCACGCCTCCAAAGCCAGCGACGATCCTGACGTGGTAAGACTCCATACAGACCGCGATCAACACGTTGCCGCGGGCGTCAACTATGCACTCGAGGCAAGCTGGTGACGATCATCGTGCTCACCAACTGCCCAGTCGGCCTGCGCGGCTTTCTCACCAGATGGCTACTGGAGATCTCGCCCGGCGTCTTCATCGGCAACCCATCCGCCCGGATCCGCGAGGCACTGTGGGACGAGGTACGCCAGTACACGGGCCAGGGCCGAGCCCTTCTCGCGTACACCACCAACACCGAGCAGGGTTTCACCTTCGACACCCACGATCACGCTTGGCACCCGATAGATCATGAAGGCCTTACCCTCATCCGACGCCCCAAGGCGCCAGATTCCTCCAACACCAAGGCACCGCAGCCAGGGTGGAGCAAGGCCGCCAAGCGGCACCGCTTCGGTCGCCTCTAAGTACAAAAACAGCCCGCATAGAGGCTTTTGAGCGTTATGCCGGTATCTGAAGAAGTGCTAAAAACCACTGTCTGCCGCCGATAAAGGCACAGGTCCCGCAGTCTGCTCCCCGCGCCCGCGGGGATGGTCCCATGGCGGTGCTCATGGAGGTGAGCGGCGACGCCTGCTCCCCGCGCCCGCGGGGATGGTCCCGAGACGTGTTCACCTGCCTCATAGGTCCACACCTGCTCCCCGCGCCCGCGGGGATGGTCCCTGGCCCTGCCCGTCCGCGGCCAGCTTCGACTGCTGCTCCCCGCGCCCGCGGGGATGGTCCCATGCGCAAGTGAGGAAAGCCCGACCCGGGGATCTGCTCCCCGCGCCCGCGGGGATGGTCCCACCCGGGCACCGAGCCGGGCCCCGACCGGTCCCTGCTCCCCGCGCCCGCGGGGATGGTCCCGCAACCTGCGTTTCGTGCGCGACCCCCCCGAGCTGCTCCCCGCGCCCGCGGGGATGGTCCCACCGAGCCGCTGTTCGTGGTGGAGTCAATCATCTGCTCCCCGCGCCCGCGGGGATGGTCCCGCCCACGTGGCCGCCTCCGACCCTCATGGAGACTGCTCCCCGCGCCCGCGGGGATGGTCCCGCTCGGTAGACAGCATCAAGGCGGGCCGTGTTCTGCTCCCCGCGCCCGCGGGGATGGTCCCGGTCACGAGTACAAGACGATGTACGCCCTCCCCTGCTCCCCGCGCCCGCGGGGATGGTCCCACCCGCATCGCCGGGGAGGACGCGTGACCGGGCTGCTCCCCGCGCCCGCGGGGATGGTCCCCCCCGTCGACTGCTGGCGGGGGGTTTCTCGTCTGCTCCCCGCGCCCGCGGGGATGGTCCCACGGTCCGTGTACTCCTGGCCATCGACCATGTCTGCTCCCCGCGCCCGCGGGGATGGTCCCCAGCACTCCGGCCTCACCGACAGTGAATGGGTCTGCTCCCCGCGCCCGCGGGGATGGTCCCACTGCCAGCGGCCGGAGATTCCCTGCTGACCACTGCTCCCCGCGCCCGCGGGGATGGTCCCGCCTCGCGGTCCGTGGGGTCGACGTCGATGCTCTGCTCCCCGCGCCCGCGGGGATGGTCCCGCGGCACCGCCCTCCCCGACGAGATCACCCGCCTGCTCCCCGCGCCCGCGGGGATGGTCCCAACGGCTCCCAGGTGACCGACGGCACGAACCCCTGCTCCCCGCGCCCGCGGGGATGGTCCCGAAATGACGCGGGGCAGGACGACGACGCCGAACTGCTCCCCGCGCCCGCGGGGATGGTCCCGGGGCCGACGAACGCGACGAACGAAGCGGTGTCTGCTCCCCGCGCCCGCCGGGATGGTCCCTCCTCGAACTGATCTGCGCCGCCGACCTCGACCTGCTCCCCGCGCCCGCGGGGATGGTCCCAAGGCATGCAGGCCCCGACCGGCAGTGACAGGCTGCTCCCCGCGCCCGCGGGGATGGTCCCCCATAGGCCGGGCCCACGAGAACGGAACACAGCTGCTCCCCGCGCCCGCGGGGATGGTCCCTACAAGCCGATCTACGCCGACCGGAACGGCATCTGCTCCCCGCGCCCGCGGGGATGGTCCCGACGACCTGGTCGACGCCTGGGGCGAAGGCCTCTGCTCCCCGCGCCCGCGGGGATGGTCCCTACCACGGCTTCGACGCTCCGGCCCTCCACGCCTGCTCCCCGCGCCCGCGGGGATGGTCCCCCGGGGTGGCCTCGGCCATCTCGGCCACAAAGCTGCTCCCCGCGCCCGCGGGGATGGTCCCATGGCTTTCGCGGGCGGGCGCGGGGTCTGCCGCTGCTCCCCGCGCCCGCGGGGATGGTCGATGTGGTCGAGCCTCAGCTCCCCGCGCCCGCGGGGATGGTCCCGACAACGAAGCAACGGCACTGCGACAGTTCAGCTGCTCCCCGCGCCCGCGGGGATGGTCCCCAGGAGGGCGCGGACCTCCTCGTCCGCCACCTCCTGCTCCCCGCGCCCGCGGGGATGGTCCCCGCGTCAAGGTCTCCACCGGCCTCGGCGGCAGCTGCTCCCCGCGCCCGCGGAGATGGTCCCGTCGGCCTCACCAGCGACCAGGCCGGCTGACTCTGCTCCCCGCGCCTGCGGGGATGGTCCTCGGCTGGCCTCGCCGGCCGGGCGGCCGTTGCCTGATCCCCGCCAGCGGGAACCTCGACACCGTAGGCCAGTTCGACCCCGCCGCCTTGTGACCTGGCAGAGCAGCGCAAGCTGAAAATGCTGCAGCACCGGCAGGAGGTCATCGACGGCTGCTTTGCGGGTACCGGGCTGGCCCTGGGCGTGTGAGCGCCTCGACCGACCCAGGGGCGACAGGTCGAATGCGGTCGACGCCCAAAGCCACTGGCCAGCTACGGTGACGCGATGACCGAGAGCCTGCCCGACGACGTAGCCGACGTGCTTGAGCTGGTCCTCAACACGGACAAGCCGGTTCACGTCGCGCTCCGACGGCAGCTCCCGCACCTTCGCGTGAGATCCCACTGCACATGCGGGTGCGGCACCGCGTACTTCGAGCTCAACACTAGCGTGGCAGAGCCCGCCTCGACCGGTCCCGGCACCGTCGTGGCCGCCGATGCACAGCTTTACACCGAAGCTGGCGATTGCCCAGGCGAGGTCTTGGTCTTCACGCAAGACGGCTACCTGACGTGGCTGGAGGTCTGCTCCTGGGACGATGAGATCGAGGTGAATTTGACTGCGGCGCGTCTGTGGCTCCAGCCACCCTCGTGAGCCCGGACGGCCAGGGCGCGGCGGTCTCGGACCAGGACGTCACCACGATCCACCCGACATCACGAGTTGAAGTTCAGTGGCTATCGAGGCCCCGCCGGATTGCTCCCATCGCCACCCGCGGTATCCCGGTCCGGCCGGCGACCGTGTGGCTGGCCGCCCAGCACGTGCTCAGCCACGTCCTCGGCCAGCCGGACTACCGGCGGCCCTCGGCGGCAGACCTGGCGATCCTGTTGGGCACCGCCCTGGTCGAGACGCCGACCGTGGCCGCCACGGCGTGATGCGTGGGGCATGAGAAACGGGCCCGGCAGCGGTCAGGCTGCCGGGCCCGCGACGCCCCTGGGGGAGTGGGCCGCTTACCCCGGGGACGCGACTGGGACCCGGTGCTCCAGGCCGAGGGCGCGGATGATGTCCGCCGTCGCGACACGCAGGACGCGCCCGGCCCGGATCACCTTGCACGGGAACTGGTCCTTGCGGGCGAGGTCGTAGGCCGTGGTTCGCCCGATGCCGAATGCCGCGGCGGCGGTTTCGAGGTCCGTCGTCGCCGGCAGGCGGAGCACTTCGTCCGCCGTCAAGGTTTGGGTCATTTCCGCACAACTCCTGGGGGCAAAATGCGTGACTATGGGTATTCCCGGCGCACAGTATGGCATGGGTTGGCGCAGAGCAATCGTGCGCGTACTTTGGGTCACCATGGAGCAGAGCCCGGACTGGACAGCACGAGTCAGCAGAACGATCGCCCACGAGGTCCGCCGGCATCGCACTGGCCGCGGCATGAGCGCCCAGCAGCTTGCCGACGCGTGCGAGGCGTTGGGCGCGCCGATGCCCCGGACGGTGATCTCCAACCTGGAGAATGGCCGCCGCGGCAGTATCACGGTGGCGGAGGTCATGGTCCTGGCCGCCGCCCTGGACGTGCCGCCGGCGACGCTGGTGTTCCCCGTTGGCCACGTCGACGAGGTCGAGTACCTGCCCGGCCAGTCCGTCCCGCCCCTGGCCGCGGTCGAGTGGTGGCACGGCCTCCTTGCGCCTGCCTCCTCGCCCCTGGCGCTGCTGCGTCGCCACCGCGACCTCGAGGTCCGCATCCGCAACCTGTACCGGGGGATCTGGGAGCAGGCCATCGCCGAGTACCAGTGGCACGGTGAGCCGGACGGCCCGGAGGCTGAGGCGGCCCGTGATGTTGCCCGCGACCTGACTACCCAACTTCATGAGCTACGCGACGAGATTGCCCGCCGAGGCCTGCGGCTGCCGGCACTGGCGGGCCTGGACAAAGTGACACCGCTGCCGCCCGGCGGCGACCGTGCGCTGGCCCGGTAGGCATACATCCCATACGAGGAGGACCGAATGGCCGCCGCACGCCGTGCTGGCAGCATTACAAGGCGTTGCGAGTGCCGGGGAAGGGACGGCAAACGGCTGGGCAAGGAGTGCCCGATCATGTCGAAGCGAAACCACGGTACCTACCAGCTCCAACAGGAAATCCCGGCGGCTGCGGACGGGTCTCGGCGGATCTTCCGCCGCACCGGCTACGCGACGGTCAAGGACGCGCAGAGCGACCTTGACAAGCTCCGTGCGGTCCTGGACCTCGTCGACGTCGCCGACGACAAGCAGCGGGAGACGCGGATCGGTGATCTCCTGGCGGCGGTTGGACGCGACCGGGCCAGCATTCCGGATGCCTCGGAGGTTAAGCGCCGCCTTGCAGGCGGAGTGGCCCTCGACAGCACCGTGACCCTCGGCGAGTGGCTGGAGCAGTGGGCCGAGGCGAAGAAGACGAAGCGCTTGACGACCAAGGCTTATCAGTCTCACATCCGCGTGCACCTGAAGCCCGGGGTGGGGCAGTACAGGCTCGACCGCTTCAACATTGCCCACTGTCAGGCGTTCTTCGACGCCTACCAGGAACGCAACGAGGTGATTGCGGCGCAAAACGCTGCGCGGCGAGAACAAGAGGCCCGGTGCCGCTGGGGAAAGAACGGTCGGCCGTCGCGGGCGGAGTCCGAGCAACTGGCGGCCGAGCGCGAGAAACTGGCCGCGATGCCGCCCTATGGCATCATCACAGGTCCCGCGACGCTGCAGCGCATCCGGGCGACGTTGCGGGCCGCACTCAACGCCGCAATCAGGAAGCAGCTCATCACGTTCAACCCGGCCAAGTGGGTTGAACTGTCCCCGGGCAAGCGACCCAAGGCGAAGCTGTGGACGGACCGACACGTTGAGCACTGGGAGCGCACCGGAGAGAAGCCGAGTGCGGTCATGGTCTGGACCCCGGAGCAGCTCGGGACGTTTCTCGATGAGGCCATGGGCAGCCACCTGTATGCGTTCTTCCACCTGATCGCCTTCCGAGGCCTGCGCCGCGGTGAAGGCGTCGGGGCGGACTGGCGCAACGTGGACCTCGACGGCAATGCGCTCACCGTAGGGAAGGAGTTGGTCGTTGACTCCTGGGAGGTGTTCGAGGACGACCCGAAGACCGAGGAGTCCGCGGGCACGATCGCCCTCGACTCGCTGAACGTGGGCGTCCTGCGGGAACACCGGGCGCGGCAGCTCGCCGAGCGGGATAGCTGGAACCGGAAAGCGGCCGAGAAGCGGCAGGCGGGGGAGGACGTCGTGGACTGGCAGGACACGGGGAAGGTCTTCACCCAGCCCGACGGCACGTGGCTCCACCCCGCGAAGGTGAGCCGCGAGTTCCGGCGGATCTACCGGCGAGCAGGCCTACCCCCGATCAACCTCCGCGACCTCCGGCACTTGGCGGCGACCCTCATCCACGCTGGCGGCGGCGATATCCACGCGGTCAAAACGACGCTACGGCACTCAACGATCCAGCTGACATCGGACACGTACACCGAGCTGCTGGAGGAAACGGACCGGGATATCGCGGAGCGAGCCGCGGCCCTGGTCCCGCGCGCCCGGCGCAGCCGCGAGGATGCGGTTTCGGCTGATGGATAGGGCCGGAGCCAGCAGCCGTCGGGGTACCTGTTGCTGCAGGTCGTCGAGTCCTTCTGCTCGCTCAGTGCTCGCTCGGACGATGCGGAACGAGCCGATACGGGGCGGCATGAGCCGTCACCAACAGGCGAAGGCCTCGGCGCCGAAGGGGGCCTGACCTGGATGTTCCGGTACGTGTCGCACGAAGCGGCATGAGCCGACATGGAGCGGCGTGGCATAGCAGCGGACTCCAAACCCGCATGCCGCAGGTTCAAATCCTGTCGCCCCTGCAGACGATGGCACGGCCCCCGCCGCACACGAGCCCCGTTCGCACCGCGAGCGGGGCTCGTCGCGTGGAGGAGCGCGGATCAGGTGCGGGTGGCCGTCACGCACCCCGCCGGGATGTCCTCGATGGGCTTGGGCTTCGCGTAGGGGTCCAGTGACGCCCCCTTCGGCGCCTTGGCGGCCGCGGCGTGGTACAGGGGGTGGACATAGCCGTCCTCCGGCGCCCGGCAGTCGGCGTTGACGACGCGCCGCTCGCTCCCGCCCCTTAGGGGCGGTGACGAGGGGCGAAGTTACCCGCAGTCCCGCCGGACGCCAACGGGCTTTCCCGCGCACGCGCCCGGATGCTGCCCGTCTGGCCGCATTCCTCACGTCCGTGACCACCGAATCGTTACGGCGGCCGGGCCTCACCGAGCCTCACCGAGCCTCACCGGGCCGTACTGCCGGGCGGGTGGAGGGCGCGGCGGTGGCAGCCGATGACCTGCTGGAACACCGGGCGGGGCCGAATCGCGTACCAGGTTCCGGGTCCGTCCGAGGGCGGTGCCCACGGCCGTGCGGGACGGGCGTTCCGCCCGCGCGGGCCGCCCGCGGCGGTCTGGTTGAGTGTGCGCCGTGAACGCGCAGGTGTGGACGTCGCTGCCCGGTGTCGCGCTCGGTGGCGGCTTCTCCTTCCCGGCCCAGACCACCGCGGCCGCCAGGCCGGCGCAGCGAGGGCATGCGCCGGGAGGCGGACGTGGCCGAGGCCCGAAGGGCGGAACGGCTGGAGCCCCTGCGGGAGTTCGTCGCCCTGGCGCAGCAGAGGGGTACGCCTCGCCGAGCCGCGGGAGGCGGCCCTGGGGCTGATCGACCGGATGCGGGGTGTGCGAGCGGATGATCGCCGTCGTCTTCCCGGCCGATTTCCATTGCCGCGCCTGCGCGTACACGACGGCGGTCGACCAGGTGCTGCGGCGCGAGTCCGCCCACGCCGAGGTGTCGCCGCACGATCATGTGCGCGGGCCGCACCCGGCGTTCCTCGAGGCGGCCCGCGCGCAGCCGGGCCGATGAACCGCGCCCCGGACCGCGCGGGCTCAGAGCCGGACGGTCAGTTCCACGGACACGTCGTCCCCGGCCGTGATGCCCTGGGGTCTGCGCACCGCGACCTTCAGCGGCAGCAGGTAGCCGCCGTCCTTGGGGAAGAGCGATGTCGTGAAGGTCGTGTCGCCGATGCGCGCCTCGACGGGGATGACGCCCCAGCCGTAGGTGACCGCCGCGGCCACCTCGCGGATGTGGGCGGCCTCCTCGTCCGGCACGGTCGCGAAGTAGTACGGCGAGGGTCCGCGCCACTCGATCACGCGGCCGGCGAAGACGAGCTCCATGGGGTCCGTCCCGTTCCTGGAGGGTGGCAAGAGGGTCTCAGCGTACCGACGGCCCCCGGAGGCGAGGGGGATAGGTCCGTTTCCGTGGTGACTGATGGGGTTTCAGAAGTCGGACGGGTTGGCGATCAACTCACTTCCCATGGGTGAAACCGCAGAGCAGCAACGTGACTTGAGCCTAGAATGGGGGTTCCGCGATCATCCCGCGTCCAGGGCGTGGGCAGGACTGTGAGGGACCGGATGAGCCAGGAGCGAGAGCCGCTGCCGACCGCGATCGACACCGGGATTCCCAGCGTCGCCCGGATGTACGACTTCCTGCTCGGGGGCAAGGACAACTACGCCGTCGACCGCGAGGCCTCCGAGGAACTCCTCAAGGTCGTGCCGAGCACCAAGGAACTCGCCGTCAACAACCGCAGGTTCCTGCAGCGCGTCGTGGGCGTGCTCGCCCGCGAGTACGGCATACGCCAGTTCCTGGACCACGGGTCAGGCCTGCCCACCCAGGACAACGTCCACCAGGTCGCCCAGCGCGTCGACCCGGCCTCGCGCGTCGTCTACGTCGACAACGACCCGATCGTGCTGGCGCACGGCCGCGCGCTGCTGGAGGAGAACGAGAACACGGCCGTCATCCAGGCCGACTTCCGTGACACCGACGGCATCTTCGGCCACCCCGAGGTGGAGCGGCTGATCGACTTCAGCCGGCCGGTCGCCGCGCTGTTCGTCTCGGTGATGCACTGCATCCCCGACGAGGACGACCCGGCGGCTCTGGTCAGGCGCGTCGCGGAGCGACTGGCACCGGGCAGCTTCCTGGTGGTCTGCCAGCTGGTCAGCGAGGACAAGTCGGTGCGCGACTTCGTCACCGAGTTCATGGACGCGAGCACCCAGGGCAACTGGGGCCGGGTCCGCCAGGAGAGCGACGTCCACGACTTCCTCGACGGCCTGCAGATCCTGGAGCCGGGGCTGGTCGAGGTGTCCACCTGGCGCCCCGACACCGACCTGGCGCCACGTCAGGCCACACAGGAGTGGATCGAGTTCGGCGGGGTCGGCCGCAAGGCGTGATCACTTTCGGGGCTCCCGAGGCCGGAATGCCGGCCCGGGGGCCCGCGTCAGCTCACGACAGGTGCTCGAGGAACTCGCGCAGGAAGCCCGGCGTGCGGACCGGCGGCTCGGCCTCGGCGCTGAGCCGGTCCATGACGGCCAGGTAGTTGTCGACGTCGTCCTGCTTGTCCAGGTACAGCGAGCTGGTGAGCTGCTCCAGGTAGACGATGTCGGGCAGGTCCGGCTCCAGGAAACGCAGGATCGTCACCGGTCCGCCCGCGGTGGCGAGGCCTCCGACGCTGAACGGCGCGACCTGCAGTGTCACGTTCGGCATGGCGGCCGCCTCGATGAGCCGCTCCAGCTGCCGCGACATCACCTCGGCGCCGCCCAGCGGACGGCGCAGCGCCGCCTCGTCCACGACCGCCCACAGTCTCGGCGGGTTGGGCCCGCTCAGCAGGTGCTGGCGCTCCATGCGCAGCGCGACCCGGCGCTCGACCTCGACCCCGGACGCCCTGGGGTGGCCCAGCCTGATGACGGCGCGGGCGTACTCCTCGGTCTGCAGCAGGCCGGGGACGAACTGCACCTCGTAGGTACGGATGACGGAGGCGGCCTCTTCCAGGCCCACGAGCGTCTCGAACCAGCCGGGGAGCACGTCGGCGTAGCGGTGCCACCAGCCGGGCGTGTTGGCCTGCCGGGCGAGCTTGAGGAAGTCCGCGCGCTCGGTCTCGTCGGTCACGCCGTAGAGGGACAGGAGGTCGGCGACGTCCCGCTCCTTGTAGCCGACGCGGCCCAGCTCGAGGCGGCTGATCTTGGCGTGGGAGCCGCGGATCGAGTCACCCGCCGCCTCACGGGTGATGCCCTGGGACTCCCTCAACCTCCGCAACTGGGTGCCGAGCACGATACGCAGAACCGTCGGACCACCGCGCGGGTGCTCCAGGTACTGCCTTATCGACGGTTCGTTGCTCGGCCGCGTCGCGGTCATGCCGGCTCCCGTGGTGACTGGGCTGACCGCCAGTGTCTCACTGAGCGGCGCCCGAATACAGCCGCATCTTATGGCATGCCGACGTTTTGTCAGCCCGTCATGTCATCGAAGTCCCCGTCCTTCACGCCGCCGAGGAAGGCCTCGATCTCCGCGCGCGTGTAGATGAGCGCAGGTCCGCCCGGGTGCCGGGAGTTGCGCATCGCGAAGCCTCCGCCGGGCAGCGCCGTCAGCTCGACGCAGTTGCCGCTGGGGTTGCTCCGGCCGCTCTTCCTCCAGACCGCGCCCTCGATGTCGGTGGCCGGTACGCCGTTGTCGAACTCCCGCATGGCTACGCCTCCTTGACGCGCCATCTGCATGTGCAGATGCACGTGCAGATGTACTTACTCTTGCACTTACGACTGTAATTGCAGATGTGCTTGCACGGGTAGGGATCCGACGGGGATAGTGGTGGACGCAGACAGCACCGCGCCCCCGCCCGACAGCTCTGCGGAGTTCCCGATGACCACGCATCCGGTGATCCCCCTCGACTTCGGCCTGACCGAGGACTCAGGGTCACGCTTTGCCGCGTGCGGCCTGAGCGGTGACCTCCATGCCGCGGGGTCCGCACGGCAGTTCACGCGTGCCACCCTGAGCAGCTGGGGGATGCTCGCGATCGTCGACACCGCCTCGATCGTGGTGTCGGAGATGCTCACCAACGCCGTCCGCTATGGCCTCGACGACCCGGCGTACGCACCGTTGTCCAGCCGGCCGGTCTGGCTGGGTCTGCTCCGCCGTGAGGAGGCCGTGCTGTGCACGGTCGCCGACCCCGGTACGGGCATCCCGGTGGTGAAGGAGCCGGACTGGTTCGCCGAGACGGGGCGGGGGCTGCACATCATCGACTCGCTCAGTGAGTCCTGGGGGTGGACACCGCCCGACGAGGCGGGCAAGTCCGTCTGGGCGCTGATCTCGGCGCCCATGTGACTTCCGCCCCGCGGCGTCGCGCAGAACGGACGCCGCGGGACGGGGGAACGGGGGAACGGGGGCCGGAAGCGCCGCGGCGGGGCACCGGGGGGATGCCTCGCCGCGGCCGGACGGCTCTCCGCCGTTTCGCCGGTCCGGCCGAACCAGCCCACCCGACCCGGACCGCCGGGCGGGGCGTGACGAGGGCAACAGCGGCGCTCCGTCCCCCGGGGGCGGTTCATGACCGTGCCTTTGCCTTCACGGGGAAAGGAATTCACCTCCCGTTGACGCACCGCCATTTCCGGCAGCCCCGCGCCCGATGTTGCCGACCGGTCGTGTGTTAGCGTTCCGGAGGTTCACGCGCGACAACGATGTCAGATGCTCCGGGCCCTCGGACGTGAAGCGTCCGCGACAGAAAAGCCCCTGGTCCGACGGGTGGCGCTCTCGGAGCCCGGCGTGGCACGCCCGTTCTCCGAGTTCCACAGAAAAGCACTGCGAATCATGCGAGAAAGCCGCGCGGTCTGGCTCCCCTATCGGTCCGGTGAATTTCCCGGACCGCTGCCCGACAGCCTGTCGTACCACTTCTGGGACGGTCTTTCGGCCTTCCCGTCCGATCCCCGGGACGTACGGTTCGTGGTCGTCCCGCCCGTCCCGGCCAAGCAGCACGAGATCCTGGACCGGCTGCTGCACCGCGCCGAGCGGCTGGAGGTCCTGCAGGTCCTCAGCTCCGGTCACGACTACCTCTCCCCCTTCCTGGGGCTGCTCCCTTCCGGCAGCCGCGTCGCCACCGCCAACGGTGTGCACGGCGAGGCCACGGCCGAGCTGGCGGTGACCCTGCTCCTGGCCTCCGAGCGCGGCCTCGACGACTTCTCCCGGCGGCACGCCCTCGGCGAGTGGCGGCCCCGCGTCTTCCCCACGCTCTCCGGCAAGGAGGTCCTGGTGGTGGGCCAGGGCGCGGTCGGGAAGGCCGTGGCGGCCAGGCTCGCCCCGTTCGGCTGCCGTGTGGTCAGGCTGGCCCGCACCGCGCGCGAGACGGCGGACGGCCATGTGCACGGGTTCGCGGAGCTGCCCGCGCTGCTCCCCTCCGCCGACGCCGTCGTGCTGTGCGCGCCCCTGACGGACGAGACCCGCGACCTGATGGACGCGTCCCGCCTCGCCCTGATGAAGGACGGGGCCGTCCTGGTCAACGTGGCCAGGGGGGAGATCGTCGACACGCAGGCGCTGGTACGGGAGGCCGGGCGCGGGCGGCTGCGCGCCGCCCTGGACGTCACCGCGCCGGAGCCGCTGCCCAGCGGGCACCCGCTGTGGTACCTGCCCGGCATCCTGATCACCCCGCACGTCGGGGCCTTCACGGACGCCTTCACCCCCGCCTCCCTCGCCTTCATCACGCAGCAGCTCCAGCGCTACGCGCAGGGCGAGCCCCTGGTGAACGTCCTGCCTCAATTGGCCGCGGCACGCTGAGAGGCGGCGGCCCCCCGCGGAGGCCTCGCGGGGGCCGGCCCGCCCGGCGCGTCACCTCCGGGGGGCGGCGCGTTCCGCCATAAGGAACCGGCCTGGCCTGTCGCGGTGTCCTGCGGGCGCCGCGTTGGTGGGATGTCCGGATGGAACTGCGGGAGTTGCGTGTCCTCGTCGCCGTGGCGGAGGAGGGCGGGATGTCGGCCGCGGCGCGGCGGCTGCACGTCAGCCAGTCGGCGCTGTCGCAGACCGTCACCGCTCTGGAGCGGCAACTCGGCGTCACACTCCTGGTGCGGTCCAGCTCCGGGGTATGGACGACCGAGGCCGGGGCGATGCTGCTCAACGAGGCCCGGGCCGTGCTCGTACGCCACGACCAGGCCGTACCGGCGATGGCGGCGCTGACCTCGCGGGGCGAGGGCACCCCGCGCCTGGGCGTACCGCTGGAGCTGCCGCCCGACCTGCTGACCCCCGTGCTCACCGAGCTGTCGTGGGCGTACCCCGACACCCGGGTGCAGGCGCGCCATCTGTCCACGGCCGCCCAGCTGGAGGCGCTGCACGCGGACGAGCTCGACGTCGGGCTGATGCGTGAGCGCCCGGCCGGGCCGGAGTCCGAGGCGATGCTGGTCGTCAGGGAGAACCTCGGGGTGCTGCTCGCGGCCGAGCGGGCGGCCGGACCCGCGGAACCGCGCGGCGCACGGCTGGAGGCCCCGGCGGGACTGGAGTGGGTCGGCTTCCCCCGTGAGGGGAGCCCCGCCTGGTGGGACGAGCTGACCTCGGTGCCGCGCGGCCACGGCCTGGACGCGGGTCCCGGGTCGGGCGCGGCGGAGCCGCTGAGCGCGTAGGTTGAGGCCGGCGGCCGTGATCACGGGGCGGGCGTTCGCTCCGGCCCCGCCGAACTGGGCGCAGCCGATCCCCGAGACCGTCATGTGGTCGCCGCTGGCCGGCGATCCCCTGGTCCGCAGGACCTGGGCCGTGTGGCCGTCCAGCTGCCGCCGGCGCGACCTCGGCCATTTCATCGCCGCCTTCGAGCAGCCGCCCCCGCCGTAGCGTCCGGCAACCGTGTGGACGAGGCCTGGTCCGGCTCGGACGCGGAGGCACGGTGCCGGTGACGGGCGGCCTTGGCGTTGTTGCCGCAGCGTTCCATGGAGCACCACTTGCGCGGTTTGCCGTTGCCGTTGACGTGGTCGAGGTAGACCATGCCGCAGATCTCCGCCGCGCAGGTGCGCAGCCGGTCGCGCAGGCGCGGGTCGGTCACCAGCGCGATCAGGTCGCGGGCGACGACCGAGAGGAGCTGGGCGGATGACAGCGGTTCCGTACCGGAACCCGGACGCCCCTCGGGGTCGACGCGGAGCCGGGGCACGGGCGGCTCGACACGCGCGAGGTCGTTGAGCAGTGCGACGGACTCCGGCCGGGGCGCGCGGCCGTCCACCGCTGCGGTGGCGACGTCGGTGGCTGCGGAGCGCAGTTCGTGGAGGGCACCCAGCAGGGCATGTCCGTCCTCCCCGTCCCGCAGGGTCAGCCCGACCCCCTGGCACCAGGAGCGGAGCCGGTCGTGGTCTCCGAGCCGCTCCACGGGCGTGCTCGGGCGGCGCCCCACGGTGGCGACGAGGTCGAGCGCCGGCGATCCCGCGTCGAAGCGCAGTTCACGGACCCTGGCCGTGACGCGGGTGCGGGGAGTGGCCGGCGCGCGCTCGCTCATGTGAAGATAGTAACCCTCATAACGGTTACCAAGAGCTGGGAACCGGAAGGGAGAACGAACGCCATGCGCATCGCGGTCGTGGGAGCGGGCGGCGTCGGGGGCTACTTCGGCACCCGGCTCGCGGAGGCGGGCAACGAGGTCACCTTCGTCGCCCGGGGCAGGCACCTGGAGGCGATCCGCGCCAACGGCGGACTGGTCGTCCGCAGCCCGCTGGGGGAGCTCAGGGCACCGGCCGACCGCTTCGTGCCGGACGTCGGCGACCTCGGTCCCGTCGATGTCGTGCTGGTCGCGGTCAAACTGTGGGACACCGAGGACGTCGCGGAACGGCTGCGAGGCCTGGCCGACGGGGGCGCACGGGTGATCTCCCTGCAGAACGGGGTGCAGAAGGAGGCCGTCCTGCGACGGCACCTGCCGTCCGAGGCCGTGTGGGGCGGGGTCTGCTACATCTCCGCCGTCATCGAGGAGCCCGGTGTCGTCTCCCACCGCGGGACGATGCAGAAGCTGGTCTTCGGCCCGTACGACGCGGAGCAGACCGCCCGGGCCCAGGAGTTCCGCGCGGTGTGCGAGAAGGCCGGCGTCGACGCCGAGGTCAGCGCCGACATCGCGCGGGTCGTGTGGCAGAAGTTCGTGTTCCTCACCGGACTGTCGGGCACCACGTCGGCCGTGCGCCAGCCGATCGGCGTCGTGCGGACCGATCCCGCGACGCGAGGGCTGCTGCGCGACGTCATGGCGGAGGCCGTCGCCGTCGGCCGCGCGGCGGGCGCACACCTCGACGAGTCCTTCGTCGACGAGCAACTGGCCTTCTGCGACACGCTGCCCGCCACGATGACCTCCTCCATGCACAACGACCTGGAGCAGGGCAACCGCCTGGAACTGCCCTGGCTCAGCGGAGGCGTCGCCGACCTCGGCCGTGAGCTGGGCGTCCCCACGCCTCGCAACCGCACCGTGGCCGACATCCTCGCGCCCTATGTGCCGGGCCGGCCGCGCGTGCCGTGACCGGCCCGGCACCGGCCGAACGGTCCCTCGGACGGGCGGGGTACGCCGCCGCCGGCGGGGTAGACGCATCGGGCAGTCACCTGAGGGGAGAGGGAACATGGCCGAGGACGTCGCCGGGATCGTGCGCAGGGTGGTCGCCGGGTGCGCGGAGGTGGCGCCGGAGGAGATCGGGCCGGACACGACCTTCGCCCAGCTGAGCCTGGGCGACGGGGCCAAGCAGCGTGCCGCCGACGCCGTGGAGCGCGAGGTCGGCGTGATGCTGCTGGCGGACGACGTCGAGCGGATGGGCACGGTACGGGACCTGGTCGAGCACGTGTCCGGCAAGCGCGCCGAGCAGGAGGCCGCGGAGGCCCCCTGACGGCGGTGCTCGCAGGGGGCGCGCGCCAGGGGCGGCCCCGGGCCGTCAGCCGGAGGCGGAGGAGGCCGCGTGGACGCGGATCTTCGACTGGCCGTGGCCGCGCAGCTCCCAGTCGTCCATGAAGCGGGCGCGCAGCCCGTGCCGGGCGGCCAGCCCCACCAGCGTCTCGGTGCGGTAGTAGAAGTCCTCGTGCAGCACGTGGTGTTCCTTGCCCTCGGTGCGGTCGAACGTGAAGTCGAACCACCCGCCCGGCGCCAGGATCCGGGCCACGTGGGCCAGGCACTCGTCGATGACCTCCAGCGGCGAGTGGGAGAAGACGCTGTGCGCGTGGACCACGTCGAAGTGGCGGTCCGGCAGGAAGTCGAAGGTCAGGTCGTGGGTGAGCGTCAGGTACGGCAGCTTGCGCTGCAGGCCCTGCGCGGTCACGGTGCGCTTGGCGGCGATCAGGATGTCGGGGGAGATGTCGATGCCGTAGTAGTGGCCCGCGTCGAGGTAGTCGATGAGGAGCCGGCCCGCGCGCAGGTTGCCGCAGCCGATGTCCAGCAGCCGGTGCCGCGGTGACAGGCCGTGTTCGCGCAGGTAGTCGAACTGCATCGCGCCCAGCGCAAGCCAGCGGTCGTGGCTGCCGCTGCCGACGGCGGCCTCGGGGTCGCGCGCGGTGTCGCTGGCCATGACGGCCCGGTAGTACGCGACGTGGTCGCGGTGCCGGTGGGCGAGCCAGCGGTCCCGTGCGGCCCGCCGCGCGTGCGCGGCGACCCGCGTGGGGTGCCGGAGGGCGTAGCCGACCTTGTGGGTGAGGCTCGTCCGGTCGGCCCGGAGGTTCTTCCTGGTGGCCATGCGGGTGCTCCCTCGGAGGGTCACGGGGCGGATGTGCTTTCGCCCCCTTCCGGGAGGCTGCCACGCGGCGCCCTCGTCGTTCCCCCGCCGAACGGGTGGTGCGGGTACGAGTGCGGGGCGCCCCCTGGCCCGGGGGCGCCCCGCACACGACGGACCCGGGTCAGCCGGTGAGGCGGTTGATCTGGCGGAGCTTGTTGGTGGCGTCGAGGGCGGCCACCTTGTAGGACTCGGCGAGGGTCGGGTAGTTGAACACCGCGTCGACCAGGTAGTCGACCGTGCCGCCGCAGCCCATCACCGCCTGGCCGATGTGCAGCAGCTCCGTGGCGCCGCTGCCGAAGCAGTGGACCCCCAGCAGGGTGCGGTCCTCCGTCGACACCAGCAGCTTCAGCATGCCGTGCGAGTCGCCGATGATCTGGCCGCGGGCCAGTTCCCGGTAGCGCGAGATGCCCACCTCGAAGGGCACGTTGTCGTCGGTGAGCTGGTCCTCCGTACGCCCGACGAAGCTGATCTCCGGAATCGTGTAGATGCCGATCGGCTGCAGCCCGTGCATCGCGTTCACCGGTTCGCCGCAGGCGTGGTAGGCGGCGAGTCTGCCCTGCTCCATGGAGGTGGCCGCGAGCGCCGGGAAGCCGATGACGTCACCGACGGCGTAGATGTGCGGCACGGAGGTGCGGTAGTGCTCGTCGACGGATATGCGGCCCCGCTTGTCGGCGGCGAGGCCCGCCTTGCCCAGGTCGAGGCCCTCGGTGAGGCCCTGCCGTCCGGCCGAGTACATGACGGCGTCCGCGGGGATCTTCTTCCCGCTCTGCAGGACGGTGAGGGTGCCCGTCGGATGCCGTTCCACGGCCGCCACCGTCTCACCGAAGCGGAAGGTCACGGCGAGGTCCCGCAGGTGGTACTTGAGCGCCTCGACCACCTCGATGTCGCAGAAGTCCAGCATCCCGTCCCGCTGTTCGACCACCGTCACCTTGCTGCCCAGCGCCGCGAACATCGAGGCGTACTCGATGCCGATGACGCCGGCGCCGACGATGACCATGGAGCGGGGCACCCGGTCCAGGTTGAGCACGCTGTCGGAGTCCATCACCGTGCGGTCGTCGAACTCCACGGTCGACGGGCGCGCCGGGCGGGTGCCGGTGGCGATGACGATGTTCTCGGCGGTCACCAGCACCTCGCGGCCGGACGGGTCCTCCACGGCGACCGTGTGGTCGTCGGTGAAGCGGCCGGTCCCGGTGAGCATGGTGACGCGGTTGCGGGAGAGCTGACTGCGGATCACGTCCACCTCGCGGCTCACCACGTGCTGGGTGCGCGCGGTGAGGTCCGCGATGGTGATGTCCTCCTTGAGGCGGTAACTCTGGCCGTACAGATCCCGCTGGGTGAGCCCGGTCAGGTAGAGCACGGCCTCGCGGAGCGTCTTGGACGGAATGGTGCCGGTGTGGATGGAGACCCCGCCGACCATGTCGGGGCGGTCGACGACGGCGACCCGGCGGCCCAGCTTGGCCGCGGCGATGGCGGCCTTCTGGCCGCCCGGGCCGGATCCGATGACGAGCAGGTCGAATTCGGTCACCGGACGAGTCTGTCAGGCCACGGCACCCCCGGGAAAGGGCTGACGGAGATGCGGCCGGGAGCGTCCCCGAGCCCCCCGGCACGGGTACGGGACCCGTGCCGGGGGGCCCGCCGGGGGACGGGGTGTGCGGGGTCCGCTCGGACCGGGGTTCGGCAGTCCGGGCGCCCGGTGGTCAGGACGCTCAGCGGACCTGCGCGGGGGTGACGACCTCGGTGATGCCGCGGGCGGCCAGGTGCTCCGCGTCGGCGGCCCGGTCGGCCAGCACCAGGGCGGGCCGTACGCCCTGGGCGGTCAGCGCGGCCCAGGCCTCGAACACCTCGCCGCCGGGGGCGCAGCCGGCCCTGCGGGGGGCCGTCACGCTGTCGCCCACGTCGACGACGAGCGCGGTCGTCCGGGGCCGCGGCGCGTACCCGCGGTCGCGCAGTTCCGCCACGGCGCGGGCCACGGCGGTGCCCGCCGGCTTGACCTCGCGGTCGTTGGTGAGGAGCCCGAGTGTGTACTCGAGTTCGGGGAAGTCGGCGAGGGACCGGGACACGTCGTGCGAGCACCACCAGGTCACCCCCCACACGTCAGCGCAGTCCAGGGCGCCCGCGATGGTGGCGGTGGCGAACGCCGCCGCGTGCTCGGGCGGCACCACGGGCGCCGGGGCGCCGACCTCCTGCAGCCAGACCGGGCGGTGCGGATCGGTGGCCCAGGCCTTGGACAGCTCGATCATGTACGCCGCGTGGTGCTCGGTGGCGACGCCCGCGTGGCCGTGCCGCTGGGCCGTGCCGTTGAAGACCCAGGAGTGGACGGCGGTCGCGAAGCCGAGCCGGGCGGCCTGCCCGGGGGTGAAGGCGTGGTCGTCCTGGTACCAGGCGGCGTCGTACTCGGCGTGCAGGTGGAGCTTGCCGGGGGCGCCCCGCTCGCAGGCGTCGAGCATCAGGCGCAGCCAGGCGTCCGCCTCGGCCGGACCGATGGGGTCCGGGTCCGGGTGCGGCGGGCCGGAGAACTGGTTGATCTCGTTGCCGACGGTCATGCCGAGGAAGTTGGGCCGGTCGGCGAGCGCGGCGGCGAGGGTGCGCAGGTACTCCGCCTCGGCGGCGACGACGTCCGGGTCGGTGAAGATGTTCCGGCGGTGCCAGGTGGCCGTCCAGGAGGGCAGGAAGTCGAAGCTCGACAGGTGGCCCTGCAGGCCGTCCACGTTGACGTCCAGGCCGTGTTCGGCGGCGGCGTCGACCAGCGCGACCAGCTGCTCGACGGCGCGCGGCCGGATCAGCGTGCGGTTGGGCTGGAACAGCGGCCACAGGGGGAAGACCCGGATGTGGTCCAGCCCGAGGCGGGCGACGGAGTCCAGGTCGGCGCGGACGGCGTCGAGGTCGAAGTCGAGCCAGTGGTGGAACCAGCCTTGGCTGGGCGTGTAGTTGACGCCGAAGCGCGGTGTCATGGCGGTTCCCGTGTTCGTACGAGCTGGGTGGGCGCGCGGCGGCATTGCCGGTGGTCGCGGGGCGGTCGGGGGATCCGTCCCGTGATCGGCGCGGCTGGGGGAGTAGCCGCCGCGCGCCCACGACAAGGTGGCACCGCGCCCCGGGAAAGTCAACTCGCCTCTCTCATTTGTTCCTTGGGGCGAAGAAGTGGCAGGTCAACGATGTGCGGCCGGAATTCGGGCGTCAGCACTAATGCGCTTTAGAGGCGCGTGACTCAAGCGCTTTAGTACGCGGCCTTCCCCGGCTGGGGGATACTGGTGCGCGCGTCGCGCCGCCCGGGGCCCGGCGCGCACGACGTCACGCGGACGATGCGAGGGGGCCCACGATCGCGGCGCACGAGCCACCGGTGGAACCGCCGCCCGCCGCCCGGACCGGACGGCGTGTGCCCGCCCGGCGGCCCACGATGAAGGACATCGCCCGGCGGGCCGGCGTCTCCGAGAGCGCCGTGTCCTTCGCCCTCAACGACCGCCCCGGGGTCTCCGAGACCACCCGCAGGCGCGTGCGCGGGGTCGCCGACCAGCTCGGCTGGCGGGCCAGCACCGCCGCGCGGGCCCTGTCGGGGGAGGGCGCCGCGACCGTGGGCCTGGTGCTCGCCCGCCCGGCGAGCTCACTGGGCATCGAGTCGTTCTTCCTCCAACTCGTCTCGGGCATGCAGGAGGTGCTCTCGGAACGCCACCTCGGCCTGCTCTTCCGGGTGGTCGCGGGAGCGGAGGAGGAGTGCGCCGTCTACCGCAGGTGGTGGGCCGAGCAGCGGGTCGACGGGGTCATCGTGGTGGACCCGCGCATCGGCGATCCCCGGCCGGCCCTGCTGGACTCCCTGGGCCTGCCCGCGGTGGTCGTCGGCGGCCGCGAGGTCGACCGCGAGCCCCGGGAGCCCGTCCCGTACCCGGTGATCTCCACCGTCCGGGTGGACGACGCCGCCGCCATGGGCGCGATCGTCGAGCACCTCGCGGGGCTGGGCCACCGCCGTGTCGTGCACGTCGCGGGCCTGGCCGGCCTGGCGCACACCACGCGCCGCGTCGCCTCGCTGCGGACCGGGGCCGCCCGCCTGGGCCTGCCCGGGGTCCGCTCGGTCACCACCGACTACTCCGAGGGCCAGGGGGCCGAGGCCACCCGGCTCGCGCTGGCCGGGGCCGAGCCGCCCACGGCGATCATCTACGACAACGACGTGATGGCGGTCGCGGGCGCCGGTGTGGCGCTCGGCATGGGGCTGTCCGTACCGCGCGACCTGTCCCTCGTCGCCTGGGAGGACTCGGCGCTCTGCCGCGCGACGCACCCCCGCCTGACCGCCCTGGACCGCGACGCGACGGCCTTCGGCCGGCGCGCGGCGGCGGAACTCGTCCGCCTGCTCGGCGGCCGCCCGGCCCGTGACGTGGCCCAGCCGACGCCGGAACTCGTCGTCCGCGACAGCACGGCGCCGCCACGGCGCGGCTGAGCGCCCGGCCGGGCACGTCGGGCGGTCAGTCTCCGGATTTGGCGGTCAGTCTCCGGATACGCCGAAGAAGCCGACGTGGGCTCTCCGTTCGCGTGGAGAAGCACATAGTGCCCGGTCCAGCGCAGCTCCTGCTCGTCGGTCAGAGTCATCGCCTCAGTTCCACGTGACCTGCGTGACCTGCGTGACCTGGGTGAGGACGGGGCCTTGGCGCGCGCCAAGGCGTCCTCGAACTGCTGTGGGGTCGGCTCCGCCGTCCCGAAGTGATGCAGCAGCCTTTCGGGGCGCAGCGGGCGCAGCGTGCAGTGGTCCCAGTCGCCCCTGCCAGGACCCGCGGGCGTGTCGACGACGCGGCGGACGTCCAAAATCGAGTGGGTGCCCGAATCCTCGAGGGACTCGTCGGCGTAGAGCGCCGCGCGATCGGCGTACTGCTCATCGTCGCCGTAGAGCTCCTGGAAGACCTGCTCGTGCAGGGCTTCGAGCGTCGCCTCGACGCTCCCGCGGTACGAAGTGACGTAGTCCCAGCCGGAGGCGCCCATCGCCCGTCTCCCGTCGTCAGCGATCATCCCGCCTCACGGTAGGGCGCCGGTCTGACAGTGGGCCCTGGTCCCCGCCCGCGGCGGCCGCTTGAGGGCCATGGCGACCCCCCGCCACGGGGCGGCGTGCCCCGTGCGGCGCGGGTTCGCTCAGGCCGGTACGTCGGCGGTGGGGCGGGGCCGGGCGCTGGGGCCCGGGCTGCGGTCGACCTCTTCCGGGGCGCCGATCACATGGCCCTCGTCGCAGACCAGCCGGGCCCGTACGGGCGCACCGCAGTCGTGGTGGGTGGCCAGCAGCGCGGGGCCCTCGGGGTCGGCGAGGTACTTGTCGCCCCACTGCCGCAGCGAGGTGAGCAGCGGGTAGAGGTCCCGGCCCTTGTCGGTGAGCACGTACTCGGCCCGGCGCCGGGCGCCGGGCTCCTGGTACGTGTGCAGTTCGAGGAGCCCGTGGGCGACCAGGCCGCCCAGCCGGTCCGCCAGCACCGAGCGGGAGACGCCGAGGTGGTCCTGGAGGTCGCTGAAGCGCCTGACCCCGCGGGTGACATCGCGAAGGATCAGCAGCACCCAGGACTGGCCGACGAGCCCGACGGCCCGCCCGACGGAGCAGTTCGAGGTGTCCTGGTCGAGGTATTCCATGCTCCGGATCCTACCTGAGTTCTCAGAAAGAACTCAGACGTGGTAGCGTGCCCGTCAAGCTAGGTTCGAAAGTCGAACTCAGCCGGGAAGGGAACAGCTCATGAGGAGCCCGAGCGCCGCCACGGACCAGGCCGTCAGTGCGGGTGCGTCCGACGCCGCGACCACCGTGAGGACACCGGATCCGGGGGAGGCGAGGAAGCGATGGATCGGCTTCGTCGTCGCGAGCCTCGGCCAGATGGCGATGTTCGTGAACATCACCCAGACCACCGCCGTCCTCGCCCCGCTCCAGCAGGACCTGCGGGTGTCCGGCGCCCAGTTGGTGTGGATCGCCGGGATCTACTCGATGATGGTGGCCAGCTTCGTGCTCTCCGCCGGGACCGTCGGCGACCGCCTCGGCCGGCGGCGCGTCTTCGCCCTCGGCATGGTGCTGCTCGGCGGGGGCAGCCTCGTCACCTCGCTGGCCTCGGGCGCCTCGGGTGTCATCGTGGGCCAGGCCCTCATGGGCCTCGGCGGCGCCGCCATCCTGCCGAACAGCCTGTCCCTGGTGACCGGCATGTTCGCGGAGCCGCACGCCCGGACCCGGGCCGTCGGCATCTGGGTCGCCGTCTCCGGCATAGGCCTGGCCTTCGGGCCGGTCGCCGCGGGGCTGATCCTCGAGCGCTGGTCCTGGCACGCGGTGTTCCTGGTCAACGTCGCCCTGGCGGTGCTGGTCCTGGTGCTGACGCCCCGGTTCGTCACCGAGAGCCGGCAGCCCGGACGCCACCTGGACCCGCCGGGTCTCGTGCTCGCGGTCCTCGCCATCGGCGCGCTGAACTACGGCCTCGTCGAGGGCGGCCACACCGGCTTCGGCACCACCCACGCGACCACGGCCTTCGCGGTCGCCGCCGCCTCGCTCGCCGCCTTCGTCGTCCACGAGGCGCGCACCCGGACGCCCATGCTCAAGCTGCGGCTCTTCCGCGGCCGCTCCTTCGCCACGGCCAACGTCGTCGCGATGATCGCCCAGTACGCCTTCGTGGCCACCGCCTTCGCCCAGGTGCTGTACTTCGAGCGGATCCGGCACGAGTCCATCCTCGACGCGGGCCTGCTGCTCCTGCCGCTGATGGGTTCCTATGTGCTGGTCAGCTACGTGGCCGCGGCGATCGCCCGCCGCATCGGCTTCAAGGCGACCCTGGGCGCCGGCGCCCTGCTGGCCTCGGCGGGTACGCTGCTGATGACGGCCCAGACGCCCACCTCGTCGACGGAGGTGATCGTGCTGCTGATGGCGATGTTCGGTGCCGGCGCGGGCCTGGTCCTGCCGCCGAGCACGGCCGTGGCCGTCATCAGCGTGCCGCATACCGACGGCGGCATGGCCAGCGGCACCGTCAACCTCTTCCGCCAGGTCGGCGGCACGCTCGGGGCGACCGTCACGGGCACCGTACTCACCAGCGGTCTCGCCTCCCGGCTGCCCGGTGAACTCTCCGACCGCGGTGTCCCCTCCCGTGTCGCCGACCAGGTGACCCAGGCCGTCGGCACCGGCGCCCAGGGTTCCACCCTGCCCGCCGCGCTCCGGGACACCGTCACCGATGCCGTCGGCGGTGCCTTCACCGGAGCCCTGCACCTGGCCGTGCTCATCCCCGGCGTGGGCCTGGCGGCCGCCGCCGTCGCCGCCCTCGTGCTGGTCGGCAACCGGCCCGCCCCGCAGGCCCACTGACCCCGCCCGCGTCACAGGACGAACAGGAGGGAGCCACGATGACGGAGACCACCGACCCGGACCTCGACCCTGAGGCCGCCGGAGCCTTCCTGCGCGCCGTCGGGCTGCACTACGACACGATCAGCGCGCAGGAGGTCACCGCCCACCTGGAGGCCACCGAGGAGCACCACACCCCGTGGGGGATCACCCACGGAGGCCTCTACTCCACCGTGATCGAGAGCGTGGCCAGCGTCGGCGCCTCCTACGCCGTGCGCTCCGAGGGCCGGTTCGCCGTCGGCGTCGGCAACCGGACCGACTTCCTGCTCCCGTACGTCCGGGGCCGCCTCGACGTCCGCGGCACTCCCCTCCAGCAGGGCCGGAGCCTTCAGCTCTGGCCGGCGGTGATCACCGACGCGGCGGGCCGGCCGATCGCCCGCGGCCAGGTGCGGCTGTTCAACCGCTCCCTGCCCGTGTGACGGCGGGCAGGGGACCCCGGGGCGGGGAAGCCGGGCGGCGGCCCCGGCGCTTCAGGGCGCCGGGCGGATCTCCTGTGTGCAGCACTTGATGCCCCCGCCGGCCTTGTGGAACTCCGTGAGGTCGACGGGGACGGGCACGTAGCCCCGCCCCGCGAGCTGCTCGGACAGCCCCCTGGCGGCGGGCGCCATGAACACGTGCCGGCCGTCCGAGACCGAGTTGAGGCCGAACACCAGGGCGTCGTCCGCGGTGGCGACGACCGCGTCGGGGAACATCCGGCGCAGCACCTCGCGGCTGCCGGGGGAGAACGCCTCCGGGTGGTACGCGATGTTCGCCGGCCCGCCCGCGGCCCCGTCGTCGAGGACGAACAGCGCGGTGTCCAGGTGGTAGAAGCGCGGGTCCACCAGCTGCAGGCCGATCGTCGGCACACCGAGGAACTCCTGCACCTCGTGGTGCGCCGCCCGGACGGTGCGGAAGCCCGTACCGGCCAGGACGAAACCGCCCACCGGCACCAGGTCGCCCTCCCCCTCGCAGACCGACACAGGGCGGTGCACGTCGAAACCCGCCGCCTTGAACCAGGCCGCGTACTCCTCGGCCTCCGGGCGGCGCTCGGGCGCGAGGAAGGACGAGCCGAACACGCGCCCCTCCACCACCAGCGCCGAGTTGGCGGCGAACACCATGTCGGGCAGCCCCGGGACCGGCTCCACGGACTCCACCGTGTGACCGTGCTCCCGGTAGGCCCGCACCAGCGCGGCCCACTGCTGCCGGGCGAGCGCGGTGTCGACCCGCACGCCCTCCCGCATCCACGGGTTGATCGCGTAGCGCACATCGAAGTGGTCCGGCGGGCAGACCAGATAACGCCGGGGGCGGGCCACACGGTTCTCGGGCACGGCGAACTCCTCCGCTTCCTGCGGTAAGGCCGGGGGAACGGCTCAACGGTAGGAATCGGGGGCCCTGGACGACAAGATCCGGACGCTGCGAGCACACGCAGCGATGCTGCGTCGGCGGGCCCTTCAGCGCAGGTCTGCTGCGCCCTCCGAGGCGGGCCGCGCCGCCCCCGCCTCCGGGCTGTCGGGCAGCAGGTGCGACAGCACCATGTAGCTGATCGTCTTCCGGATGAAGGGCTCGGTCCGGATCCGCTCCAGGACCTCCTCGAAGTGCCCGACGTCGGTCGCCCGGACGTGCAGCAGGGCGTCCGCGCCGCCGGTCACCGTCATCGCCGCCGTGATCTCCGGGTGGTTCCTGACGACCTCGGCCAGCCGCCGGGGCGGCGCCGCGCCCTCGCAGTACACCTCCACGTACGCCTCCGTCCGCCACCCGAGGGCCGCGGGCCGGACCGTGGCGGTGAACCCGGTGATGATCCCGGACTCCCGCAGCCGGTCCACCCGCCGTTTGACGGCGGTGGCCGACAGGCCGATGTCCGCGCCGATCTCGGCGAAGCTCGTCCTGGCGTTCGCGATCAGAGCCGCGACGATCTTGCGGTCGAGCTCGTCGAACGGCACGGGTCTGTGGACCATGCCCCGCTCCTTCCGTCAGCCGTCCTGCTGGGCCGCGACCAGGGCGTCGCCGGTCTCCGTCCGGTAGTAGAGCACGGAACGCCCCGCCCGCCGGCGGCGCACCAGACGGGCGTCGAGCAGCACCTTCAGATGACGTCCCACCGAGCCCAGCCCCTGACCGGTCAGGGCGACCAGCTGAGTAGTGCTCATCGGCGTCGCGAGCAGCACCAGGACGGCGGCGCGCGCCGGGCCGAGCAGCGAACCGAGCGCCTCGGGGACCCGCTGCCGCCCCGCCTCGGCCAGCGCGCCCGAGCACGGGTAGACCACCGCGTACCGCACGGGCTCGTCCCAGGACACCCACCCGGTGCGCGGGGTGACGGGCACGAACATCAGCCGGGCGCCGGACAGGTCGCGCGGCGGGTAGTCCCGCGTGTTGATCTGCAACCGGCCCTCGCCGAGCCAGCGCATCCCGCGGCGCATGTCGTCCAGCGCCTCCGCCCAGCCGCCGCGGCCGAGCTGTGCCGTGCGCGCCACGATGTCGGCCTCGATGACCCGCCGCCGGCGCGGCCACTGCGGCAGCACCGTGTGCGTCCACACCCAGGCGACGACGTCCGCCGCGCGCTCCGGCAGGTCCGCGCGGCGCAGCGGGGCGGGGAGCGGTCCGCCGAGCGACACGGTCAGATGCTCACGGGCGGCGTCCGGCGGGGTCTCGCGGATCCGCTGCAGCTCCTCCTCGAAGCCGGGAGCGCCCTCGCCGGAAGGCGTGGGGGTGAGGAAGTCGGCGTTCCAGGTGCGCCCCAGAGCGGCACGCACCAGCAGCCCGGTCACCGGGTCGGCGGCCAGCCGCTCCCGGTACGCGGGCAGGTGCGTGCCGAGCCAGCCGCGCTCCCCGGGGTGCGCGGCCGTGCCCCGGTCGAGCAGCTTGAGGGCGGCGATGGCCTCGGCCAGCGGGGAGACGACGAACCGGCTGCCCACCAGCGTCTCCGAGTTCACCACCCACCAGCCCATGCCCCGCCCTCCTCACCTTTCGCGCCCGCGCGAAACATTAACCGCCCGAACCGGCGCCGCCGAGACTCGGTTCCATGCGCACCTACCAAGAACTCTTCCGCACAAGGGAGTTCACCCCGCTGTTCCTGGTCTCCACCGGCCAGATCGCGGCGCAGACGGTCAGCGGGCTGGCCCTGAGCACCCTGGTCTACGACGCCACGGGCTCGCCGCTGCTGTCCGCCGTCGCCATGTTCGGCCCCTCCCTCGCGCAGGTGGCGGGGGCGACGACCCTGCTGTCGGCGGCCGACCGCCTGCCGCCGCGTGCGGCGCTCGCCGCGGTCGCCCTGGTCTTCGCCCTCGGCACCGCCGTACTGGCCGTCCCCGGCCTGCCGATCTGGGCCGTGTTCGTCATCCTGCCGGCCGAAGGACTGGTGGCGTCCCTGGGCGGCGGCGTGCGCTACGGGCTGCTCCACGAGATCCTCCCCAAGGGCGGCTTCCTGCTGGGCCGTTCCGTGCTGAACATGGCGACCGGCACCATGCAGGTCTGCGGCTTCGCCGCCGGCGGTCTGCTGCTCGCCGCCCTGTCACCGCGCGGGGTCCTGCTCGCCGGCGCGGCCCTCTACCTCGCCGCCGCGGCGACCGCCCTCACCGGACTGCGCGCCAGGCCGCCGCGGGCGGGCGGCCGCCCCTCGGCGGCCGAGACCTGGCGGACCAACGTGCTCCTGTGGTCCGCCCGGCCGCGCCGCTACGTGTACCTCGCGCTCTGGGTCCCCAACGGCCTGATCGTCGGCTGCGAGTCGCTCTTCGTCCCCTACGCGCCGGAGAACGCCGGGCTGCTCCTGGCCGCCGCGGCCTGCGGCATGCTCGTCGGCGACACCATGGCCGGCCGGTTCGTCCCGCCGTGGTGGCGGGAACGCGCGGGCGCCGCCCTGCGCCTGCTCCTCGCGGCCCCCTACCTGGTCTTCGCGCTGCACCCCGCGCTGCCCCTCGCGGCGGCCGTCGTCGCCGTGGCCTCCGTCGGCTACGCGGCGAGCCTGCTGCTCCAGGAGCGACTGATGGCCCTCACCCCCGACGAACTCAGCGGTCACGCCCTCGGGCTGCACTCCTCCGGCATGCTCACCTGCCAGGGCCTGGGCGCCGCCCTGGCCGGCGCCGTCGCCCAGCGCACCTCCCCGGCGACCGCGATGGCGGGCATGGCCGCCCTCTCCGTCGCTGTCACCCTGGTGCTGGCCCCCGGCCTGCGCCCGGGCCCCGGCGGTGCCGTCACGCCCGTGGCGCCCGGCCCCGCGACCCGTCGTCCAGTCCCGTGACCCGCATCGTGATGTTCAGCCGGCCGGAGGCGAGACCGGTGGCGGGGTCGCCCGTGCCCGGGTGGACCTTCGGGACGGCGTGGTAGGCGAATCGGGACGGGCCGCCGAAGACGAACAGGTCGCCGGAGGCCAGTTCCAGGTCCGTGTACGGGCGGTTGCGGTTCTCGGTGTTGCCGAAGCGGAAGACGCAGCTGTCGCCGATGGTCAGCGACACGACCGGCGCGGCGCTGCGCTCGTCCTTGTCCTGGTGCATGCCGAGCCTGGCGTCGCCGTCGTAGAAGTTGATCAGCGCGGTGTCCGGGGTGTAGCCGTCGCCCGCCGCCGGGTCCTCGTAGGCCGCGACCAGGGCGCGGCGCCCCAGCCCCACCATCCAGTCGGGGAAGGGCGCGACCCGGGCGCCGTTCACGTCGTCCGCGGTACGGGTGTAGCGATAGGGCCGCCAGTGCCAGCCGACGCAGACCGTGCGCACCGACATCACCCCGCCGCGGGGGAGCCGGGTGTGCCGGATCGGGACCGGGCCCATGGCCCAGGCGCGGCACGCGACGACCAGCTCCCGCTGCTGGTCCAGGGTGAGCCAGCCCGGCACGTGCACCGCGCCGGGCGCCACCCGCAGCCGGGGTCGGGGGATGAGCGCGCTCACCGGGCACCGCCCCCGCCCGGGGCGGCCGTGGTCACCCACCCCCGGTCCACCTGCCAGGTCCGGCCGTCCGGGGTCGCGCCGCGCAGGCCCTGGAGCGTCTCCGCCCCGGCTGCGGCCACCACGCGCGCGTCGCCGAGCGCGGCGAAGCCGTACGTACGCGCCGGGTCCCAGGGCGTACCGCGCCGCAGCCGGCGGGCCGGCTGCGCCCACCCGGCCGGCGCCGCGGCCACCACCCAGGCGTCCGGCGCCGGCGAGGTCAGCCGCCGCGCGGCCCGCAGCCACGACGCGGCCCGTTCGGGCCAGTCCACGAGGGCCGCGACGGTGCCGTCCGACGCGCGCCACGCCTCGGCGAAGTCCTCGGCGGCGGCCCGGGAGGCGGCGTCCCGGCTGTGGCCCAGGGCGACGGCGCGCACGCGGGGGCGGGCGTCGCCCAGCAGGCCCAGCAGCGCGGCGAGTTCGGCCCCGGTGTGCGGCGCCGGTCCCGGTAGGCCGTCGAGCACGGCCAGGCCCTCGGGCGGGACCGGCGGCGAGGCCGGTGCCGCCGCGGGTGCGTCGAGGTGGGTCATGGCGTTCCGCTCCGTCGGTGTCGCCTTCCATTGTCGGTACCGCTGGGGCAGGCAGCGGGCGCAGGGCCGGTAACCCGCGGCGACGGCCGTCGCCTCGTCCGCGAAGAACACCCGCTCCCGCACGTACCCGCCGCGCGCTATGGCCCGCAGAGCGGCCGGGCAGTCGAGGCGGCCGTACAGCCGGCCGCGCCGGTGCCCGCCCAGCGTCCCAGGGGCCGCGCTGCGGTACGACAGCCCGTCCGGGCCGGTCAGCACGTACGTCGTCACGAGGCGTCGTGGAAGACCAGGCCGAGGGTGTGGCGCCGGCCGGCGCGCACGGTGCTCACCCCGTGCCGCATCGGGCCGGCCGACCAGCCGCGGGCCGAGCGCACCGGCCGGTCGCGGGTGGTGAAGACCAGCGCGTGGCCCTGGGGCAGGGTGGCGGACGAGCCCCGGGTCTGCGCCCGCGGCCGCTGCTCCGTCATCAGGAACTCGCCGCCGGTGTAGTCCTCGCCGGGGACGTCGAGCCCGATGACCACCTGGAGCGGGAAGACGAGGTCCCCGTACAGGTCGCGGTGGAGCGCGTTCCAGTCGCCCGCGCCGTAGCGCAGCAGGATCGGCGTCGGGCGGGCCTGGCCGGCGGCGTGGCACGTCGCCAGCCACTCGTCGAGACTGTCGGGCCAGGGCGCGGGCTGCCGCAGGCGGGCGGCCCAGTCGCGGGCGACCGGCAGCAGCCGCGGGTAGAACGCCGCCCGCAGGGCCCGCACGGGCTCGGGGACGGGGTACGCGAAGTAGCGGTACTGCCCCGAGCCGAAGCGGTGCCGTGCCATGTCGACGGTCGAGCGGAACCGCCCGGGCTCGTCGTAGAGCGCGGCGACCGCGCGGCACTCGGCGGGCGAGAGGACCGGACGGGCGGTCAGGGCGCTCCCGTGGGCGTCGAGTCCGGCGGCCAGCGCCGGCCAGTCCTCGGTGTCGACCCGCTCGCGCAGGGGCGTCGTGGCCGGTGCGGCGGTGGTGGTCACGGCCGTCGTCCTCATGCCGCCCCGCTCCCGGCCTCGAGGTCCAGCAGCAGGCGCTTGCGCTCCACGCCGCCCGCGTAGCCGGTGATCGCGCCCTTGGCGCCGACCACGCGGTGGCAGGGACGGACGACCAGCAGCGGGTTGCGGCCGATCGCGGTGCCGACCGCGCGCGACGAGGTCCGCGGAATGCCCATCGCCTCGGCGACGTCCGCGTAGGTGAGCGTCGTGCCGTAGCCGATGCTCTCCAGCGTCTTCCACACCTGCTGCTGGAAGGCGGTCCCCGCGCTGGTGAACTCGATGTCGAAGTGCGTCAGTTCGCCGGCGAAGTACGCCCGGAGCTGGCGGGTGATCTCGGTGAACGCGGCGTGGTCGGCACGCGCGCCGTCCGCCAGGTCCGCCGTGACGACGCCGCCCTTCTGGTCCGGCACCGACAGCGAGGTGAGCGCCGTGCCGCCCTTCGCGGTCGGTGACTCCTCGCCGACCAGCAGCAGTTCGCCCAGCGGGCTGTCGAACGTCGTGTAGACGGTCATCGGTCCTTCTCTTTCCTCACGCTTTCAGTGACATCTGTGATTCTGCGGTGGTTCCTCACCGATGTCCGGCGGGATTCGGACGTCGCGTTCCCGCGGTCCTCGGGTCAACCGGCGCTCCACAGCAGGTGCATCGCGTAGGTGCGCCACGGCCGCCAGCCCTCGGCGTCCTCCAGCGGGACACCGGCACGCGTGGCCCCCGCGCGCACCGCGACATCGCCCTCCAGCAGCACATCGGGATCTCCCAGGGCCCGCATCCGGATGTAGCCGGCCGTCCACGGCCCGATGCCGCGCAGCGCGAGCAGGTCCTTCTCCGCGCCGTCCCGGTCCGCGCCCGGATCGAGGGTGACCTCGCCGACGGCGAGGGCGCGGGCCAGGCCGCGCAGCGTCTCCCGCCGGGCCTGCGGCATGCCGACGGCTTCCAGCGACGCCCCGGCTAGCGTGTCCGCGTCGGGGAACAGATGCGTCAGACCGCCGCTCGGCGCCGCCAGCGGCTCGCCGTGGGCGGCGACCAGCGCCGCGCCGAGCCGGCGCCCGGCCGCCACGGACACCTGCTGGCCCAGCACCGCCCGCACGGCGAGCTCGTGCGGGTCCGCCGCCCCGGGCGCCCGCAGTCCGGGGCGGGCGCGGGCCAGCGCCCCCATCGCCGGGTCCGCGGACAGCCGTTCGGCGACCGCGTACGGATCGGCGTCCAGGTCGAACAGGCGCCGCACGCGCTGTGTCCCGGTGGTCAGGTCGCGCAGCGCGGTCAGGTGCAGCCGGCACTCCAGCCAGTCGCCGCCCCTGCCGGGCGCGGCCTCCTCGACCTCGGCGACCGCGGGCCCGTGCGGCAGCCGCAGCGTCCGCCGGTAGACCCGCCTGCCTCGGGTTCCCGTCATCTCCTCGGCACCGGGGATCGCGCGGGCCGCCAGGTAGTCGAAGACCCGCCCGGTGTCGTACGGCCCCCGGTACGACAGCCGCAGCGGCACGCCGGCGGCGGTACCGGCGGCCGTGTGCCGGGCGGGGCGTGCCTGCCGCAGCCCGGTCGGCGTGAGCGCGTACACCGCGCGGACCGTGTCGTTGAACTGCCGTACGCTCGCGAAACCGGCGGCGAAGGCGATCTCCGCGGCCTGCATGTCCGTGGTCCGCAGCAGGATGCGGGCGGTGTGGGCCCGCTGCGCGCGGGCGAGGGCGATGGGGCCCGCCCCCACTTCCGCGTTGAGCTGACGCTGCACCTGCCGCGCGCTGTACCCGAGCCGTCCGGCCAGCCCCGCGACGCCCTCCCGGTCCACGACCCCGTCGGCGATCAGCCGCATCGCGCGGCCCACCACGTCCGCCCGCGCGTTCCACGCCGCCGAGCCCGGCACCGCGTCCGGGCGGCATCTGCGGCAGGCCCGGAAACCCGATCCCTGGGCGGCCGCCGCCGTGCGGAAGAACCGGACGTTGCGCCGTTTGGGCGTGACCGCCGGGCAACTGGGGCGGCAGTAGATCCCCGTCGTCGCCACCGCGAAGAAGAACTCGCCGTCGAAGCGGGCGTCGCGGCTGCACACCGCCTCGTACCTGCTGTCCTCGTCGGTCGTGTCGCTCGTCACCCCTCCACTGTGCGGCATCGCGGGGGCGGGTCGCTGGCGGGATTCGGACGTCGCGTTCCCGGGGCGGGCCGGGCCGGCTCGCCGCCCGAGCCGTCGTGCCCTGGACCTGGAGGGGACGCCCGGCCCGGACGACGAGACCGTCCGGGCCGGGCGGAGCTCCGGTCGCGGTCGCCGTGAGCGGCGCGTGCCGGTGGCCCGCCGGTCGCGGCGGCTGCCGTGCGACCGTGCGGGGCCGGGCTCCCTCGGTGATCCTGGGGAGGTGACAGCCGCCGGCTCCTCCCCGCGAGACCTCTCCGGCCGGGAGGCCCCCGGCACGGGCCGCGCCAATTACACCGGCGCCGTCTACGGATCGCTGCTCGCCGCCTCGGTGGTGGCCGGTGCCGGTTCGGCGGGCCCGTACCCGCGCCTGGAACTGGTGCTGCTGCTGATCTGTACCGGCCTGGTGTTCTGGGCCGCCCACGTCTACGCGGGCTTCGTCGGCGACCGCCTGCGCGCGCAGAAGGTCACGTGGCGCGAGATCCGCCAGGTGTGCGTTCGGGAGTGGCCGATCGTGCAGGCCGCGCTGCTGCCCGCGGCCTCGGTCGCGGTGAGTCCGCTGCTGGGGCTCGGGCCGGAGGGCGCGGCATGGCTGGCGGTCTCCATCGCCGTCGCCCAGCAGGTCGGGTGGGCCAGTGCCGCCGTCATCCGGGTGGGCGCGTCCCGGTGGGCGGTGGTGTCGGTGGGGATCGTGAACATGGCGCTGGGTCTGGTCATCGTGGCGGCGAAGGTCGCGCTCCAGCACTGAGCGGTGACACTCCGGGTGCCTGTCCCCCGCTGCTTATGTAGCGTTTTGTCACTATTTCCTGTGGGGTCGGTGTGCCCCGAGGCGGTGAACGCGCATGACTCGCCACCCGCAGACCGGCGCCCGCAAGCCCACCGAGCTCCCCCAGGAGTCCTGGCGGGTGGTGCTCCGGCGCACGGTGAAGGAGTTCTGGGCGGACCACCTGACCGACTGGGCCGCGGCGCTGACCTACTACGCCGTGCTGTCGGTCTTCCCCGCCCTCCTGGTCATGGTGTCCGTCGTCGGCCTGCTGGACGGCCCCAGCGTCAAACCCCTGATCGTGAACGCGGGCGAACTCGCGCCCGGACCGGTCCGCGACATGCTGACCGGCGTTCTCGGGCAGCTGCAGCACGGCGTCGGCCGAGGGGGTCTCGCCCTCGCGATCGGCATCGTGGTGGCCGTGTGGTCGTCCTCCGGCTACGTGGCGACCTTCATGCGGGCCGCCAACGCCCTCTACGACATCGACGAGGGCCGGCCCTTCTGGAAGACCCTGGCCGGCAGGTTCGTCATCCCCGTGGTGCTGCTGGCGGTCACGGCGCTCATCGCGATCGGCGTGGTCTTCACCGGTGCCCTCGCTCGCAGGGCGGGCCAGGTGCTGGGGGTCGGCGACGCCGCGCTCGGAGTGTGGGGCATCGTCAAATGGCCCGTGATGCTGGCACTGTTCGGCCTCGTCCTCGCGCTGCTGTACTGGGCGGCGCCCAACGTCCGGCACGGCGGCTTCCGCTGGGTGAGCCCGGGCAGCGCCCTGGCCGTGGTGATCTGGGCCGCAGCCTCCGCGGTGTTCAGCCTCTACGTCTCCAACTTCGCCAACTACAACAGGCTCTACGGCAGTCTGGCGGCGATCATCGTCTTCCTCGTCTGGCTGTGGATCTCGAACATCGCCGTCCTCCTCGGCCTGGAGTTCAACGCCGAACTCGAACGGGCCCGGGCACGGCCGGACGGCGGCCCCGACGACGGCCCCGACGACAGGGTGCCCAAGGCCGAACTCCAGGACACCGAGCGCCTCAGCGCCGACGACGGGTGACGTCGGGACGGCGTCGCGTCCCCCGCGCCGTCAGGCCGCCGCGCACGCGCCGCGCGCTCATGGCCGGGAGCCGACACCGGTCGCCACCTCGTGGAGCCGGCTGCCGGCCCCGCCCGGCGCCAAAGGAGCGGTCGAGATGTCGCCCGCGCCCTCGCGCAGACCCTCGAGGAACTCCTCGATCGCCCGGGTGGCGGTGTGGCGGGGCTCCCAGCCCAACTCGCGGCGGGCCCGCGAGGTGTCCATCAGCGGCAGCCTGACCACGGCGTCGAACAGGCCGGGCGACGACGGCACCAGGTGCAGCCGCCACGCCCCGGCCAGCGCCGCCCGCACCGCGCTCCGCGGCATACGGACGACCTGCGCCCCGAGCAGCGCGGCGAGTTCCTCCGCGTCCAGCGGCGGATCGGCCGCCAGGTTGAAGGCGCCGTGCACCGGACGGTGCAGGGCCAGCCGGTAGGCCTCGGCCGCGTCGTCGGAGTGGAGCGCCTGGAAGCGCAGCCCGCGCATGTCCGGGACGACCGGCACCAGCCGGGGGCGTACGAGCCGGTTCGGCAGGAACGGCCCCGCGAACAAGCGGCGCTGCTGGGCGGCGGACTCCCGTTTGAAGACGAACCCCGGCCGCATGCGCACCACGCGGATCTGCGGGTTCTCCCGCTCGAAGGCGTCGAGGCAGCGCTCGACGTACGCCTTCTCCCGGCAGTAGGCGGCCCCCGGCCAGCCGTGCGTGGGCCACGACTCGTCGACCGGGTACCGCTTGGGGCCGGGGGAGTACGTTGCCACCGACGAGGCGTGGACCAGGGCCGGGACGCCGGCCGCGGCGGCCGCCTCGAAGACGCGGATGCCGCCCAGGACGTTGGTGCGCCACGTGATCGAAGGATCGTGGGTGGGCTGCAGCAGCCAGGCCAGATGCACGACGGCGTGCGCGCCGCGCAGGTGCTCCACCAGGCGCGTGCGGTCGTCGCCGATGTCGGCGTGCACCCATGTGGTGCGGGCGGGGCGCCAGTCCTGGGGGATCCTGCGGGCGATGCCGACGATCTCGGCCACCGCCGGGTCGTCGACGAGCGCCCGCACCAGGCTCGTCCCGACGTTTCCGGTCGCCCCTACGACGACGACGCGCAGGCCGCCGCCACCGGGCGCGAAATCGTGCGTCACGATCATCGCCTCCCTCGGCCACCGGGAGGGCCCGGGCACCGCCGGTGCCGGGCGGGCCGCCCGGCACCGGCGGCCTCGTCCGATGTCTGTCCCGGTCTCCGGGGCGGCTACCCGGTGAGGGACGTTTCAGACCTCGGCCGGGGGGCGTCGGTCGGCCGCCTCAGCCGACGGCCTTCGCCATCCGGCGCACCGCCTCCGTGAGCACCTCGGGCGTCGTCGCGAGGTTCAGCCGTGCGTGGCCCTCGCCGCCCGTGCCGAACTCGGACCCCGCGCTGAGGGCGACCCTCCCGCGGGCGAGGAAGGCAGCGGCCGGGTCGTCGCCGAGGCCCAGCTTCCGGCAGTCCAGCCAGGCCAGGTAGGTGCCCGGGGCCGGCTGGTAGGCGATCGCCGGCAGTTGCTCGGCCAGCAGAGCGGCGAGCAGCCGGCGGTTCTCGGCGAGGTCGTCCAGCACGGCGTCCAGCCACCGTCCGCCCTCGCGCAGCGCCGCCGTGTGCGCGATGACGCCCAGATGACTCGGTCCGTGGCCGACCTCCTCCGGCATACGCGCCAGGTCGCCCGCCGCGGCGGGCCCGGCCAGGGCGAGCGCCGCCTTCAGCCCGGCCAGGTTCCACGCCTTCGACGCGGACATCAGCGACAGGCCGCTCTCGCCTCCGGGCACGCTCAGATACGGCACGAACGCCGCCTCGGCGGTCACCAGCGGCGCGTGGATCTCGTCCACCACGACCCGCACCCCGAACGCCTCGGCCAGCGCCGCCACCGCGGAAAGCTCCTCGGCGGTGTGCACCGTGCCGGTCGGGTTGTGCGGGCTGCACAGCAGGTAGGCGGCCCGGCCGCCGCCGGCCGTGGACCGGGCGAAGGCCTCCTCCAGCACCGCGAGGTCCAGCCGCAGGCCGGGGCCGAGCGGGGCCTCCACCACCCGGCGGTCCATATGCGTCACGAACTGGTAGAACGGCGGGTACACAGGGCAGTTGACGATCACCGGATCGCCGGGACCCGTGACCAGCCGCAGCATCTCGACGACGCCCAGCATCACGTCGGGGACGATCGAGGCGCGCTCCACGGCCACGCCGTCCCAGCCCCACCGCTCGCGGGCGAAGTCCGCCAGCGCCTCCGCGTACGCGGTGCCCGCCGGATAGCCCGTGTCGCCGACCGCGATCGCCTCCGTGAGCGCGCGGGCCACGGGCGCGGCCAGCGGCACGTCCATCTCCGCCACCCACAGCGGCAGTACGTCATCCGGATGGGTGCGCCACTTCATGCTCGTCCGGCGCCGCAGCTGGCCGAGCGTCAGGCGCCGCAGCGGGTGGTCCTCGTTCGACGCTATGTCCATGACATCAACATAGGTGCGGACCTGCCGCCGGGGCAGGAGGCGGCAGGGGGCACGTGTTGCCGAACCGGCAAGAAGGCTTGCCCGGCGGATGGGCGGCACCGCATCGTCGGGGGCAGGCCCGCACCCACGGCACAAAGGAGACGACATCCATGACCGACGGCACCACCAGCGCGACCGGCGCCGAGTCCGAGGCGGAGTTCTGGGACGCCCGGTACGCCGGGAGCGACCGCGTCTGGAGCGGCAACCCCAACAACGTCCTGGTCCGCGAGGTCCAGGGCCTGAAGCCCGGCACGGCCCTCGACCTGGGCTGCGGTGAGGGCGCCGACGCGGTCTGGCTGGCCCGGCAGGGATGGCGGGTGACCGCCGTCGACATCTCCCGCGTCGCCCTGGAGCGGGCCGCCGGCCACGCGAAGGCGGAGGGCATCGCCGAGGGTCTCATCGACTGGCAGCGCCACGACCTGGGCGCGACGTTCCCTGAGGGCACCTACGACCTCGTCTCCGCGCAGTTCCTGCACTCGCCGAACGACATGCCCCGCGAGCGCATCCTGCGCGCCGCCGCGGCGGCCGTGGCGCCCGGCGGCGTGCTGCTCGTCGTCGGGCACGCAGGGTTCCCGGCCTGGGAGACCGATCCGCACCCGGAGGTGCACTTCCCGACGCCGCAGGAGGTGCTGGAGAGCCTCGGGCTCCCGGACGGGGAGTGGGAGGTGGTGCTGAGCGACGAGCACGAGCGCATCCAGAACGATCCCGACGGGCGCCCCACGACGCGCGTGGACAACACCCTGGAGATCCGCCGCCTGGCGCGGTGACACGACGCGCGGACGGCCGTGGCGACCACGGCCCGCCTGCGCGCGGGGGCGGGGGGTGATGGGGCGTCATCGACGTGCGCTCGCGTACCAAGATGCGGCCGGGCCTTCCCGAACGGGCCTGAGGGCAGTGCTCGACAACGAGGAGGATGCGAGGGCCGGCGTCGGCTCATGGAAGCCGGCGCTGCCGCGCGTGGTGCGCCTTGCGGCGTCGTCGGAGTGCCTGACGCATCTGATCCAGGCCCGAAGCCTGTCTCCACTGTCCCCAGCCGTCCTGGCGTGGAACTACCTTCGCCGTGAGGGGGCCTTCTTGGCTGTCGACTTCTTCGCTGCCGTCTTCTTCGCGGCGGACTTCCGTGCAGGTACCGTCTTCTTCGCCGCCCCCTTCCCGGCCGGTGCCGCGCTCTTCTTGGCGGCGGCCTTCTTCGCCGGCTGCGCCTTCTTGGCGGGGGTCCCCTTGGCGGCCGCCTTCTTGGCTGCGGTCGTGCGCGCCGGTGGCGTGGGAACCCGCCGCTTGGCCTGGCGACGGCGCCGAGGGGCCTGCTCTTCTTCCTCTTCCTCAGGCTCCTCCTCGTCCTCCGGCGCGTACTGCTCTTCCGCCTCGTCCGGTTCCTCGTCCTCGCGCTTCTCCTTCTTGCCGCCGATGCGGGCCGTACGGTCGTGCAAGCTCCCTGCGAGATCCTTGAGCTTCCGGTCCGCGGCAGCGGCGACCGCCTTTCGGCCGGCGCTCATCAGCTCTCCCTGCACCTGCTCCTTGAGCTGGGCGACCTGAGGCAGGTCCTTGAGCTTGCGAATACCCTCGGTCACCAGCTGTTGTGGATCGAGTCCGGAGCGGCGACCGGCGAGGTAGGTAGCCATTCCGAAGGCGAGCCGCCCCTTCTTGGTACGGCCGAGGACGTAGCCGCCCGCCACCGCGGCGGCCAGAGCGAGCTTGGTCGAGTCCTTCATCACTTGTTCCCTTCGGGAGTTGGGCCCCGCGGGAGGCGGCCCGTCGCCGCGCACGTTGTGAGGTGTATATGCTGAAATGGTACGTTTCGTTGTGGGGGGGGCGCCGCGCCAGAGCCGGAGAAGTGGATGGCCCCAAGCGACAAGAGCGACCCCGGAAGGGCCCGGCGCTCCACCAGGAGCGAAGGCGCAGCACGGCGTGAGAGCGCCGAGCGGCCCCGGCGGCCCCGCAAACGTTCGGCGGCCTGGGCCATGCGATCCGCTTCCGAGCAACTCTCCGAACTCCTCGGTCGCAGGCCGGAATCCGTATCCGCGGTGAAACCGACCGAGGGCGGCTGGGAGGCGGACGTCGAGGTGCTGGAACTGGAGCGCGTGCCCCAGACGACCAGTGTGATGGCCACCTACCACGTGACGTTGGACGAGGAAGGAGACCTCGTGGCGTACGAGCGGACCCGCCGCTACACGCGGGGCCAGATCGACCGACGCTCCTGATCCGACGCAAGGCGCTGAAGGGAGGCCCCATGACCGTGGTGCCGCAGAGCGGGGGTGGTATGTCGAGGGGCGGTGGGGGCAGCCTCTACGACGTCCTGGAACTGATCCTGGACCGAGGGCTCGTCATCGACGTCTTCGTCCGCGTGTCGCTGGTGGGCATCGAGATCCTCAAGATCGATGCCCGGATCGTGGTGGCGAGCGTCGACACGTACCTCCGTTTCGCCGAAGCCTGCAACCGGCTTGACCTGGAGTCCGGGCGCAAGCAGCCGACCCAGCTCACCGATCTCGTGGGTGAGATCACCGAGGGCGGGGCCAAGGGCAAGTCGAAGGGCGCCCTGTCGGGCGCCGTCGAGGCCGTCACCGACACCCTGAAGGGCGGGAGCGACGAGGGCGAGGAAGAGGACGAGTACGAGGAGGAGCCGGAAGAGGAAGAAGCGGAGTACGAGGAGGAGCCCCGGCAACCGCGGCGCAGGAGCACCGGGCGGGCTTCCCGGCGGGAGAGTGAATGAGCATGGCCGTCTACGTCTACTCCATCACCGCGAAGGACCACCCGTTGCGCCTGGACGGCCTCACGGCCGTGGGTGGATCGGGCCAGGAGTTGCGCACGGTGACGAGCGCCGAACTCTCCGCGGTCGTGAGCGAGGCTCCCGGGGATCTGCGTCCCCGGCGCAGGGACGTACTCGCCCATCAGGAGGTGCAGGAACGGCTGATGGCCGACGGCGCCGTGCTGCCGCTGCGCTTCGGCTTCACGGCACCCGACGATGAGGCCGTGAAGGCCGTGCTGGAGGACCGGGCGGCGGAGTACCGGGAGCAGTTGAAGAACCTGCAGGGCTGCGCCGAGTACCACCTGAAGGTCGCGTGGGACGAGGACTCCCTGCTGCGCCGGATCCTGGAGGAGAACGACGAAATACGCGGGCTGAACGAGGAGATACGCGGCGGAGCCGCCTCCCCCGACATGCCGCTGATGCTGGGCGAGTTGATCGCCCACGAGGTGCAGACGCGCCAGCAGGCACTCGGGGCGGGCATCGTCGAGGCGCTGCGCCCCTTCGCCCGGGACGACGTGGCCACCGCGCCCGCCGGACAGGACTTCCTGAGCGTCTCCTTCCTGGTGGACGACAGCAAGGAGGAGATGTTCCTGGCCACCCAGATGAGCCTTGCCAACCAGGTGGGCGAGGAGTGCGACTTCCGGCTGCTCGGACCGCTGCCCCCGTACAGCTTCGTGTGAGAGGGAGTGACCCCATGGGGCTGTTCACCCAGATCGTCACCCTCCCCCTCGCACCGGTGCGCGGGGTGGGCTGGGTCGTCGAACGCGTGCTGGAGGCCGCCGAGCAGGAGTACTACGACCCCGAGCCCGTCGAGCGCGAACTCGCCGCCCTGGAGAAGGAGCTCCTCGCCGGACGGATCGACGAGGAGACCTTCGAGGCCCGCGAGGAGGAACTGCTCGACCGCCTCGACGAGATCGCGGCGTTCCGGCGCGGCGAGCCCGCGCCCTGAGACGAGGTGACGCTGTGACGGATTCCCCGGCCGGCCGGCTCGGTTCGTACCCCACGAGGGCCGCTCCCCAGCAGTCCCCCTACGGGCAGGGTTCGTCGGCCAATCTGGCGGACATCCTGGAGCGCGTCCTGGACAAGGGCATCGTCATCGCGGGCGACATCCAGATCAACCTGCTCGACATCGAACTGCTCACCATCAAGCTGCGGCTCCTGGTGGCCTCCGTCGACAAGGCCAAGGAGATGGGCATCGACTGGTGGGAGCACGACCCCTCCCTGTCCTCGCGCGCCCACGGGGAGAGTTCGCTCGCGGAGGAGAACCGGCGGCTGCGCGAGGAGATCGAGGCGCTGAAGGAGGGACGGGAGCTGACGGACACGCCACGCGGCAGCGTGGCCTCCCGCCACCGCACCCGGTCCTCGTCGGCGACGCCCCGCCGCCGCGGCGGCGGAACCGGGACGGGCGACGATGGATGACCGGGTCAGCTACGCGTACGCCGTACTGCGCGGCCACGGCGTGCCGGGCGGCGCCCTGGAGGCGCTGACGGGCGTCGCCGGGGCCCCCGTACGGCTCGTGACGTCCGGTCCGCTGGCCGCCGCCGTCAGCCCGGTGCCGGCCGCGGACTTCGACGAGGACGCCCTGCGCCGGCACCTGGAGGACCTGGACTGGCTGGAGGCCGTCGCGCGCGCCCACCACACCGTCATCGAGGCGCTTTCGGCGCACACCACCGTGCTGCCGCTGCGGCTCGCCACGGTCTATCTGGACGACGAACGCGTGCGCCAGGTGATGCGGGAGGACGACGCGGCGTTCACGGAGGCCCTGGAGCGGCTCGCAGGGCACCTCGAATGGGGCGTCAAGATCTATGTGGACGCCCCGGCGACGGCCGCCGAACCCCCCGGCGCCGGCGAGGGCCTCAGCCCAGGGCGGGCCTACCTGCGTGCCCGCAGTGCCCAGCGGCACACCCGCGACCAGGCCTACCGCGCGGCGGAGGAGGCCGCCGCACGCGTCGAGGCGATCGGCCGCGAACTGGCCGCCGCCCACGCCCGGCACCGCGCACAGCAGGGCCGACTCGCCGCCGGTGCGGGGGAGAACGTCCTCAACGACGCCTTCCTCGTCGCGCACGAACAGGCCGAGGCGTTCCGCAGCCGCGCCCTGGCCGCCGGCGAGGGACTGCCCGGGGTGCGCGTCGACGTCACCGGCCCGTGGGCCCCGTACTCCTTCGCCGCACTCCCCGGCCGCGCCCGGTCCGAGGAGGACCCGGCGGACGCCGCGCCATGACCGCGGCCGACCGGGCCCCCGAACCCCTGGCCGAACGTCAGGTGGCCCTCGTCGACCTGCTCGACCGCCTCCTCAGCGGCGGCGTCGTCCTCACCGGTGACGTGGTGCTCTCCATCGCCGACATCGACCTCGTCCGGATCTCCCTGCGCGCGCTGATCGTCTCCGTCAGCGAGAGCAATCCCGCGCCCTGGGGCCCGGGGCCGGGTCCATGACGCCCCCGGCCTCCTCCCCGGGCGGCGACCACCCCCCGGACCGCCTCGGCGAGGTCGCCGACGCCGCCGCCCGCGCCTTCCGGCTTCTTCCCGCCGTCCCCCGCGACACCGCGTCCCCCGGCCCCGCGCGCCGGATCAGCACCGACCCCGACACGGTCGAACGCGATCTGATGAGGCTCGTCCTGACGCTCGTCGAACTCCTCCGCCAGCTCATGGAGCGGCAGGCCCTCCACCGTGTCGACGCGGGCGACCTCACCGAGGAGGAGGAGGAACGCCTCGGCGCCACCCTGATGATCCTCCACGACCGCATGGCGGGACTGTGCGCCGAGCACGGCCTGTCCATGTCCGACCTGAACCTCGACCTCGGCCCCCTGGGCACGCTGCTCCCGCCCGAGTGACCGCGCGGGGAAGGCCTCAGGGCGTGGGGATGCCGCCCGGGCGCGAGGGACGGCCGAAGCGGACCGGGACGCCGGGGGAGTACAGGACGCTGACCGGCGGGCCCACGGGGGCGGGGAGGCCGGCGGCCGTGATCAGGTTCTCGTCGCAGTCGAGGAGCTCGGCGCGGTGAAGGGGCCAGCGGGGGTGCGAGTTCGGAAGGTAGACCTGCCGCTCGAAGAACGTGTTGTGCAGGCCCCAGCGCGCGGTGAGGAAGTGGTCGAGCTCGCTGGGTTCCGCGACGGGTTCGCCCACGCGCACCGCTATCCGGGAGTGCGCCCCGCGGGGGCCCGGCCATCTGCGGGTGCTGGTGTACGTGAGCGTGTCGCCGTCGTGGCGGATCGCCATCCGCGACCACAGGTACGGCAGACGGAACGCGGCCCGCGCCACCGCCACGGGTATCAGCCGGGACGCGTCGAGCGAGCGGAAGACGACCCCGCGCCGCCCGTGGGTGTCCACGGAGTACAGCCGGACGTTCGTCTCGGGGAAGGTGCCCAGGTAGGGAACGCCGGGGAGACGGAACCAGCCCACGCGGTGCATGCGGAAGGCGACGAGGCCGACGTAGGTGACGCCGTCGAGGGTGTCGGGGACGGTACCGGCCGGCAGGTGCGGAGCGATGTCGGCGGGGTCGGCCGCCCAGTGGAGGAAGGCCAGGTCGAGCCACGACTGGGTGAGCAGCGGGACGGCGGCGACGTCGGGCGGCTCCGCGGTGATCGGTTGCGGTGGGGTCTGAGGGGGCGGCACCCGACCAGGATCGCAGAAGGGCGAGGGGCACCGGAGCAGGGTCGCGCCGGGCGGCGCGCGGGACGCGGAACCCCCGCCGCGGGGCGGGTTCACCCGCCGTCGTGCCGTACGCGACGCCGCGCGGAGTCGTGGCGCGGGTGCGTTCCGGGGTGTCCCCGAGGGTGCGCCGGGCGGCGCCTCGGGCCGCCGGACCACTCCTGTGACACGTGGGGTTCAGGAGGTCACAGCGGGGTACACCATGGGGGCGGGTGCCGGGGCCCCGCATCCGTTGGGGACGGACAGGGGGGCCCTTCCCCCTACCGGTGACGCTGCGGAGCAGCCCTTCGGCGTGGGGAGTGATGGAGATGACGCACTGGTTCGCCACCTCGTCACCTGCCGTCCGTACCGACGTGTACGTGTGCGAGCTGGAGCACCGCGCCGTCGCCGTCGCCGTCGCGCGACGCACCGCGCGCACGGTGCTGACCGGCTGGTCGGTGCCGGAGGAGGCCGTCCACGACGCCGTCCTGGTCGTGTCGGAACTGGTGACCAACGCCGTGGAGCACGCGCTGCCGCCGGTCGCCCTGCGCCTGCGTCTGCGCCGCGGAGAGGTGGACGGCGCGGCGATCATCCGCGTCGAGGTCACGGACGGCGGGCCCGCGCCGCGGCACGGCGCCTGGGCCGCCAGTTGCGGACCGGGCGAGCACGGCCGAGGCGCCGCCATCGTCGACGGCCTCGGCGTCGGTTCCGGCATCGGCGCCCGCAGCCGCGGCGGCGCCCGCTGGGCTGAGCTGCTGACCGCCTGACCCGTCCGAGCGGGCGCTCGACCGGCAGAGCGCCTGACCGGGACAGCGACCCGCGTCGGCCTGCCGCCCGCGCCCCAGGGGTCCCGGCGGGCTGATGTGCTTACGTGAATTTTGTCCGGAAGAAAACGAAATACCCTTGTGTTGAGATCGCCCAGAGGGAGGGCTGTCGTGGTCGCACCCGGCCCGGGTGCGGGAAGGGAGGCACCCGCATGGAGTTCGGGTCCCGTCTCTCGGCGATGCAGGATCCCGTCAGATCGGGGTGCAGGGTCTTTCTCGCCGCGATGATCGCGATCATCGCGGCCGTGCCGATCGCCGACCACTTCCTGCCGAAGGACATCCACCTCGCCCACGTGCTCGTCATCCCCGTCGCGCTCGCCTCCGCCTTCGTCGGAGCCGTGCGCGGCGCCCTGACGGGACTCGCGGCCGTACTCGCGCTCGTCGCGGCCGGCGCCGAACGGCACACCCTGTCCTCGGAGAACGTCCTCGTCCAGCTCGGCTCTCTGGTGCTGCTCTCCGTCCTGCTCGTCCTCATCAGCGCCCTGCGCGAGCGCCGCAGACACGAACTCCAGGAGTTGCGCGAGGTGTCGCGGGCGACCCAGGGCGTGCTGCTGCGACCGCTGCCCACGCACGCCGGACCGGTGACCATCGCCACGGCCTACCGAAGCGCCGGGGACGGCGACCGCATCGGCGGCGACCTGTACGCCGTCGCGCGCACCGACCGGGCCACCCGCCTGCTCATCGGCGACGTACGCGGCAAGGGCATCGGTTCCATCGGCGACACCGGGACCGTCCTCGGCGCGTTCCGTGCCGCCGCGCACCGGCAGGCCCCGCTCGCGGAGCTGATGGAGTCGCTGGAGGCGGGCGTCCGCTGGGAACTCTCCGAGTCAGGGGACGGACCGGGCGAGTCCGACACCGGGGAGCGCTTCGTCACCGCGGCCGTCGTCGAGATCCCCGACGACGAACCGTACGTCCGCGTGGTCAGCTGCGGGCACCTGCCGCCGATCCTCCTCCACGACGGGACAGTCACCACCCTCGACGTACCCGAACCGGCGCCCCCGCTGGGCCTCGGGGGTCTGACCGGCAGCAGCTACGCCCCCACCGCCTTCCCCTTCGCCCCCGGCGACCGGCTGCTGCTCTACACCGACGGCGTGACCGAGGCCCGGAACGACGCCGGGGAGTTCTACCCGCTCATGAGCCGGGTCGCGGAATGGGCCGACCGGTGCCCCGACCAGCTCGTGCGCAAGATGACCGACGACCTGCTGGCCCACGTGGCCGCCCCGCTGCAGGACGACATGGCCGTGGTCGCGATCGTGCGCGACGCCCTGGGGGGACCGCCGGCGCGGGCACGGGCCCACGCGGGGGCCGACACGGCGGCGGAGGCCGACGGGCCGGGCGTCCGGCCTGCCGGCCGCGGGCTGTGACGACGACCGCCGCGACGCCGTCGCCCCGGACCTGACGCTTCGCGGACGGTGGGAACGCCGCGGTACCCGCCCCATCCGCCGGTCGCCACGCCCCCATGCCGAAGGGGTGGGGTCCGCCACCGCCGCACGCGGTCGCGGACCCCACCCCTGGCACTGCGTCGGAGCGTCAGGTCACCATCGGTACCAGCGGCGGCGTCCGCCGCCCTCGGCGGCCCGGAAAACGAAGCCGAGCAGCCACACCACCAGGACGATCAGCGCGATCCACCACAGGGCCTTGAGGGCGAAGCCCGCCCCGAAGAGGACCAGGGCCAGCAGCAGGACGACCAGCAAAGGAACCATGTCTTCAACCTCCTGACCCCGCGTGTGCCCCGGGTCCGCGGCACCATGCACCACCATTTCCGTGTCTCCGGCCGCCTGATCCCGTCGACCGGTCGTGCCCGGTGCGCAGGAATGAACGGCGCCGTCGCGGACAGACGTGCGGTGCGGGCGCCGGACCGCGTTTCCCCCGTCGCGGTCCCGCACCCCGCCGGTCGTCAGGGCGCCGGGGCGCGCACCTCCACGTCGTCGGGCCCGAGCGGCCGGCCGTCGGCGTCGCGCATCTCCAGCGGCGCCACCGGGCGGCCGCCGGCCCGGTCCACCACGGTGGTGCGCCGCTCCCCGGGCTCGAAGAGGTTGTCCTCGCCCCACTGGCGCAGGGCGAGCAGCACCAGCCGCAGCCCCTTGCCCTCCTCGGTGAGTTCGTACTCCCGGTACGGACTCCCGTCCGAGGCGGGCACCGTGCGCAGCACCCCGTGCTCCACCAGCTTGCCGAGACGGCTGCTCAGGATGTTCTTGGCGCAGCCCAGGCCGCGGTGGAAGTCGTTGAACCTGCGCACCCCGTTGAGCGCGTCCCTGACGATCAGCAGCGACCACCAGTCGCCGACGACGCCCAGGGTCCGTGCGACCGGGCACGGTCCGTCACTGAAATCCTTCTTCTGCATCTCCCTCTCCCGGTTTCGACATTAAACCGAGAGGGTGGGCCGGGCAAACACCGGTGCCGGGTACGGGCCTACTCGGGCCGGGCGGGGACGTAGAAGCCGGTCGTGGCGTCGACCGCGGCGGCCACGGTGTCCTCGGGGGCTCCCGAGGCGGCGTACGCGGTGCCCCAGGCCCCGCTGCTGCGGGTCATGAAGTCGCGGGCCTCGTCGGAGTACTGCCACTCCTCGGCCATCTCCGGTCCGCTGGGCTCGCCGGCGAGGTACAGGCCGAGGCCCAGCAGCCCCAGGTCCCAGCCGACGCCGACCGCGCCGGGTCCGAACCGGTCCCACATGCCGGGCGGAACGACGGCGACGTGCTCCAGTTCCAGGACCGTGCGCTCCGCGTCCCGCGCGGCCAGCCGCACCTCCACCTCGCTGAAGCCGGGGGCCTCGCCCATGACCCAGCTGACCCGGAGCAGCTTCGGGGGCTCGCAGCGCAGGACCTCCCCGCCGGCGTTGCCCTGCAGCTGGTAGCGGCCGCCGAGCCTCAGCTCGCCGGTGACCGGCATGAACCAGCGACCGATCCGCTCCGCGGTGGTGCAGGCGTCCCACATGTCCTCGACGGGGGCGTCGTACGTGCGGCGCAGCAGCACCGTGCGCGCCTCCTCGCCGGCGACGTCCCTGCTGCCGGTCGCGCGGTGGATGGCGTTGATCTCGTCCACGATGTTCATGCGGTGTCTTCCCGTTCCCTTTCGGTGTTCCCGGCCTGTTCCGTCCCCGGACGCCGCTCTTCCAGTGCGAGACGCCGTTCGCGGCGCCCCCGGGCGAGTTCGGTGCCGAGCGCGTCCAGCCGCTGCTCCCAGAAGCCGCGGAAGCGCTCGAGCCACGCGTCGACCTCGCGCAGCGGCGCGGCCCGCACGGCGTAGAGCCTGCGGGTGCCCTCCGCCCGCACCACGGCGAACCCGTTCTCCCGCAGGACCCTCAGATGCTGGGACACGGCGGGCTGCGAGATGCCGAACTCCTCCCTGATGATCTCGGTGATCGCGCCGGACGGCTGTTCCCCGGAGGCGAGGAGCTCCAGAATCCGGCGTCGCACCGGATCCCCGAGTACGTCGAATGCGTGCACGTCGGTCACTATGACAGTAGCCACTTATATAAGCAAGGAGTTAGGCAACCTCTTGGCTGCGCTGCTCCGGGGCGGAGGTGTCCGCCTCTCGGCGGTCTCCTGAGCGGCGACGACGCGTCCCGGCGCGCGTCTCACCCCAAGGGCGGAGGAACGAACCGGGCATAGGGGTGGCTTCAGGGACGTTCTCTGACGCGGGCCTCCGAGTCCACGGCGTAGGACTGGGAGGGTCCGCCCTGCACGGGCCGCGTTTCCGAAGGAGTGATGACCATGCGCCGCATCCGCGTCCAGCGACCGAAGAAGCCGGCGCCGTCGCGCCCTCCGATCGACCTGCGGACACCGTCCGGAAAGCCCCTCCCGTACTGACGCCGTCCCGACGCACACCGTGCACGTCCAGAAGGGTCGCCCGAGATGAGCGACACGTCCTGCCGGCCGGGCGGTACCGTCCCGGCCTTCCGCCCCGTCTTCGCCTACGTGGTGAGGCGGCTGCGCTACCTCGCCGAGGGCTTCCGCCGCGCCGCCCCGGCCGGGTGACGGCACCGGTGGGGCCCGTGAGGCCGCCGCCGGCGGCCAAGTCATCGCCCGGCCCGGCTCGCCGGCCCCGCGCACCCGGGGGCCGTGACGGGTCGCCGCCGGGTCCCCCGGACGGCCCACGCGGAGCGCTGTTGCGCGCCGGCGCCGGCCGGGCGACCCTTGACGTGATTCGGGTGCACCGGAACGCGAGGTGGGCCATGGTCGAGCCAGCAGTGACGATCCGGCAGGACGGCGAGGGCTACGTGGTCACGTGCCCGGGGACCGACGCGGTCGGGCGCGGGCCCACGGAGACGCAGGCGTGGACCGACTTCTGGGCCGCCCTGCACGCCGACTGGAAACCCCCGGATGAGCTCAGGGCGGGCCCCGGCGAGGACCACGCGCGAGGGCTACGGGTCCTGCGGCTCTTCCTCTGACCCGGTCAGGGCGCCCGGCCGGACCACACCGGTTCGACGCGCTCCCACTCCCGCTCCCACGACCGCAGCCGCCCGCGCAGGGCGAGGGCGGCCACCGCACGGTGCACGCCCCAGGCCAGCGCGGACCAGAGCAGGAAGGACGTGACACCCAGTACGAGCGCGGCCCCCCGGGCACCGGCCGTACTGCGGGGCTCCGGCGCCGGTACGCCCCGGTCGTCCACCCAGATCCGTATCGGGTCGCCCGCCTCGACGGGCCGCCCCACCGGGACCCGCCCGGTGTGCCGGCGGCCGCGCGGATACTCCCAGCCGGCGCTCGCCGGCGGCAGCGAACGCATGCCGTGCTCATGGAAGACCGGTCCCGAAGCGGCCAGGGCGGTGCCCGCAACGAGGTGCCGATGGCCCCGTTCGGCCAGCGCCTGGGCGCGCTCCGCCCGGTGCACGGCGAACCCGACGTACGACGAGACGACCACGGCCAGCACCATCAGCACGGAGGCCGCCAGTCGCGGCAGGGTGTGGGCGCACGGACGGCACCGGGCCGGCAGCACGGCAGGACAGGTACAGAGCAACATGGGACCCCCTCGGACGAGGCGCGCGGCCCGGCCTCGACCGGACTGCCGACATGCTGCACCCACGGGGCGTCCGGGCGCCGGGAATTCGCCTTCTAGTCGGCGACCGCGGGCGACGCCGGCCGCGGGCCGGGGACCCGGTGGGTACGGCCCGCCGAGGGCGTCGGCCGGGACAGCACGACCACGCCCCGGCCGGCCGCCAGCGCCCCCGCCAGCGCCACCGCGAGCCCCACCGAGCCGCCCCGGAAGCCCTCACCGAGCAGCAGCACGCCCACGCACCCCGCCACCAGGGGGTTGGCCAGCGTGACGGCCGCCAGCGCGACGCCCAGCCCACCGCGGTACGCCTCCTGCGACCACATCATCCCCGCGATCGCCAGGACGCCGGTGCAGCCCGCCGCCACCAGGAGCATCGGGTCGGCGACGGCCGCCCCCAGCCCCTGTGCGGCCAGGTGCACCGCGAGGCCCTGGGTCAGGCACGAGGCGATCCCGAACGCCGCGCCCGCCGCCGTCGCGAAGCGCAGCGCCCGCAGCACGGACAGGTCTGCCCCCCACGGCAGCCGGGTCAGCGCCAGTGCCGCAGCCGCCGTGATCGCCGCCAGAAGGACCAACTCGGCGCCGCTCAGAGCCCGTTCCGTGCCGGGCGGCGCGGTGGACAGCAGAAGCGTCACCAGCCCCAGTACGGTCAGACCCGCCCCGCGCCACTCCCTGGCTCTTACCCGGCGCCGGCCGAGGGCCGCGTGCAGCGGCAGCGCCAGTACGAGGGTCAGCGCGCCCAGCGCCTGGACCACGGTCAGCGACCCGTACCGCAGCGCGACCGCGTGCAGTCCGGCGCCGGCCGCCTGGAGGACCAGAGCCAGCGTCCACAGCCCGCCCGTCGGCTTCCGCCCGGAGGCGGCCGTTCGTTCCTGCGCGACGGCCGCCGTCGCGTAGCAGACCGCCGACAGCAGGGCCGCCGCCAGGGACGGCACGCCGCCGTTCATGCGAACGCCGTCCGAACGGGCATGGGGGCTCCTCCTGGGGTGCGGGGACGGTGGCGAGTGCCTCCAGCACATCGTGCGCGCCGCCCCCGGGGCATCAGGGTCCACCCCGAGCCGCCCCCCAACCCTTGTCGGGGACGTCAGGTGCAGACCGTGCCGGCGGGCGGCGACTGGCCGCGGACCAGATAGGCGTCGACGGCCTCGTCCACGCAGCCGACCGACCTGAGGTACGCGGTGTGGCCGTCGCCGTCGTAGGTGAGGAGCCGGCCCGAGGAGAGCAGGCGCGCAAGGGCCCGGGCCTCGGTGTAGGGGGTCGCCGGGTCCCGGGTGGTGCCGACGACCAGGATCGGCGGCGCAGCGGGCGCGGTGATGGGACCGGCCGGCTGGTCCGCGGGGACCGGCCAGTGGGCGCAGGTCGACAACTGGTCCGCGAAGTAGCGCCCGAAGCGGGGGGAGGCCCTCAGGAACCCGGGGAGCGCGGCTCGTGCCTGCGCGGGGGTGGCGCGTGCTCCCAGACTGCCGCTGAGGCAGGTGATCGCGACGTACGCGTCACCGCTGAAACCGGAGTCCTCGAAGGCCCCGCCGAGTTCCTGCACGGTGGTGGTGTCACCGGTGCGCACCTCGCGGAGCGCGGCGCGCAGTTTCTCCCACGCGGGCGCCAGGAGAGCGGTCGTGACGGCGCTGATGAGGCTGTCGCCGTCGACGACCACGTCCTTGCCCCGACGCAACGGGGCGCGGTCGAGGGCGCCGACCAGCGCGTCCAGCGCGGGGCCGGCCTCTTCGGCGGAGTGGCCCACGGGGCACGCCGGGCGGGCGGCGCAGTCGGCCGCGAAGGAGTCCCAGGCGATCTGGTAGCCGCGGGCCTGGCCCAGCAGGCTGTGGACGCCGTCGAGGGTGGGGTCGACGGCTCCGTCGAGCACCATGCGGCCGACGCGGGACGGGAAGAGGCCGGCGTAACTCGCCCCGAGGTAGGAGCCGTAGGAGAAGCCGAGGTAGTGCAGGCGCTCGTCGCCGAGGAGGGTGCGGACCAGTTCCAGGTCCCGGGCCGAGTCGAGCGTGCCGACGTGGCGGAGCAGGCGCCCCGCGCCGCGCTCGCACGCGGCTGCGGTCTCACGGGCCGCCTCGTCGGCGGCCGCGAAGTCCGGCCCGCCCTCGTCCGGCCCGCGCTCGTCCGGCCCGTCCGAGCCGGGGAGCCCCCTCACCGTCGCAGGGGTGCCCGCCGTGCCGTCGCCGCAGTTCACGGGGGTGCTGGAACCGACCCCGCGCGGGTCCACGGCGACCAGGTCGTAGGAGGCCCGCACGGCCTGGGAGAAGGCCCCGGCGTACGACCACAGCGAGGTGATCGCCGGTTCGCCGGGGCCTCCGGGGTTGAAGAGCAGTGAGCCGATGTGCCGGGCGCCGGTCCCGGTGGCCTTCCTGCGGGTCGCCGCCAGGCGGATGTCGCCCGCCTCCGGACGGGCGTAGTCCAGCGGGGCCCGCAGGGTGGTGCACTGGAACGAGGGCTGCTCCGCGCAGGGCGTCCACCGGAGCTTCTGCCGGTAGTGGCCGGTCGGCCCGGGGGGAACGGCCGTGGTGCCCGGGGGCCCCGCGGGGCCGTGACCCACGTGCTGCCCCGGGGGTCCCGCCGCGCAGCCGGTCAGCAGGAGCACGCAGGCCCAGAGCGCGGCGAGCACCGCGTTGTGGAGCCCGCGCCGGGGTCCGCGGGATATGTGGCCGGTGGTCCGGGCTTCCTTCATCGCCACGTCTCTCCTTCACCTTCCGCTGCGTGATCAGTGGACCACGCAGCGTGTTCGGCGGAGGCGTTCGCCTAGGCCGGCGGGGTGAACCGGCGCGGGCGCGCCGGGCCACGACGGGGGTGCGGCCGGCCGGCGGCGGACGGCACTGCGCCCCGGACCCGTACACGGGTCCGGGGCGCAGTGCGTGCGGGGGAACGCGGGCCGTCAGGCCTCGCCGCCCTGGGTGCGGCGCCGGCGCAGGAGGAACACACCGCCCGCCGCCGCGGCGGCCAGGAGGGAGGCGCCGGTGAGGCTCTCGGCGGTGTTCATGCCGGTCGAGCCGCCGAACCCGGTGTCGGGCGCGCCGCCGCCGCCGTTGTTGTCGTTGTCGTAGCCGCGGTCGTTGTCGCGGTCCCGGTCGTAGCCGTGGTGGCGCTTCTTGTAGCACTTGCGGTCGTTGTCGCGGCCGCCGTAACCGCCGCGGTCACCGTAGCCGCCCCGGTCGCCGTAACCGCCGCGGCCGTTGTCGTCGCCCCCGCGGTCGCCCCCGCGGTCGTCACCGCGGCCGCCCCGGCCGCCCCACGAGCACTTGTCGCGGCCGTGGCCGCCGCGGCCGTAGTTGCCGTAGTCGTCCTCGTAGTCGTCCCCGTACTCGTCGTCGCCGTTGTCGTTGTTGTGGTTGTGGTTGTTGTTGTTCGTGTTGGTGTTCGTGTTCGTGTTCGTGTTGGTCCCGCCGTCACGGTCACCGCTCGTGCTGGTCGTGCCGGGAACGGTGAGGGTGCCGACGCTGCCCTGGTCGGCCTTCGGGCCGATCATGCAGCTGACGGTGATGGTGTAGGTGTTGGCCGGCGCGTCGTCCGGGATCGTGAAGGTGCCGGTCAGCGGACCGCCCGGGGTCGTCGCGTTCAGGGCCAGCGCGTTGCGCAGCAGGCCGGAGGGGAAGGCGTTGGCGTTCACCATCGCGCCGGGCGCCTGGCAAACCTCCGAGCTCGCGGTGACGGTGACGGACCGTCCGTTCTGGGCGACGTTGACATCCACCACGGCGAAGGCCTGCGAGTTCGGAAGGACGACCGCCGCGGCCGTCATCGTCGCCATCGCCAGGATACGAGCACCACGCATGGAGCTGAACCTCCTTGTGGACGGGGCAGGCGGGATGTGGCCCCCGGCACGACTGCCAACGCGTCCTCGAGACCTATATGGCGATCATCCGCACTCGCTCCGCACCCCGAGACCGGCGGAGGTGTACGGCCGAATGGGGTGGGGCCGTGGCGCTGCGTGGAGCGTTTCCGCAGGTGAGAGGTGGCGTGACGGCCGGAATAAGAAAAATGTGAAGAGATGTCCAACCGGGTGACGGTGCCTCAGTTAATCTTGCGTCAGCAAGGCGGCGGAGGCTCGGCCCTTCCGGCGCCGAAACGGCTGACGAATCGTCAGCATGCTTCGCCGTGCCCGCACATGGGTCCAGGGTCGCATCGGCAGGCCCTGTGCTGATCCGTCAGAAACCGTGCAAGGTCGTGGGATTCACCCGCCCGGGCTCAGAAACGGATGCGTGCGACGACGGGCAGATGGTCGCTCCCGGTGGCGGGCAGGGTCCGTACGTCCGAGACCGTCGCGGAACGCGCCAGGACCTGATCGATCCGGGCCAGCGGAAAGCGCTCCGGCCAGCTGAACGCGAGCCCTCGCTCCGGGACGCCCAGCCGCGAGGTGAGCGGGGCGAGCCCGCGGTCGTCGACGGTGCCGTTGAGGTCCCCGAGCAGGATCACCCGGTCCAGCCGCTCGGCCGCGATCTCGGCGCCGAGGAGGACCGCGCTCTCGTCCCGCCGGGCGGAGCCGAACCCGGTGGGCCCGAGGCGGAGCGAGGGCAGGTGGGCGACGTACACGGCGACGTCCCCCTGCGGCGTCCGGGCGGTCGCCCGGAACCCGCGGTCCCAGTCCTCGCCCAGGTCCGCGGGCCGGATGCCGATCCTGCGCTCGTCCACGAGGGGGTACCGGGACCACAGCCCGACCGTGCCGAAGGACACGTGATGCGGGTAGGACGGGTCCAGTACGGCGCCGAAATCCGGCAGCAGGGAAGGCGTCAGCTCCTGCAGGGCGATCAAGTCCCCGTCGGCCGCAGCCAGTTGCCGTGCCGTGCCCCTCGGATCGGCGTTCACGTCACTGACGTTGTGCTGCACCGCGACGAGATCGTGCGCGGCACCGCCCTGGGGGCCCGGCGGCCACCCGAAGACCGCGAACCAGGCCGCCGAGGGCACAAGGAGCGCGCACAGGGCGACGCCCGAACGCCGCAGCAGGGCCGTGCACAGCACCACCGGGACGCCCAGCCCCAGCCACGGCAGGAACGTCTCCAGCAGGCTCCCCCAGCGGCCGGGACCGTTCGGCACCGCGGCGTGGCACACGAGCAGCAGTGCCAGCAGCAGCGGAAGCGCCGCCAGGACCCCGTCCCACCGCCGACGGCCGTGCCACCCGCGGCCGTGGCGCACCGCGCCCTCCCACCCGTGAACGGCCCGCCCGTGATCCTTGCGCCGCAGTGATCGCACCCAGCAACCACGCGGGGCCGCGTGATCCGGTTCCCGCACCGCGCCGTGACGGGGCCCACACACCCCGGCTACGACGCCTCCCTCGCGTCCTCCACGACCCGGAACTCCGCCGGGCCCAGGGTGAGCACACCGTCGCTCAGCGGCGTGCACCGCACTCCGCCCTTGCCGCGCAGCGCGCGCTGCGCCCCCGGACCGATGACGGCGTCCATCCAGGCGCAGGGCCGGGCGGGGCGCCGCACCGCGAACAGGACGGGTCCCGCTCCGGTGTCCAGCGCCACGGTCGTGCCCACGTACGCGTCGATGTCGACCCCGCGGAGCAGTACGTTGCGGCGGGTGTGCCGCAGGTCGGTCTCCGGGGCGATGTCCAGCGGGAGGCTCTCGGCGGCCATGAGCGTGACGGCGGCGTCGCGATGGGCGGGCCGCGCGTAGTAGCGGTCGCCCACGAGCCCCAGCCCGCTCCGCACCTCGGCACGTCGCACCAGTTCCCCGTCCGGCGCCGCCGACGGCCCTTCCGAGGGCCGCCCCATGTACCGATGGGCGGGCGACACCAGTAGTTGCACGACTTCGACCTGCGCAGACATGCCGCCAGCGTAGAACGCCGCCCGCGGTCCACGGCGTGGCCTTCGTCTCAGGGCCGCCCGAGGTGACGGCGGTCCCAGACGGCCCGGGACATCGCGACCGGGCGGCGCAGGGGTGCGCCGTCGACGTACAGGTCGACGCGCTCGTTGTAGAACGCGACCATGCCCGCGACGGGGGCGCACGCCGCCGTCGGGAAGTCGTAGGCCCAGGCGATGTCCTCGTGGACGGCGCCGTCGCCGTCGAAGGACCAGTAGCCGCTGGTCGTGCCCTTGTACGGGCAGCGCGTGACGGTGTCCGAGGGGCGCAGCCGGCTCCAGTCGACGTGCACGCGCTCGAGGTAGTAGCGGGTCGGCAGGCCCGTCTCGAAGAGGGTCACCGCATGCGGCGCGTCGGCGAGCACGGTGCCGTCGATCTCCACGCGGACGCTGCTGGAGGAGCGCAGGGCGTCCACCCGGGTGTAGGGGCTCCGCGGGTGGACGAAGACCTGCTCGTCCTCCTCGTACCAGGCGTCGAGGGCCTCCCAGCGGAACCGCGCCGTGCCCAGGAGCCGGTCGGGGGCGCCCTCGTCCCACACCCAGGCCGCGCCCTCGCGGACCTCCGTGCCGACGCGCAGCGAGTGGCGGCGCGCCGGGCCGGGGCCCAGCCGGCCGGCCCGGCCGTCGTCGGTGAGCTCTCCCTCGGTCAGGTCCTCCAGCGGGATGCTGTACTGCGGATAGCCGGGCCACTCCCACACGTACAGGGCACGCCGGGTGTCGAGCACGGTACGGCCCCCGACCTGCGCGCGGATGCGCCGCGGGACGGGCTCGACCTGCCCGACAGGGACGATCAGACCCGGGTGGTTCACGCTCTCGTCCGCCATCGGTGGTCACCTCGGTCCGTTCACGGGCTTCCGTACGCCCAGCTTCACCGGCGCCCGCGTGATCGGCCACCCCGGCCGCGCCGCCCCCGGGACAGCGCGGTCTCAGCCGAACACCACCGACCACGGCCGCGGCGGCCCGTCCGGTGAGGGCGAGGCGCCCGGGCGCCGCCCGGCCGCGGTGCCGTGCCGCGCCAGCACGTCCGCGGCGAACGCCGCGAAGCGCGGGGCCGCCGGGTGCGCGGAAGGGCCGGCGGGCCAGGCGGCGCCGATCCGGCGGACGAGGGGGGTTCCGGCCAGCGGCCGCCAGGCCACTCGGGGCTCCCGGCGGGCCGCGGCACCCTGGTCGAACGCGACGCCGCCGCCCGCGGCGACGAGGGCGAGCAGGAACTCGGGGCTGGACGCGTGCCGTACGCCGCCCGGGACGAAGCCCGCCGCGCGGCAGCTCGCCAGCAGCCGGTCGTACCAGCCGGGAGCCTCGTCGCGGGGGAACACCACGAGGTCCTGGCCGGACAGATCCGCGAGGGACACCTGCGGCCCGCGGGCCGACGGCGAGGCGCGGGGGAGGACCACCCCCAGCGCGGAGGAGGCCTCCGGGCCGAGCCGCAGCCCGTTCGCCGCCTCCACCGGCCGGTGGACGAGGCCGACGTCGAGACCGCCCGAGCCGAGGAGCCGCAACTGCTCCGCGGTGGTGGCCTCCCGCAGATCGACCGCCGGACCCAGGGCGTGCTCCGCGCACGCGGCCAGCAGCGCGGAGACCACCGCCGCCGTGGTGCCGGTCGGCACCGCGGCCCGCAGGGTGCCCAGCCCGCCGTCGGCGGCACGCCGCGCGAGTGCCCGCAGGCGGTCCTCGCGGGCGAGGAGTTCCCTCGTCTCCTCCAGCAGCAGCGCCCCTGCCGAGGTCAGCGAGGTCCGGCGCCGCGACCGGTCGAACAGCTCCGCGCCCAGTTCCCGCTCGAGCGCGCGCACCGCCTGGCTGACCGGCGGCTGTGCCGTGCCCAGCCGGTCGGCGGCGCGGCCGAAGTGCAGTTCTTCCGCCACGGCGACGAAGATACGCAGGTGGCGCAAGAGATCCACGAGCAAGGACCCTACGCGAGGAGGCTGTTGATGGTCGAGGAGGAGATCCGGGCGGTGTTCGCGGCGGCCGGTGCCGAGGGGCGGCTGCACGCCGTAGCGATCGGTTCGGGAGCGGACGGAGCGGACGGAGCGGACGGAGCGGCCGAGGTCGCCGTGGACGCGGACGAGCCCGTCGTCATCGCCTCGGTCGTGAAGATCCTCCTGGTGCTGGAGTTCGCCCGCCAGGTCGCCGCCGGGCAGCTCGACCCCCGCGAGCGGGTACGGATCACCGCGGCCGACCGGCTCGGCGGCTGGGGTACCGCGGGGTGTGCCGACGACGTCGAGCTCTCGCTCCGCGATCTCGCCCACTTCACGATGTCGGTCAGCGACAACACCGCCGCGGACCTGCTGCTGGCCCGGGTCGGACTCGACACCGTACGGCTTCTCACCGAGGAGCTCGGGCTCACCGGCATCCGGCTCGTGGGCGGCCCCCGCGACGTGCTGGAGTCGATGCTCGACGAGGTCGGGGCCCGCACCGAGGGGGAGTTCGCGGCCCGCTGGCCGGCGCTGCCGGACGAACGGAAGAGGCGGCTCGCCGTCCTGGACCCCGCGCGCACCAACGCCGGTCCGCCCCGTGAGATCACCCGGCTGCTCCGGCTCGTCTGGAGCGACGGGGCAGGCCCGCCGCAGGCCTGCGCCTGGGTCCGGGAACTGATGGGCCGGCAGGTCTTCCGGCACCGGATGGTGTCGGGCTTCCCCGACGAGGTCACGGTGGCCGCCAAGACCGGCACGCTGCCCGGTCTGCACGCGGAGGCCGGGGTGGTCGCCCACCCGGACGGCGGGCGCTACGCGGTGGCGGTCTTCGCCCGCACCCGTGAACTGACCGCGACCCGCGCCGCGGTGGACTCGGCGATTGGCACCGCCACTCGGATCTCCGTGGACTTCCTGCGAGGCCACCGACGCTGACCTGCGCTCATATCGGATCGCGTATCGAGCGGGCGGGATTCCGGTCTTGGACGGGGGCGACGCGCCCCTGATCTTCTGAGCCCATGAGCGACGACACTGACGCACGAGGTCCGAGGAAGTTCGGACGGCGCACGATGCTGGCGGGGGCCGCGCTGTCCGCGGCCACCCCGCTGCTGCCCGGCACGTTGCCCACGGCCGCCGCGGCACCCGCGGTCCCGCGCGCGGCGCCGGCCGCCGGCGCGGCGACGTTCCGCTGGCTGGGCACGGCCGGCTGGCGGATCGACGTCTCCGGCAGGACCGTGCTGTTCGACCCCTACGTGACACGCTTCCCCACCGGGCTCTTCGCCGGTGCCTTCGACCGCGCCACCCGGCTGCGCACCGACGAGGCCGCCGTCCGGGAGCGGGTGGGCCGCCCGGAACTCGTCCTGGTCAGCCACTCCCACTGGGACCACCTCGCCGACGTGCCGTACATCGCCGCGTCCACCGGGGCCAGGGTCGTCGGCACGGAGACCACCTACCACCTGCTGGTCGCGCTCGGTGTCGACCCGGCGCAGATCTCGGTGGTGAAGGGAGGCGAGGTGCTGGACTTCGACGGCATCGTGGTGGAGGTCGTCGCGAGCCTGCACAGCCGCAACAAACAGCGCGCCTACTTCGCCCCCGGCAGGCTCGCCGGACCGCCCCCGGCACGCCCGGAGACGATCGGCGACCTCCCCGAGGGCGACACCCTCGCCTACCAGGTGACGGCCGGGGACGGCGGCCCCTCGGCCTTCCTCATGGGTGCCAGCGACTTCGGCGAGCGCGCGGCCCGGGGACTGCGTCCGGACCTGGCGATGGTCGCCGTACCGACCAGCGCCTCGACGCACCGCTACGTCCCGCGACTGCTGGCCGCGCTGGGCGACCCGGACGTCGTGGTGCCCGTGCACTGGGACGACTTCGAGCGGCCGCTGGACCTGCCGCCGCGCACCGACCCGTCGGCGGACCTCGACGCCTTCGCGGCCCAGGTCCGCCGCGAGTCGCCCGCGACGCGCGTGGTCGTCCCCGACTACCGCACCCTCTACGGCGCCGACATGCGGCCGGTGTCCTGACGCCCGCGCGGGGGGCGTCAGGCGCCGACGGTGCCGTCGACGCCCTCGCGCAGGAAGTCGGCGTGCCCGTTGTGGCGGCCGTACTCCAGGAGCACGTGCACCATCACCATCCGCAGGGAGACGTCCTCGCCCCAGCGCGGCTGGTGCCCGGTCAGGTCCAGGGACCCGGCCGCCTCCTCGATCCGGCGGGAGTTCCGGACCTCGGCCTCCCAGGCCGCGAAGGCCTCGGCGCGGGTGGACGCGCTCGCGTCGTAGGCCGCCTGGAAGTCGATCCTGTCGGACCACACCATGGGCGCGTCGTTGTCCTCGAACACCCGGCGGAACCAGGCGCGTTCCACCTCCGCCATGTGCCGGACGAGCCCGAGCAGCGACAGCGTGGACGGAGGCATCGACTGCTGCCGCAGCTCCTCGTCCGAGAGCCCCCGGCACTTCATGGCCAGCGTGGCGCGGTGGTAGTCGAGGAACGCCCGGAGCGTCTCGCGCTCCCCACCGAGCAGCGGCGGGCCCACGCGGTCGTCGTCGGTCACTGAGTGCTCTCTTCCTCCGTTGCGGACAGGGGCCAGCCTCTCACCCCTGCCGCCCGGCCGGCCCGGGAATTACGGTGGGCTAGGATTGAAGAGTTCTTCAATTGACGAATCTCTCCAAAGGGTGCGGGTGGTCCGAGTGCAGGTTCCGCTCTACCAGGCCAAGGCGGAGTTCTTCCGCATGCTCGGGCACCCGGTGCGCATCCGCGTCCTGGAACTCCTGCAGGACGGCCCCAAGCCGGTGCGGGAACTCCTCAACGCGATGGAGATCGAGCCCTCCAGCCTCTCCCAGCAGCTCGCCGTACTGCGCCGATCCGGCATTGTGACGGCCACGCGCACCGGTTCCACCGTGGTGTACGAGCTGGCGGGTGGCGACGTGGCGGAACTGCTCCGGGCGGCCCGCAGAATCCTCACGGAGCTGCTGACGGGGCAGCAGGGCCTGCTGGCCGAGCTGCAGCAGACCGAGGAAGGCTCCGTCGTCCGCGGGGCCGGCGCGACGGGCACGACGGGCGGCGCCGCGTGAGCGCCGGCACGGACTCACGCAAGGACACGGGCGGCGAGAAGTACAAGCAGCGGGCGGTGCTGCTGCGCGTCCTCGTCTACGTCTTCGTCACCCACTTCATCGCCGGTTTCATCACCCTGCTGTTCTACCTGGGGCAGCACGCCCCCGAGTGAGCGGGTCACCGGTTCACGCCGGGTACAGCGGCAGGGTGACCCAGATGGCCTTGCCGCCGGTACCGGGGTCGGGGTGCACCGCCGCTGTGCCCCCGCACTCGGCGGTGACCTCGGCGACCATGGCCAGCCCGCCGCCGGCCGCGGCGGCCCGGAGCAGGTCCGGCCGGTGGGGATGCCGGTCGTACACGGCGAAGGCGAGCACCCCGCCACCCGTCGCGTAGACGACGTCCAGGCTGGGGGAGACCCCGGCGGCGTGCCGCACGCTGTTCGCAACCAGCTCGCTGAGGATCAGCAGGGCCCGGTCCAGCACCGCGTCGCCAGGGGCGACGCCCCAGGAGGTGTAGACGTACTCGCCCGTCCTGCGGGCCAGGGCCACGGACAGGGGCGCCGTAGGCAGGGTCAGCACATGGCGGCGCTGCAGCTTGGCACGGGCGGTCACCGGGTGCCCGGCCCGCCGTCATCAGCGGTGCGGGCACCCGCGCCAGCGGGGCCGCCGAGCCGGTACCCCTGGACCGTGAGGGGGTGGATCCGCAACAGGGTATCGTGCGGACCGTGGACCCATCCGGTGAGCGTGCGCCGGTAGTGGGCGGTCTCGTGGGCGTTGGCGAGCTCCTGGGCGGGCCCGGTGGCCGTGACCGACCAGCCGGTGCCCGAGGTGCGGTGGAAACGTTCGCAGTGGTACGTAACGTCGCCCCCCTGCGTCACCGCGGTGAGGGGGACGGGGGCGCGGACGACGAGCGCGCCGTACTCCAGGACGTGGACGGCGGGGCGGACGAGCACCATGTCGCGCAGTACGTAGACCAGGCGGCCGCAGCGGGCTCCTTCCAGCAGCCACAGCGCCTCCGCCCCGGTCAGGTCGGTCATACGGTTCGCCGGGCTCATCCGGTGGCCTCCCCCTGCAGTACTCCGACCCGGAGCAACCGGGTACGGGCCGCGCGGACGGCCTCCGGGGCCGTGGCGTGCACCAGGTCCGCGCCCCGCAGCGCGTCCAGCACGCTCAGCTCGTCCAGTGCGTGCCGCTGCCCGGGCCGGAGGCCGGACGCCAGCACCGTGATGCCCCGGCGGTTCAGCCGGTCGATCGCGTCCTTCAGGGCCAGGGCGCCGGTGGCGTCGATGTGGGTGACGCCGGAGAGGCGCAGGATGACCACCGACACGTCGGCGACCTCGGTGAGTTCGAGCAGGGAACGATGGGCGGCGGCGAAGAACAGCGGCCCGTCGATGCGGTACACCGCGATGTGCTCGGCGAGCAGGGCGTGTTCCCCGGCGCCGTGTCCGTCCGGCGTGCCCTCGTGCAGCGGCACCTGTTCGAGCCGGACCTGCCGTGCGACCGCGCGCAGAGCCAGGGCCCCGGCCACCACCAGCCCGATGACGACCGCGTACACCAGGTCAAGCGCCAGCGTGGCGGCCGCGGTCAGCAGCAGCACCGCGCCGTCGGCGCGGGTCGCCCGGGCCATCGCCCGCAGCGAGGCGACCTCGACCATCCGGATCGCGGTGGCGAGCAGCACTCCTGCCAGCGCCGCCAGCGGGATCCCCTCGACCAGCGGAGCTGCGAGGAAGACGATCACCGCGAGGACGGCGGCGTGGGCCAGCGCGGCCAGCCGCGAGCCCGCGCCCGTACGGACGTTGACTGCGGTGCGGGCGATCGCCGCGGTGGCCGGTACCCCGCCGAACAGCGGGACGGCCAGGTTGGCCAGGCCCTGGCCGAACAGTTCCCGGTCCGGGTCGTGGCGGCGGCCGTGCGCCATCCCGTCGGCGACGGTCGCCGACAGCAGCGACTCCAGCGCGGCCAGGGCCGCCACCGCCACGGCCGGCGCCAGCAGCGAGGGGAGGGCGGCCGGGTCGAGGAACCCCAGGGAGGGCGTGGGCAGTCCGGACGGCAGGTGCCCGATGCGCGCCACCGGAAGGTCCGCCGTCTCGGCGGCGATCGTGGCCGCGGCGACGGCCGGCAACGAGAACGGCACCCGGGGGCGCCACCGGGCACCGGCCAGGATGATCCCGGCCACCGCGGCCGAGAGCGCGAGGGGCGCCCAGTGGGGGTGGGCCAGAAACTCCCGTACGGTCCGCAGGGCCACGGCCGCGACCTTCTCGCCGTCCGGCGTGGGCACTCCGAGCGCCGCGGGCACCTGCTGCAGTCCGATCACGCACGCGATCCCGAGGGTGAAGCCCTCCACCACGGGCGCGGGCACGTAGCGCATGTACCGGCCGGCGCGCAGCAGGGCCAGCCCGATCAGCAGCGCACCCGCCATCAGCCCCACGGTCAGCACCCCGCCGGGCCCGTACCGGGCGACGATGGGCACCAGAACGACGGTCATCGCCCCGGTCGGCCCGGATACCTGCACGTCCGATCCGCCGAACAGAGCTGCAACGGCTCCGGCCACCACCGCCGTGGTGAGTCCGGCCTGCGCCCCGAGGCCCGAGGAGACCCCGAACGCCAGCGCGAGCGGCAGGGCCACCACCGCGACGGTCAGCCCGGCGAACAGGTCCTGACGGGGCTGCCGGCGCATCGCCGCCAGATCGGCCCGCGCGGGCAGCAACGCGCGTACCGGGGCCCACATCCGCCCTGCCAGCCAAGTCACCGTGCGCAGACACCTGCCCTGTCGTCCGTCGTCCCGGCCGGTTGCCTGGGACGGTCCGCGGCCGTGCCTGGGTCTCCCCCCACGACACGGCGGGATCATCATGTAGCGAATTGAAGATTTTTGCAATTTGTGGATTCGGTGGGTCGTGCGGGCCTGCCGGCAGCCGGGTGCCGGCGAGAAGGGACCGGTGGGTCGGGAATCCGAGTCATCGACCCATGACGCGTCCCCGGAGCCTCGGCGAACACGACCGGCCCGCCCCGGGGCGCCGCGGAGGGTTGCGGGTCCGACCCGCACTGGCGCGGCTGCTCCTTGGCCGACAGCTTGGCCGACAGCACCTCGGAACTCCACTGCCGGGACCCGGACGTGGCCGAGCACTGCCGCCGCGCGACCTGCCGGGAGGGGGCCCGGATGCGGCGGCCGATCCGCAGGAACTCGGCCGGCTGCTTCTGGCCGTACCGCGGGGGATGGGGTTCCTCGCCAGGATCGCACGGACCCGGCAGGGCTGCTGCGGGCCGGCCGGGCGGCCCGACCGCCCCCCGCCCCTGACCGGCGCGGTATTATAGCGTCCGTTACAGATCGATGGGCAGGAGGCGCCGGCATGGCAGGAGGACGGCCGAGGGCCTTCGACGTCGACGAAGTGCTGGACCGGGCGCTCGAGGTGTTCTGGCGCCAGGGGTACGAAGGCACCGGGATCTCCGACCTCACGCGGGCCATGGGCATCAACCCGCCGAGCCTGTACGGGGCGTTCGGCAACAAGGAGGGCCTGTTCAAGCGGGTCCTCGACCGCTACGCCGACGGGCCCGCCCGCTATATCCGCGAGGCGTTCGCCGAGCCCGGCGCGCGCCGCGTCGTCGAGCGGCTGCTGCACGGCGCCGCGGATGCCACGACCCGGCCCGACTGCCCCCCGGGCTGCCTCACCGTGCAGGGCGGGCTCGCCGCCTCGGCCGGGTCGGAGGCCGCGCGCGACGAACTCACCGCACGCCGGGCGGCCGGCGAGGTGGCGCTGCGCCTGCGGCTGGAGAAGGCGCGGGCGGACGGGGAACTCCCCGCCGACGCCGATCCGGCCGATCTCGCCCGCTACTTCATCACCGTGTACCAGGGCGTCGCCGTCCAGGCCGCGGGCGGCGCGACGCGCGAGGAACTGCATCGGGTCGTCGACCTCGCCATGGGCGCCTGGCCCGCGGGGCCGGCGGCCGGCTGACATCGCCGAGGGAGAGGTCCGCGGGCATGAGCGCCAACAGCAGGCTGACCATCGCCGTCCATGTGCTCACGTGGATGGCCCTGGACCGGCGCGACGACGGCCCGGCGGCCACGTCGGAGCGGATCGCGGGCAGCGTCAACACCAATCCCGTGGTCATCCGGCGCTGCCTCGGCGACCTGCGCAGGGCCGGGCTCGTCGAGTCCCGGCGCGGCGCGGGAGCGGGCTGGAGCCTCGTACGGGAGCCCGCGGCGATCACCCTGCTCGACGTCTACGGCGCGGTCGAGGAGGGCACGCTCTTCCGGCTGCACCCCGCCTCGCCGAACGCCGACTGCCCCGTCGGCCACGGCATCGGGCCGGCCCTGCAGCAGGTGTACGACGGCCTCCGCAACGGCGTCGAGCGGGAGTTGGCCGCCACCACCATCGCCGACGTGCTCCGCGACACCCTCGCCCGGCGGCGGTGACCCGCGGCCCGGCGCGACGGGATGCGCGGGAACGGCGCGGGTACGGCGGGCGACCTGCCGTCTCAGCCTGCGAGCGCGGCGAGTTCCCGCCACTCGGCCAGCGGAACGGCGGAGTCCGCACCCACGACGTGCAGGCATACGTGGTCGGCCCCGGCCTGGTGGTGGGCGCGGACGCGGGCACCGATGGCCTCGGTGTCCCCCCAGGCCACGACGCCGTCGACGAGCCGGTCGCTGCCCCCGCCGGCCAGGTCCTCCTCGGTGAAGCCCTGGCGGAGCAGGCTGCGGGCGTAGTGGTCCATGGCCAGGAACGTCCCGAGGAAGCCGCGGGCGGCGGCACGGGCCCTGGCGGGGTCCCGCTCCGGCACGACGGCCTGGTAGGGCGCCAGAAGGGGGCCGGGGCCGAGCAGTTCCCTGGTCGCGGCCGAGTGCTCGGGGGTGACCATGAACGGGTGCACCCCCGCTGTGCGCCGTCCCGCGAGCCGGACCATCTTCGGCCCCAGCGCCGCCATGACGCGCTCTCCGGCCGGTACGGGGGCCGGGGCCCGGTCGAGCTCGTCCAGGTAGGCGTCCATGTCCGACAGCGGACGGTAGGCCCGGCCCGCGCCGTGGGCGGCGGCCGCGTCGCTGACCCCGAGGCCGAGCAGGAGGCGGTGGCCGTAGCGCTGCTGCAGACGCACGTGTCCCGCCGCCATCTCCGCGGCCCGGTGGCGCCAGATGCTGAGCACGCCGACCGCGATGCGCACGGTGCGGGTGGCCCCGAGCAGCCGTTCGGAGTCGCCGAGGATGTCACCGCCGCCGAGCCCCGGGATCCACAGGGCGCCCCAGCCCATCGCGTCGAGCTCGGCCGCGGCGTCCTCGATCGCTCCGGGATCGGCGGTGCGCAGCTCGATGCTCCAGATTCCTGTCCGTCCGATGTCCATCGTGTGTGTCCTGTCTGTGCTGGTGGTGCCGGTGCGTACGGCTGTCGCGACGGGCGCGGCAGGCGGCGGGGCGGCGGACGCGGCGGCGTCCGCCGCCCCGCACCTCCCGTCCGCGGCGGGGAGGTCCGCGGTGGCGGTCAGACCTGGTTGACGCCGCCGTCGACGAAGAGTTCGATGCCGGTGATGAAGCTGCTCTCGTCCGAGGCGAGGAAGACGGCCGCCGCCGCGACCTCCTCGGGCCGGCCCATCCGGCCGAGCGGCACCTGGCCCGCGAGGAAGCCCTTGAGCTGTGCCCTCCCCTCGGCGTCGGCCGCGAGGCCGTCGATGCCAGGTGTGTCGATCGGGCCGGGGCTGATGGAGTTGACCCGGATCGAGCGGCCCCTGAGCTCGTTGGCCCAGGTGCGGGCGAAGGAGCGCACCGCCGCCTTGGACGCCCCGTAGACGCCGAAGGCCTCGCTGCCGACGGAGCCCGCGGTGGAGCCGGTGAGGATGACCGAGGCGCCGTCGTTGAGGTGCGGCAGCGCCTTCTGGACCGTGAACAGCAGGCCCTTGACGTTGTTCGCGAAGATCTCGTCGAAGTGCTGCTCGGTGACCTGCTCCAGGGTGGAGAAGCTGCCGCCGCCCGCGTTGGCGAACAGCACGTCGACGCGGCGCCCCTGCTGGCCGACGGCCTCGTAGAGCCGGTCGAGGCCGGCCGGGTCGGACACGTCGCCGTGGACGCCGGTGGCGTCGGGTCCGATCTCCGTCACGGCGGCGTCGAGCGCGTCCTTGCGGCGGCCGGTGAGGAACACGTGCGCGCCCTCGGCGGCGAATCGCCGCGCGGTGGCGAGGCCGATGCCGCTGGTGCCGCCGGTGACGATGGCGGTCCTGCCGTCAAGCTGTCCCATGAGGTTGCTCCGAATCGCATTGAGGATTGCCGCGCCTGGACGTAACGAAAGCCGTTACATATCGCCGCAGGGGTGGCCTCCAACGCCCCCCGTGCGCCGCGTTCCGGGCGGCGCGAGACGGGGTGGCGAGTTATGTAGTGGTCACTAAGAAACTAGGTCGGCCTGCGGGGCGTGTCAAGCGCCCGCTTCCGGAGACGTGGACCGTTCGGCACGGGTAGGGACAGACGCATGCTGCGGGCAGCGGCGAAAACGTCATGCCGGGCGCCGACGGACGGCCCCGGACCGGGCGCGCGGCCGAACGGTTTTCACTGGCTGGGACGCGCGCTCGCCCGCGGCGGCGGGGGAGGGGGGCGGGGTCACACCTGCTGCTGGCCGCCGTCGACGAAGAGCTCCACGCCGGTGACGAAGGTGCTCTCGTCGGACGCGAGGAAGGCGACCACGCCGGCGACCTCCTCGGGCCGGCCCAGCCGTCCGAGCGGCACCGCGGCGACCAGGGATTCCATCAGGCGGCCGTCCTCGTCGGGACCGGGCGCCAGGGTGTGGATCCCCGGGGTCTCGACCGGTCCAGGGCTCAGCGTGTTGACCCGGATGGCGCGCCCCTTGAGCTCGTTGGCCCAGGTCCGGGCGAACGAGCGCACCGCGGCCTTGGAGGCGCTGTAGACGGTGAACGCCTCGGCCCCGCCGCTGCCCGCCGTCGAGCCGGTGAGGATGACCGAGGCGCCGTCGTTGAGGAGCGGCAGCGCCTTCTGGACGGTGAAGAGCACACCCTTCACGTTCGCCCCGAAGGTGTCGTCGAAGTCCTGCTCCGTCACCTCCTCCAGGCGGGCCATCCTGCCCCCGCCCGCGTTGGCGAAGAGGACGTCGATCCGCCGCCCCGCTGCCTCGACCTGCGCGTACAACCGGTCCAGGTCGGCGGGGACGGCGACGTCACCCTGTACTCCGGTGGCCCTGTCCCGGCCGATCGCCGAGACCGCCGCGCGCACTTCCGGCTCGCGGCGGCCGGTGAGGAACACGTGGGCACCCTCCGCGGCCAGGCGCTCGGCGGCGGCCAGCCCGATGCCGGTGGTCCCACCGGTGACCACCGCGGTCTTCCCGTCGAAACGGCCCATCGCCGACCTCCAGCGTCGCTCGTCAGCAGTATCGGGCGGCCCGGCCGCCGCCGCACGGCGGGCGGGGCGACCGGGTGCCCGCGCCCGGGGGAGTCGCGGGGGCGTACGCGACGAGCGTGTCAGGGCCGTACGAAGCGGCCCTTCCTCCGGTACCGGGACCACATCGGGCACTTCGGTGCCCTCCGCACGCGCTTCGGCTTCGCATCTGTGCAACTGCGCGTACTCCCCCCGGATTTCGTCTTGTCACCCGGGTGTGATCGCCAGCAGGGTGCAGTGCGAGCCGCGGGCGCGATGGTGCGCCGAGCATCCGATGTCCCACTACCGAGCCCGGGGTCGCTCCGGGCTGCCGGAGGCATTCGTCCATGTCAACACGCATACGGCCCAGACCGGTTCACCGCACCGGCCGCACCGGCCTGTCCCTCCTGCTGGCCGCCGCCGTCGCCCTGGGGGTCACCGGCCTGACCGCCCCCGCCCACGCCGCCGACCCCACCCCCGGCACCGGGACGGCACCCACGCCGCAGCCCTCCACCGCCACCCCCGCCCTCGTCGACGGCCTCGCCGAGCCCGCCGACGCCTCCCTGCCCGCCGCCACCGCCGCCCGCGCCCACCTGGCCGGCCACCAGGACCGCTACCGCATCCCGGCCCCCGACCGCGACCTGGCCACCGACGCCGTCACCACCGACGCCGACGGCACCGAGACCGTCCGTCTCGGCCAGAAGTACCGCGGCATCCCCGTCCTGGGCGCCCAGTACGTCGTCCGCATGACCCACAAGGACGGCGAACGCACCGTCACCGGCACCTCCGGCAGTTACTTCACCGCCCTCGACCTCGACACCACCCGCTCCACCCTCCCCGCCCCCGCCGCGGTGCAGAACGCGGTGCGGCAGGTGCGGGAGGAGCTGGCGAGGGGCGGTTACCGCCCGTCGCACGCCAAGAGTGCCAAGGACGGCCTGACCGGAACCGACCGCGGGCTGACCGTGCTGCCCACCGGCAAGGGCGTGCTCGCCCGCCACGTCACCGTGCGCGGCACCGACCCGGCCACCGGCTCGCCCGTGGTGCAGGAGGTCTTCGTCGACGCCGCCACCGGCATCGCGGTCTTCGAGTACGGAGGTCTGCCCACCTTCTCCCCGACGGCCTCCGCCGGCGTCGCCGCGCAGCGCAGCGGCACCTCGATGCGGGACGGCGCGCCCGCCGCTCCGGCGAGCGGATCGACGGGCGTCACCGGCAGCGGTGTCCTCCTCCACGGCGCGACCGTCCCGCTGAACCTCACCAAGGACGCCGCCACCGGCCAGTACCTGCTGCGCGACTCGGCGCACATGGCGGACAGCAAGAGCCACAACGTCATCCAGACCTGGGACGCCTCCAGCGTCTGGTACCAGGACGTGTCGGGTCAGTGGCCCGAGAGCGTCGTGCCGTTCGCGATGCCGACCACGAAGGCACCGCAGGAGATGACCGACAGCGGGGCCGTGGACGCCCACTGGGCGGCCGGGAAGGTCTACGAGTTCTACCGGGGCACCTTCAAGCGGGACAGCCTCGACGGCAAGGGCATGGCCATCAACTCCCTCGTCGGCGTCACGGACTTCGGTTCGCCGTTCGTCAACGCCTTCTGGGACCACACCAAGATGGTCTACGGCACCGGTGACGACGAGTACCGCTCCCTCGCCTCCGACCTGGACGTCGTCGGCCACGAGATGACCCACGGCGTCGTCGAGCACACCGCCGACCTCGTCTACGCCGGCCAGTCCGGCGCCATGAACGAGGCCATCGCCGACTACTTCGGCAACGCCATCGACATCACCGTCAACCGCACCTCCATGACGGACCCCGAGGCGAGCCTGATCGGCGGCGACCTCTGCCGGACCAGGGCGCCGAAGGACTGCGCCTTCCGCGACCTCAACGACGGCGCCACCACGAAGGGCTTCCTCGGGTTGCCCCTCGGCTCCTCGTACGACAACGGCGGCGTGCACGTCAACTCCACGATCTTCAGCGGCGCGCTGTGGGACATCCGTGAGAGCCTGGGCGGCGAACTCGCCGACCAGATCGTGTACAAGGCGCTCACCTCCTACATCACCCCCCTCGACGGCTTCGACGAGGGCCGTGACGCGGTTGTCGCCGCCGCCAAGGCGCTGCACGTCAAGGGCGACCGCATGGCGAAGGTGAAGCAGGCCTTCGACGCCCACGGCATCGTCCCCGGCTGGGAGAAGAGCCTCGGCCTGGACAGCGACGTCCTCCTCGGCCGGCTCGGCACCCTGATGGCGTTCGTCGGCACCGGCAACGCCCCCAGCGCGGGTGGCGACTGGTGGGCCGCCCCCAAGTCGGCCGACGCCGACGGCACCGAGCCGTACGCCGTGTGGACGGGGCGCACCGACGGCAAGGGCAAGCCCCGCCGGATCTCCCCGGTCGACGGGCGCTCGCACCTCAGCCCTGTCACCGACGGCAAGCGCGTGGTGTGGGTGGCGGTCGGCGACGCCCCCGGCGACGACCCCTGGGCCCGCACCTACGACATCCTGTCCGCCCCCGTCGGCGGCGGCCGCGTCACCACCCTGTACAGCACCGGCTCGGAGATCAGCGGCCTGAGCGTGGACGGGGACACGGTCGCCTGGTCCCGCCGCGACGAGGCGACCTCGCTCCAGCGGGTGCTGTACCTGAAGGGCGGGGACACCACGCCGCGCGAGGTGCCGGTCGGCCGGGACTACAACCAGACGGCCGAGCCCGCCGTCAAGGACGGGCGCATCGCGTACATCCACGACGGCATGTTCGACGGCACCTACGGGATCGTCGTGGAGGTCTTCGACACCAGGACCGGCAGGACCACGGCCCTGGGCACGCCGTCGCAGCCGGAGTGGATCAGCACCCCGGTGATCACCGCGGCCGGTGTGTACTGGCTCATCGACACCGACTACACCGATGACGCCTTCACCACCCTGCGCCGGGCGTCCCTCGACGGCTCGGCCGTCACCGACGTCATCACGGAGAACGGCCCGCACCCCGTCCGGGCGTACGGCCTCACGGCGTCGGACACCGCGGTCACGCTGACCCTGTACTCCTCGTTCTCGCAGGTCTTCGACGACTACAACGACTCGCTGGCCAAGCTCTGGCAGTTCACCCCGCAGGGCGCACCGCTGGGCCGGGTCTCCTGCAGCAAGGGCCAGCAGTCCAACGCCGCCGCGGGCGCCGGGAGCCGGGTCCTGTGGATGGACACCACCACCACGGACACCGACCTGGTCACCCGGGCCCGCCCCGCGGGCACCTGCCGCTGAGCGGCCGCGACACCGCACCACCCCGACGGGGGCCCGGACCGGCGCACGCCGGACCGGGCCCCCGCCGGCCGTTCGGCGAGGCGTACGATCATGAGCCGGTGCGCGGACGTACAGGGGTGGCAGGCGGCATGGATGTCTCGTCGGGAGGTCCTTGGGCGGGTACGGGGCTGGACCCTCTGGGCGCGCGGGTCCTGGAGTTCCTGGTGGGCCACCCCTCGGCGGACGCCGCCGCGGTGGCCGAGGCGGTCGGCACGTCCGCGGGCGGGGCCGAACGCGCCCTGCGGGCGCTGGAGGACGAACTCCTGGTCATTCGCATCCCCGGCGGGTCCCCGCGCTGGAAGGCCGGCCCACCGCGCTCGTCACTGGGTTCGCTGCTCGCCCGACGGCGGAGCGAACTGGCCCGCACGGAGCTGTTCATGGAGCAGCTCGACGAGCTCTACCGCTCCGCCGCGCACCCCGGCGCACCCGACCTGGTGGAGGTGCTGGAGCACGCCGACGAGGTGGCCGCCCGCTACGCGCACCTGCTGAAGGGCAGCCGGAGCGAGGTGCTGCACCTGGCGAAACCACCGTATGTGACGGAGACCGCGGACGACTCGGGGCACCGGGACCCGGACCGCACCGCCGTCACCCCCGGCGTGCGGCTGCGGTCGGTGTACGAGGCCGACGGCTTCACGGACGAGGTGTCCCTGCAGACCGCGATCCGCGGCACCGCGGTGGGCGGTGAATTCCGCCTCGGCTCGCGGCTCCCCGTGAAGCTGGCCCTCTTCGACCGGACCGCCGCCCTTCTCCCGCTCCACGGCGACCGCCCCTCGGCGGGCTCGCTGGTGGTGTACTCCCCGGCCCTGATCGAGGTGTGCGTGGCGCTCTTCGAGGGCATCTGGCAACGCGCGACACCGGTCTCGCTGGAGAGCCGCCAGGACTGGCCCGCCCCGCGCCGCGAGCGTGAGGCGGTGGAGACCGACGAACGGACCCGGGAGATCCTCCATCTGATGGCGACGGGGATGAAGGACGACGCCATCGCCCGGGTGCTCGGCGTGAGCCGCCGGACGGTGCAGAAACACGTCAGTGAGGCGGGCACCGCGCTCGGCGCCCGGACGCGGTTCCAGATCGCGCTCCTCGCGCGTGAACGCGGCTGGCTGGACGGCTGAGTCGGCCCTGCACGGCGCTGGACGGTTCCTTGGCCTGTGCTATACGCGCTGTTTGCCCGATAGAGAACATTCAACCCCTGTAGGTGGCACATATTGGTGCGAGCCTGGAGGTTATGCGTATTTCGGAGCTGTCGAATCCGTACGGCGCGACCGGCGCACGACCGACCGCGAGCGAGATCGTGGACCGCCCCTGGCGCATGCTGACCGGCGGCGCGGCGACCGAAGCGGCCTCGGGCGACACCATGGACGTCATCAACCCCGCGGACGAGACCGTGGTGACCCGGATACCTCTCGGCGGCGCCGCCGACGTCGACGCCGCGGTCGAGGCGGCCCTGACGGCCGCGCCCGCCTGGGCGGCCACCTCCGTCGCGGACCGGGCGCGGGTGCTGGTCGCGCTCGCGGAGGCGATCGAGGCGCACGGCGAGGAACTGGCCTGGACCGACACCATCGACAACGGCAGCCCGATAGGGGTCATGCGGGGCGACTTCCGCGCGGCCGTCGCCCAGCTTCGCTACTTCGCCGGACTCGCCCTCCAACTGCGCGGCCAGACCATCCCCATGGCCGACCACGACGCCCTCGACTACACGCTGCGCGACCCCTTCGGCGTCGTCGGACGGATCGTCCCCTGGAACCACCCCCTGCTGTTCGCGGCCGCCCGCATCGCCGCACCCCTCCTCGCCGGCAACACCGTCGTCCTGAAGCCCGCCGAGGCGACCTCGCTGTCCGCGCTGCGCCTGGGCGAACTCGCCGCCGGCCTCGTCCCGCCCGGCGTGCTGAACATCGTGCCGGGCATCGGCCCCGACGCGGGCGAACGGCTGGTGACCCACCCCGACGTCCCGCGCATCGCGTTCACCGGTTCGTCCACCACGGGACGCCGCGTCCAGGCCCGCGCGGCGAGCGCCGCGGTCAAGACCGTCACCCTCGAACTGGGCGGCAAGAACCCGCTGATCGTCTTCGCCGACGCCGACGTGCACGCCGCGGTCGACGGCGCGGTGGCGGGCATGAACTTCACCTGGCAGGGCCAGAGCTGCGGATCCACCTCGCGCCTGCTCGTCCACAGCTCGCTGTACGAGGACGTGGTGACCGAGGTGGGCAGGCGCATGGACGCCATGCGCCTCGGCGACCCGGCGGACCCCGCCACGGACATCGGCCCCCTGGTCTCGGCGGAGCACTACCGCAAGGTGACCTCCTACATCCGGGCGGGGCTCTCCGACCCCGCCCTGCGCCTCGTCGCGGGCGGCAGCGCCCTGCACCGCCCCGGCTACTACGTCCGGCCCACCCTCTTCTCCGCCCCCGCCGGCCCCACCGGGCCGCTGTTCCAGGAGGAGATCTTCGGCCCGGTGCTGGTGGCGGCGCCCTTCGACTCGTACGACCAGGCGATCACCGAGGCCAACGCGCTGCCGTACGGCCTGACCGCCAGCGTCTGGACCACCGGCCTGCACACCGCCATGGCCGCCGCCCGCGACCTGCGCGCCGGCTACGTGTGGGTCAACGCCAGTTCGGCGCACGTCCCCGGTGCCGCCTTCGGCGGGGTGAGGAACTCGGGCGTCGGCCGTGAGGAGGGCATGGAGGAGCTGGAGTCCTACACCCAGCCGAAGAACGTCTTCGTGCGGTTCTGACCCCGCTCCCCACGCCACCGGGCGGGGTCCTTCCGCACCGCCGGGGCGAACCGCCCTCGGCGCCTTCCCGGAAGCCCCGCCCCGAGGTCCGTTCCCGTCGCCAGGGGACGCGGCCCCGCGCCGGTCGCGCGCCCGGTCCCTCGTTCGGCGGCCGACCGTACCGGCGCGCCCTCCATCGCCCCTCATCCGTTCCCACGGGCACCGTCAAAGTGCCGTCAAGGCGCTCCGGGCCCGCGTCAGGAACCCGCTAACGAACCCCGTCGGGGGTACTCCGGGGCGCTTCGCTACGTACACCGGTTCTCCACCGGGGCCGCGGACCCGACCGGGTGCGCGGCATCGTCCCCACTCGACTACCGGGGTGTCTCCGCATGCCAGATGTGGCCTTCATCGTCCTCACCATCGCCGTCTTCGCCGTGCTCGGCCTCGTGGCCAAGGGGGCGGAGCGGCTGTGAGCGTCGAAAACGCCGTCGGACTCGTCGTCGCCGTGGCCCTGGTCGGTTACCTGGTGCTGGCGCTGATCTACCCGGAGAAGTTCTAGTGAACGACACCCTCGCGGGCTGGCTCCAGATCCTCGCGCTCGTCGGCGCGCTGGCCCTGAGCTACCGGCCCCTGGGCGACCACATCGCCCACACCCTCACCTCCGCCAAGCACCTTCGCGTCGAGCGCCTCGCGTACCGGCTCGGTGGCGTGAACGGTGACGCGGACCAGAAGTGGTCCGTCTACCTGCGGAGCGTGCTGGCCTTCTCGGCCGTCTCCGTCCTCTTCCTCTACGCTTTCATGCGGCTGCAGAGCCACCTGCTGCTGTCCATAGGCATGCCCGCCGTGACGCCCGGCGTGTCCTTCAACACGGCCGCCTCCTTCGTCACCAACACCAACTGGCAGTCCTACTCGGGTGAGTCCACGATGGGCCACCTGGTGCAGATGTCCGGCCTCGCGGTGCAGAACTTCGTGTCGGCCGCCGTCGGCATCGCCGTCGTCGCCGCCCTCATCCGGGGCTTCACCCGCAGGAAGACCGACCGCGTCGGCAACTTCTGGGTGGACCTCACCCGGATCGTCGTGCGGGTCCTGCTCCCGCTGGCCTTCGTCTTCGCGATCGTGCTGGTCGCCGGCGGCGCCGTGCAGAACTTCCACGGCGTGGACTCCGTCTCGACGCTCATCGGCGACCACCAGAGCCTGACCGGCGGTCCGGTCGCCTCGCAGGAGGCGATCAAGGAACTGGGCACCAACGGCGGCGGTTTCTACAACGCCAACTCCGCCCACCCCTTCGAGAACCCCAACGCCTTCACCAACTGGCTGGAGATCTACCTGCTGCTGGTGATCGCCACCTCCCTGCCGCGGACCTTCGGCCGCATGGTCGGCGACAACCGCCAGGGCTACGCGATCATCGCCGTGATGGGCGTCATCTGGGCCGCCTCGGTCGCCGTCGTCACCGTCAACGAGCTGCACAGCGTCAGCAGCCAGGCCGGTCACGTGGCGGGCGGCATGATGGAGGGCAAGGAGCAGCGCTTCGGGGTGTGGGGCTCGGCCCTGTTCGCCGTGTCGACCACCCTCACCTCCACCGGCGCGGTCAACTCCTTCCACGACTCGTACTCGCCGATCGGCGGCGGGATGACGATCTTCAACATGATGCTCGGCGAGATCGCCCCCGGTGGTACCGGCTCGGGCCTCTACGGCATCCTCATCCTGGCGATCATCGCGGTCTTCGTGGCCGGCCTGATGGTCGGCCGGACCCCGGAGTACCTGGGCAAGAAGCTCGGCGGCCGGGAGATGAAGTTCGCCTCCCTCTACATCCTCACGACCCCGGCGATCGTCCTGATCGGTGCCGGCCTCGCCATGGCGCTGCCGGGTCAGCGCGCGGGCATGCTCAACTCCGGCGCGCACGGCTTCTCCGAGGTGCTCTACGCCTTCACCTCGGCCGCCAACAACAACGGTTCGGCGTTCGCGGGCCTCACCGTCAACACCGACTGGTACAACACCGCGCTCGGCCTGGCCATGCTCTTCGGCCGCTTCCTGCCGATCGTGTTCGTCCTGGCGCTGGCCGGCTCCCTGGCCCGCCAGCAGCCGGTGCCGGCCACGGCGGGCACGCTGCCCACCCACCGGCCGCAGTTCGTCGGCCTGCTGACGGCCGTGATCCTGATCGTCGTCGGCCTCACCTACTTCCCGGCCCTGGCGCTGGGTCCGCTCGCGGAAGGCCTGTCCTGATGTCCCTGACCACCCTCGAACCCCCCGCGTCGCCGGGGGGCGCCCCGACCGAGCCGCAGCAGCCGCACCGGGTCTCCGGCGGCATGCTGGACCCGAAGCAGCTCCTCACCTCGCTGCCGGAGGCGTTCAAGAAGCTCGACCCCCGGGTCATGATCAAGAACCCGGTCATGTTCGTGGTCGAGGTCGGCGCGGTCCTGACCACCCTGTCGGCGGTCAAGGACCCGAGCATCTTCTCTTGGGTCATCACCGTGTGGCTCTGGCTGACCGTGATCTTCGCCAACCTCTCCGAGGCCGTGGCCGAGGGCCGCGGCAAGGCGCAGGCCGAGACCCTGCGGCGGACGAAGACCGACACCGTCGCCCGCCGGCTCACCGACTGGCGTCCCGGCGCGACCTCGTCGGGCGAGGAGGAGGTCCCCGCCTCCGGGCTGAGGCTCGGCGACCACGTCGTCGTCGAGGCCGGGCAGATCATCCCGGGTGACGGTGACGTCGTGGAGGGCGTCGCGTCGGTCGACGAGTCGGCGATCACGGGGGAGTCGGCTCCGGTCATCCGGGAGTCCGGTGGCGACCGCAGCGCGGTGACGGGCGGCACGAAGGTGCTGTCGGACCGGATCGTCGTGCGCATCACNNCCAGGCCGGGTGAGACGTTCATCGACCGCATGATCGCGCTGGTGGAGGGCGCGGCCCGGCAGAAGACGCCCAACGAGATCGCGCTGAACATCCTGCTGGCGTCGCTGACCATCGTCTTCCTGCTGGCGGTCGTCACCCTGCAGCCGTTCGCGATCTACGCGGGCGCCGAGCAG
>NZ_KB892100.1:0-165417 GCF_000373665.1 Streptomyces sp. BoleA5
CCAGGAAGAAGAAGATGAAGACGGCGAGTGCGACGCCGTTGACCCCGTCCTTCACTTCGCGGCCTCCTTCCGTGCCCGCTCCTCACGGCGGACCATGACGTACGCGGCGTACGTCAGTCCGGAGGACAGGAACACCCACAGCATCTGGTACCAGTAGAAGAAGGGGATGCCGATGAACTCCGGGGTCAGCTTCGCGTACGAGCCGACCCAGAGCATGGCGACGAAGGGGATGACGAGGCAGACACCGGCGATCACACGTGTGGTGGTGACCACCGGTGGCCGCCCGGAGGTTCCGGCTTGATTTTGTGACACTACGACAATCTCTATCTATAAGAATGACGGCTTTTTCGAAGAACGAACGGCCACTCCGCGCGCGGTGGAGCGGGCGACGAGGTGACCGTCGGACGGCACTTGATCCAGATTCACGCCGAGTGGAAACGGTAGTTCGGTTCAAGGCGCACGGATAGAACGTCAGAGCCAACGTGACACAGCGCCCTGGACAGGCCCCGTCCTCGTGGTCGCGGTCGCGGATTCCAGCCGCAAATCCACCTCGGTCGGGACGAGTTGCCGTCGGCGGATCGCCGGTTGGGAGGAACGCTCGTACACGGCCTGGGACGGGGAGGTGTCACTCCCGTGCGGTTCACAGTGCTGTGCCCGCGTGCGCCGGGGGTGACCGGCGTCGTGGTGCCGAGGCGGCCTGACCCGACAGTCTGGCGGGGCCTGGCAGCTCACTGGAGGGGCGGTGAGGTCCGCGGGCCGGGACGACCCTCGCGATGCGCCAGGGTGCGCGCGTATGTCAGGCACGGGCGAGTCGGCTCACCGATGAGGCTGGTCACCCAAAGGAATGACGTGGCCTCTGCGGCGTCCTCAGCAGCGGCCGACCGCGTCCCGGCGCTCGTCGATGAACGCTACGAGCGTGTGTGTGGCCGGTCGAGCTCGGCCGCGAGGAAACTCGCCGCGGCCGCCTTCCGGGCGAGCGCGTGCCGGCCGTCCTGGAGGTTGGCCTGCCCTTGATCTGGCGGCGGTAGCCGGCTCGTCGGCCAGGCGCAGGATGTGCAGGGTCTTCGCGATCCGCCCGTAGTGCGCGATCGCGTCCCCGAGTGGGGTGGGCCGTCCGTCGCGGGAGAGCATCCGGATCACGTCGTAGGCGCGGACGGGGCCGGCTTTGACCTAGTGATGCTGGACTCGGACACCGCAGCCTCGGTTTCCATCTGGATCAAAAGCGGCGGCGAGCTCGAAGCGCAAGGTCGAAGCGGCCTGCATCGCTGTATCGCCCGCCTGGACCAGGTCATACCTGCACTCAGCGAAGCGGACGACCCTGTGTACTGGCACCGCCTGCACGAGATGGCTCGACTTGTCGCGGATTCGTAACCGCCAAATGCGATGACCTCCAACGGCGAATCATGCGTCAGCCTGTCACAGGTCCCGGAGCACGGGTGTCCTGAGCAGGTCCTCCAACCCGGCCCACTCGAAGAGGCAGGCGGCCAGCACGGCGTGATCCGTGGGGTCAGGCAACTCCCACTCCCCGTTGGATGAGCGGAAACCGGCCTCCCCTCCCTTCTCGACAAGCCGAAGGCCGAAAGCGCGCGGCACGATCCGGACATCGATCGCGGGTCCTTCGTACGTGACCGATCGGCCGGAACGCCGGAGCGCGGACGTGCCAGCGAAACGGAGCGGTTCCCCGTCTACCTCGCCCTCGAAGCCCTTCCGTATCCGCCACCGGAGCAACAGGGGCTCCGCCACGAGCCGGTGGACCCGGGCCGCCTCCCGGGTGCTGCGTGCGGACGGCCGCATCATCACCGTGAGTTCCGGGCTCGGTTCCCGCGTCGGGCTCCCCGGCCTCGCCGACTACGCGGCCACCAAATCGGGCATCGAGCGGTACACCATGGGTGTCGCCCGGGACCTCGGGCCCCGGGGCATCACGGCCAACGTCGTGGAGGCCGGACTGATGAAGAGTGGCATGGAACCGCCGGACCCCGAGACCCTCAAGGCCCTGGTCAGCTCTCTTTCCCTCCAGCGCATGGGACGTCCGGAGGAGATCGCCGCGGCCATCGCCTTCCTGGCAAGCCCCGCCGCCTCGTACGTCACCGGGGCAGTGCTGGACGCCCACGGCGGCTACAACGCCTGACCGGCGACCCCGCCGCGAAAAACGACCCGCGGGATCGCGCCCACGGTCGGCGGCCCTGGACGCCAGTGCCACACGCACTGCCGCAACCAGCGGCACACGGCCAGCACCGCGAGCTGTCCGAGCCGACGGCGTCGCGCCCGGAGAACGTCGCGCCGACACAGTCACCCTCCGTCGACCCCCACAGTGCACCGTCACCGCCTCCTGGTTGTCGACGCCGACGAACCGCGCGTGGAGCCCGCCCGGCGGCACGCCGCCGATGCTGCTCTCTGCCCGAATCCGCGCCCGGTCCCCCGATCGTGATCGGGGGACCGGGCGCGGCGTCTACCCTCGTGTGCTCTTCGCGCCCCACGAGAGTGCGGAGCGCCCCGCGAAGCGTGCCGCTCCCCCCAGCTCCTCCTCGATGCGGATCAGCTGGTTGTACTTCGCCGTGCGGTCGGAGCGGGAGAGCGAACCGGTCTTGATCTGCCCGCAGCCGGTCGCCACCGCCAGGTCCGCGATGGTGGTGTCCTCCGTCTCACCCGAACGGTGCGACATGACGGCCGTCCAGCCCGCCTCGTGGGCCAGCTCCACTGCGGCCAGCGCCTCGGTCAGGGTCCCGATCTGATTGACCTTGACCAGGACCGAGTTGCCGACGCCGGAACGAATGCCTTCGCGTAGCAGCGTCTCGTTGGTGCAGAACACGTCGTCGCCGGTGAGCTGACAGCGGTCGCCGACGCGGGCGGTCAGCTCGCGCCATCCGTCCAGGTCGTTCTCCGCCATCGGGTCCTCGATGGAGACGACCGGGTAGGCGTCGATGAGCTTGGCCAGGTAGTCGGCGTGCTCGGACGGAGTGCGGCGCACCCCCTCCCCCGCGTAGTCGTACACCCCTTCGCGGAAGAACTCCGACGACGCCGGGTCCATGACCAAACCGACGTCCTCACCGGGGCGGTAACCGGTGCGCTCGATCGCGGTCATCACGAAGTCGAGGGCCTCCTCGGCGGTACGCAGCCCGGGGGCGAAGCCGCCCTCGTCGCCGACGCCCGTGGAGTGCCCCGCCGCCAGCAGGTCGCGGCGCAGGGTGTGGAACACCTCGCTGCCCATGCGGACGGCCTCGGCGAAGGTGTCGGCCCCCACGGGCGCGATCATGAACTCCTGGAAGTCCAGCGGGTTGTCGGCGTGGGCGCCCCCGTTGACGATGTTCATCATCGGCAGCGGCAGGAGATGGGCGTCGGCGCCCCCGAGGTAGCGGTAGAGGGGCTGGCGGTGGGCCGCGGCGGCGGCCTTGGCGGCGGCGAGGGATACACCGAGGATCGCGTTGGCGCCGAGTCGGGATTTCGTGGCGGTTCCGTCCAGGGCGATCAGTGCGGCGTCGAGAGCCGCCTGGTCTCCGGCGTCCCGGCCGCGCACGGATGCCGCGATCTCACCGTTGACGTGGGCCACCGCGCGGTCGACTCCCTTGCCGTGCCACCGCGCGGAGTCCCTGTCCCGCAGTTCCACGGCCTCCCGGGCACCGGTGGAGGCGCCGGAGGGGACAGCCGCGCGTCCCAGGGATCCGTCAGCCAGGACGACGTCGACCTCGACCGTGGGGTTGCCACGGCTGTCGATGATCCGGCGGGCGGTGACGGTCTCGATGGCGGCGTCGACTGTTCCGACTGCCTTGACGGACATGGAAGGTCCTTCCCGTTGTCGTATGCCGTGGCCCCGGCTGCGACAACGCTGGCGCTGAGCCCGACAAGGGCAGACAATACAGCAATGCTGTGCAGTTTTGCTGTACAGCATTGCTGTGCAGGCAAGGGGCTCAGCTCTGCTGGTCAACGAGGTAAAGTGCCCTATGCCCACCCCGGAAGCCGCCGCCATCGCCGCCGACCTGCGCACCGCGATGGGCAAGCTCATCCGACGCGTCAAGAACGAGGACCGCATTCCGCTCGGCCAGGTCGCCGTGCTCGGAGCACTCGACCGCAACGGCGCCATGACCACCAGCGACCTCGCCGCCGATCAGCGCGTACGCCCGCAGTCGATGGCCCGGGCGGTAGGGCTGCTCATGGAGCAGGACCTGATCACGCGACGAGCGCACCCCACGGACGGCCGCAAGTCGCTGGTCGAGTTGTCGGACGCCGGCCGCACCGCACTCGAAGCGGAGCGCGGCCGCAGGGCCGGTTGGCTCGCACAGGCCATCGAGGCCGAACTCACGGATGAGGAGCGGGTATTGCTGGCACGGAGCGCCGCCCTGCTGGAGCGGCTCGCCACACGCCATTAGCGTCTGCTGCGGCAATCCTCACGGGGCTCGCATTTCCGGGGCGCGTGCGGAGGTTGGGCTTTGGAGGGGAAGTACAGGCTGCGGCGCCGGACACGTCGGCGGGCACGGTTTGCCCAGGTCACCGTTCATGGAGAGCCGGCCGGCGAGCCGAGTGTCGAGATGGGTATCGACGTCCTCGGGTGGCGCGGCACGTCTTACGGGACCGCGGTGCGCGCGGGGCCGGTGAAGAACGGTCGTTCGCCGGGCACCAAGCGGTGATCGCCCCTGGGGTTCCGGGGCGATCACCGTTCGACATGGGCCTACGGGTCAGGCGCCGCCCAGTCGATGCGAGGCTGGGGAAATCCAAGGGCTCAGCCGGCACATGGAGGGTGCGCCCCGTGAACGCCGGCCGGGAACCGCAGCCAGTCGCCGTCGTCTCCGCGGGACCCGTCCGCCAGCGCGAGGAGTCCCCCGAGTTGGACTCCGCCCGGGACATCAGGCTTCCCGGCTGCGAAGGACGCGGGCGCAGGAGCGGACGGCTGACGGAAACCGTTGGCTGTTGTGGACCGCAACGCCGCCGAACCACGGCGCAGCGCAACACATCACACCCGAAGACCGCATCCATCGGCGGTCGCTTGGCCGCATGAAGACCGGCCACGTGTCCCGGATGCACGTGGTGCGCTCGTTCTCGCTCGATGTGCGCGTGACACGTCCGCGAGGGCGGCACGTTCGGCATACCGCCCGCCGCGCGAAGCCCGCAGTTTCACGGAGCACAATCCACACCGGACCCGACGATGTCCCCTACGGCCGTTGTCCGCACCGCTCGGGTCGGCTGCCGCGCACCCCGGACAACAGGCTCGTCGGTGCGCCCGAAGGCATCGCGGCGGGGCGCCCCGGTCAGCCGGCCAGCTGCGGGTACAAGGAGGCGAGGTCGGCTGCCAGGCCCGCCTTGACCTGGCGGGAGAGCTCGTCGGCCAGCACTTCGTAGGCGTCGGCTTCGATCCCGTCCAGCGCCTGCTCCGCGACGTCGCTCGGCGACGCCTTCGGCGCGTCGACATGCGCCGCCAGGTCGGTGTCCACGTAACCGACGTGCAGCCCGGTGACGTTGACGCCGCGCGGCTTCAGCTCCAGGCGCAGCGAGTTGGTCTGCGACCAGAGCGCGGCCTTGGACGCGCTGTAGGAACCGGAGAGTGCGACCCAGGAGAGGACCGAGTGCACGTTGAGCAGGTGGCCGCCGCCGTTGGCCTCGATGACCGGGACGAAGGCCCGGGTCATCTCCAGGGGGCCGTAGAAGTTGGTCTCGAACTCGCGGCGAACGTCTTCCACCGGCGAGGTCAGGAACGAAGCCGCTACGGCGCCCGCGGCATTGTTGATCAGGATGGTGACGTCCGGTGCCTGTTCCACCGCGGCGGCCACGGACGCGGAGTCGGTGACCTCCAGGGCCAGCGCCACTGCCCCGGGGTGAGTGACGGTGCGGGGGTCGCGGGCGGTGGCGTACACCTTCTTCGCCCCTCGGTCGTACAAGGACTCGACCAGGGCCCGGCCTATGCCCCGGCTGCCTCCGGTGACGAGAACGGTAGAGCCTGCGATTGCGGTCATGAATCTGCTCCCAGCGTGACGCCCGACGGCGAAAACCGATCGGTTTCCAACACTGTAAACCGATCGGTTTCCATGCGGCAACACGCGGCGTAGACTCGCTTCCATGACTTCCAGCGCACCCGCCCCGTCCGTGACAGCCGCGGCGACGGCTCCGACCCGCGAGCGGCTCCTCGATGCCGCGGCCGGGCTCTTCTACCGGGAGGGCGTCAACATCGGCATCGAGGCGCTGTGCCGGGAAGCCGGAGTCTCCAAGCGGTCGATGTACCAGCTCTTCACCAGCAAGGACGACGTCCTGGCCGCGAGCCTGGACCGCGCCGGTTCCGGATACCTGAGCGGGCTGCTGCCCGCCCCCGACGCCGACCTGCCGCCGCGTGATCGCATCATGCACGTCTTCAAGCAGCTCGAGTCGCTGTCCGCGTCACCGGGCTACCTGGGCTGCCCTTTCCTGGCGACCGCGTTCGAGCTCAAGGACTCCGAGCACCCCGCCAGCGTGGTCGCCCGACGCTACAAGGACGCGCTCACCGACTTCTTCCGCGAAGAGGCCCGTCGGGGTGGCGCCCACGACCCGGACCTGCTCGCCCACCAGCTCACCGTCGTCTTCGACGGCTCCAGCGCCCGCACCATGGCCCAGGCCCGCAGCCTGGGCGGACTGGCCACCGCCACCGCCACCGCCTTGATGGACGCGGCGGGGGTGTCCTGAGGCCTCAGTGCTGCCGGACCACGAAGGCTCGGAAGGGCCGGACTCCGACGGTCGGTTCGGACGGCTCACCGCGGTTCCTGGGCGTCAACGGCCACGCCCTGACCTGCCGGCCGGAGGACGCCGCGATCCTGATGCGCGGCGTCGTCGCGGGCGAGGTGCCCATCCGCGATATCGCGCCGCAGCTCCTCCGGTGGGCCGCGGCCTGAACCAGGCCGCCGGTCGTTCCCGTCCGGTCTCGGGCGAGGCCGCGCAGAGAGGTGTCCAGGCGGATCCACTCCTCCCGCCGGGTGCGGTTTGCCCCGGATGGATCCGCCCCCGGCCGCCCGGACCAGGGCGCGTCGTCGTCCGGCTCAGGCGGCCGGGACGGCGTCGTCCGGCTCAGGCGGCCGGGACGGCGTCGTCGACGGAGCCGTGGACGTCGGCGCGGTCACCGGCCTTCCGTGCCGGCTTGAGGAAGAGGGCGAGGACGATGCCCACAGCGAGGGTGGGGGCGATCCACAGGTATCCGGTGGCCGTGGCGTGGGCGAAGGCGTCCAGTGCGCTGTCGCGCAGGGTCGCGGGCAGCCGGCCGATGGTGTCGGGGCGGGTGGCGTCGAAGCCGCCGCCCGCCGTGAGGCCGCGGGTTCGGTCGGCGAAGCCGGTGTTGAGGAAGCTGCCGAAGACGGCGACACCGAAGGCCGCGCCGATGGAGCGGGCGAAGGTGACCACGGCGCTGGCGGCTCCGAGATCGGTGGCGGGCACGCTGTTCTGCACCGTGGTCAGCACGACCATGGGCACCATGCCGATGCCTGCGCCGGTGATCAGGAAGTAGACGCTCAGCACGAGGGTGCCGGTGGCCGCCCCGATGGTGCCCAGCAGCAGCAGGCCGGCGAGGTTGGCGACCAGGCCCGCCAGAAGGATCATCCGCAGCCGGCCGACGTGTGCGGCCCAGCGACCGGCCAGGGACTGGCTGGCGACCAGGCCGGCGACCAGGGGCAGCATGTGGACACCGGAGAGGGTGGCCGAGACCCCGTGGACGATCTGGAGGTAGGTCGGCAGGTAGACCAGCACGGCGAACATCGCGGCGTTGGCGAAGAACCCGATCAGCGAGGAGAAGACGACGGTCCGGGAGGTGAACATCGCCGGCGGCAGGACCGGGGCGGCGGCGCGGCGCTCCACCGGCACCAGCAGCACGGCCAGCGCGACGGTCGCCGCGATCAGGCCGACGATGGGCGGTGAGCCCCAGCCCCAGCGCTCGCCGAAGGACGTGACGAGGACCAGGCCCGTGGCAATGGCGGCCAGGATGGTGGAACCGGGATAGTCGATGCGGGCCTTGGCGCCCCGGGTCGCCGCGGGCAGCGACCGCGCCGCGATGAGCAGGGCGACGACACCGACGGGCAGATTGACCAGGAAGGCCCACCGCCAGGACAGCAGGTCGGTGAAGACGCCGCCCAGTAGGGGGCCGACGATGCTGGCGACGCCGTAGACGGAACCGAACATGCCCTGGTAGCGGCCGCGTTCGGCCGGGGCGACGATGTCCCCGACGAGGGCGAAGGTCAGTACGATCATGCCGCCGCCGCCCACGCCCTGAAGAACGCGGGCGCCGATCAGCTCGGGCAGGTTCTGTGCCAGGCCGCAGAGCACCGAGGCGGCCAGGAAGACCGAGGTCGCGGCCAGGTACAGCCGCTTGCGGCCGAACATGTCGCCGAGCTTGCCCCACAGCGGAGTCGCGGCCGTCGACGCGAGAAGGTACGCGGCGCTGACCCACGCTATGTCGTCGAATCCGTTCAGGTCCTGCGCTATGCGGGGCAACGCGGTCGAGACGATCGTCTGGTCCAGGGCCGCGAGGAGGACGGCCAGGATCAGCGCGCTCATCGGCGCTGCGACGCCGCGGGACGCGGGTGATGGGGACTCGTGTGATGTCGACATCGAGACGTGCCTTTCCGGGAGTGGTGCGCAGGGACGCTGTGCCATCCGCCGTTGACGAATGGAGCCCACGGGATCGCACTACCAACGCTATCTGCCACAGTAATGTAGCACTTAAAATGCAGCCCTCTACGCCTGAGAGGCGTTAGATGTCATAGGTTTCACACTCGGCCGTTAGACTCGTTCCGGTGAGAGCCGACGCAGCACGCAATCTGGAAACCGTCCTGACCACCGGGGCGCGCATGCTCGCCGCCGATCCAGGCGTGAGCGTCGCGAGCATCGCCACCGAGGCGGGCGTGGACCGGCGCACCGTCTACCGCCGCTTCACGTCCCGCGACGAACTCCTCGCGGCCATCTACGAAGCCCGCCTCACGGCCATCGAGGACGCCATCGAGGACGCCCGGCTGCGCGAGGCCCCCGTAGCCGTCGCCCTGCATCGCTACGTCGAGAACATCATCGCCGTCAACCGCACCTGGCCCGTCGACCTCGCCCGCATGCTCACCGACGACAGCGTCCACGCGCGCCGCGAGGCCTCGGTCCGCGAGGTCGACGCCTTCCTCGAACGCGCGACCGGCGAAGGCCTGTTGCGCCCCGGTCTCGCAGGGGGATGGACGAATGCGCTGCTGCCCCAGCTCATGCACCTGGTCGCCCGGCAACTGCCCGACCTGAGCCCCGCGCAGGCGGCGGACGTCGTCGTCGACACCCTGCTGCACGGCCTCGGAGCGTCCTGACACACCGGAGGCTCCCGCGAATCCCCGGCAGGCGATTCCGCGCGGACGCGCTATTCCCGGGTCGCCGGAGCGCGCCGCCGGCACCGCGGCGCGGCGCGTCGTCCGGCGCGCCCAGGGCCGGCCGTCTGCCGTGGCCGGCTCCTTCGACGAAACGCCCGGCCAGGGTCGACCCGCTCGGCGAGCGCGGCCGGAACCCGACCCGCAAGCGGCGCACGCCACAACTTGCGCATCCACGCCGCGAGCAACCGCGCATGTCTCACGTGGGTGGAACCTCATCCCATAAGTGCTACAGTCGAGTGACAGATCAAAAGGGGTAGCGCAAGCCTCACGGGCCCCGTCGCCCCGCGGTCGGCACCAGAACCCCGGAGGCACTCCAACCGTTCGCGGCAGGGCCTGCGCGCCGGACGGCCCGCGAAGGACGACCGGCGCACACGGGCGTGCCCAACCGCCTCCCCGCAGAAGCCCAGCCTCCCCGCAACACCCGCGGGCCGAGCACCTCACCAAGGAGAGACATGCCTGTCACCACCCTTGACCCGAAGCCCGCCCTGATCGTCGTCGACCTCCAGAACGGCATCCTCAAGCTGCCCCTCGCGCACCCGGCCGCCGGCATACTCGCCCGGAACGCCGAACTGCTCGCGGAATTCCGTCGCCGCGGCCTGCCCGTCGTCCTGGTGAACGTCGCCGGCGGCCCTGCCGGACGCAACGACCTCGGCGCACGCTTCCCCACACCGAGCCCGGAGTGGACCGAACTCGCCCCCGAGCTGGACGCCGGCGCGGGCGACCACTTCGTGACCAAGCACGCACGCAGCGCCTTCACCAAGACCGGCCTGGACGAATGGCTGCGCGCGCGGGACGTGACGCAGGTCGTCATCACCGGCATCGCCACCAGCAGCGGCGTGGAGTCCACAGCCCGCGACGCCCACGAGCAGGGCTACAACGTCACGGTCGCGCTCGACGCCGTGACCGACACCAACGGCGTCGCACACGACCACACCATTGCCAGGATCTATCCGCGCATCGCCGAGACGGGCACCGCCAAGGACATCCTGTCCGCACTCGCTGACACGAACTGAGATCCACAGAGAACCCGCTGACGTTACGTCACCACGGCGAACCGCGATGTGACACAGAATGCCGGCCGGCGCGCGGCAAAGACCGCCGGAAGGGCAACGGCGCCGCTCGCCCCCTGAGCAAGCCCGTGACGGCGGCAGGTCGCGAGCCTGACGGGGGTCGGGCCCCAGCCGCCGCAGGCGTTGAAGCAATATTCGCCTGCGTAGCGGCGCCTGCAGGTCTTGGCATCGAACGGGAGCCACGATTGACCGGCGCCGGCGCTCCGGGACGATCGCGTCGTTGCCGTGCCGACGGCACCAGGGCACCACCGCCCCCGACAAGCACGCCTTGCCGGCGACCTCCGTCGCCAACCCCAGCCTTCACCCCCTGCGTTCGTGTCACACCTCACTCCGTCACCTACTTAACCGGTGATACGGTCTGTCTCGGTCTTCGCCGAACCGGGCACCACTCCCCGCCCTCCCCTTGCGCTGCCACCTCCCGCGCACACCGACCTACTTGAACGGAAACCCATGAAACGAGCTCTGACCGTCCTCGCCGCCTGCGTGCCGCTGGCCGCGGCGGTCTACCTGCCGACCGCGTCCGCCGAGCCCGGGAACGGCTCCGGTGGCGCCGCGCCGACCTGCGTGACGCCGTCCGTGAAGGCCCCGGCCGGTACCGCAGTGGAGTCCGTGACAGCGGCCCGCAAGGAAGGCGGCACCGTCCACGGAAGCGGACTCCTGGGCGGCACGGTCACCGGCGTGCCCGCCTACTGCGAGGTGACGGTCACCCTGACCCACCCCGGCGACAACGACCACGCCGAGGTGCGGACCTGGCTGCCCGTCACCAACTGGAACGGCCGCTTCCAGGCCCTCGGCGGCAGTGCGTACGCGGCCGGGGACAACGGAACCGGGATGGCCACCGCGGTCAAGAACGGTTACGCCGTCACAACCACCGACGCGGGCGTCGGCGACGTCCTCGACGTCAACTGGGCGCTGAACGACGACGGGCAGGTCGACACCGCGCTGCTCAAGAACTTCGCCTCCCGTTCCCAGCACGAGGCGGCGGTCGTCGGGAAGCAGGTCGTCGGCGACGTCTACGGCAAGCACGCCGCCTACGCGTACTTCAACGGCTGCTCCACCGGCGGACGCCAGGGCTACATGGAGGCCCAGCGCCACCCCCACGACTACGACGGCATCCTCGCCAAGGCGCCCGCCGTCAACTGGGACGAGTTCGAGGTCGCCACCCTGTGGCCGCAAGTCGTCATGAACAACGAGAAGACCTATCCGACGGCCTGCGAGTTCAAAGCCTTCACCGACGCCGCCGTGAAGACGTGCGACCCGCGCGACGGCCTCAAGGACGGCCTGGTCAACGACCCGGCCCGGTGTGACTTCGACCCGCGTCGGCTGATCGGCACCAAGGTCGCCTGCGCCGGCGAGGAGCTGACCGTCACGGCCGCCGACGCGGCCGTGGTCCGCAAGATATGGGACGGCCCCCGCACCCCGTCGGGCAAGAAGCTGTGGCCCGGCGTCCCGGTCGGGGCCGACCTGTCGGCCCTGGCCGGCGTCACCGGCCCCGACGCAAGCGGCGACGTCAAGGGCGCTCCGTTCCCGGTGCCCGAGTTCTGGGTCACCACATGGGTGAAGAAGCAGCCGGCGTTCGACGTGTCGACGATCACGTACGACCGGTTCACCCAGCTGTTCCGGCAGTCCGAGGCCGAGTACGACAAGGTCATCGGCACCGACGACCCCGACCTGTCCGCCTTCCGTGACTCCGGCGGCAAGCTCCTGAGCTGGCACGGCCAGGCCGACCAGTTCATCCCGGCCCAGGGCACGGTCGCGTACCGCAAGGACGTCGAGCGGACGATGGACGGCGCCAAGAAGGTCGACGACTTCTACCGCCTCTTCCTCGCCCCGGCGACGGTCCACTGCGGCCTCAACTCAGGCGACGGCACGACCGACGACCTCGGCGCGCTGAGGACCTGGGTCGAGCACGGCAAGGCCCCCAAGACGCTGCCCGCCACCCTGGTCGACTCCGCAGGGCAGGAGGTCAGCCGTGACCTGTGCAGCTACCCGGCAGTCTCCCGCTACGACGGCCACGGCGACCCGGACAAGGCCTCCAGCTTCCGCTGCGTCGCCCCGACCCGGCACTGACCGCTCCGCGACGGCCTGAGACGGACCGAACCATCATGCGCATACGGAGAACGGCCGGCGCTCGTCCGTGCTGAGGCCGTAACCGAGCCGCCGTACCCGGGTCGCGGCATGGGCCGCCGCGCTCCACGGCCGGCACCCCGTGTTCGACCGGGTGCCGGCTCGGTCCACGGCACGGCACGGCGGCGAGGGTCAGCCGCATCTCGCTGAACAGGTCCGTTCCGAGGGCGTTCCCGGGGTCCGCTTCCTTGCCGTGGAGCACCACCGCCCCGTCCACCACGCCGGCCTGGCCGAACCCGACGACCGCCCGCTCAACCCGGCCGCCCGGGCCTTCCTCGCCCAGGTACCGGGCGGCACACAGCCTCCCGGCCACGGATGAGCACCTGCCCGGCACCGTGGAGCGCTGCCGGTGGCGACCCTGCGGGTGGAGGGGCTCATGCCGTCTCTGTCTCCCCGGTGGGTTGTCGGGGACCGGCCCACCCGTGCCCCTGCGAGGCCTTCCCCTCGCGCGGAGGACCGCAGCCCTTACTGGGCCGCGGTCCTCTGCGGCACTGCCTCAGGCGGGCCACGCCCGCAGGAGCGCCGCCACGCTCTGCACGGTGCACGCCTCGTCGCGCAACTCGTCGACCAGAGCCCGCACCTCGTCCCAGGTCGGTTTCACCTCGCGGCCGGCGGCCTGCAGATACGCCACCGTCACCGCCACGGCGACCGTCATGTTCGACCGCTCCAGCCACCGCATTCGCCCCAGGGAGTGCGCCAGCGCCGCCGCCCGTGCCACCGGCCCGTCGTAGACGTCCCGATCGAACAACTGGGCCTTGTGGCGCTCCACCGCCGACAGGGGCACGCCGAAGTCGTCGGGGGCCGGATCGTCCTCCCCCGCCTGACTCGCAACGCTCAGGATCCAGCCGAGGTCAACCGCGAGGTTCACGCACGCGCTCCTCGATGAGGTCCCCGAACTCCTCGATCACGTTCGCCGCGGACGCGAGGAACGCCTTCCGGACGGGATCGGTGTCGGACTTCACCAGGTGCTCGATGTACTCCTGGAGGGACATGTGCCGGTTCCCCGCCGCCTGGCGGGCCGCCTCCACCGTGTCCTCGTCCAGCCGGACGTTCAGCTGCGTCTTGGCCATGCAGCGATGCTAGCTCCCGCTAGCCATGATCGGTAGTGCTTCTCACAGGGTTCAGGTGTGTTCCCCCGCGCCGGACCGGCTGCCACCCACGCGCCACCTCGACGGAGCCCGGCCCGGGAGATCTCCCTCGCGTTCGGGGCCCGCTGGTGCAGGCTCGGCACGGAAGTCCTCGCCGACGCGCGATACTCCTCGCCTCCCTGCTTCCGAGCGCGAGGAGCCTCACTCCGCCTCGCGGACCTCCCCGTACCAGCGCCACTTTTCCACGTGCTCCCGCCCCGGGAGGTCGCCCCGCCCGGTGGCCCACAGCAGCGTCGGCCACGGCTCCTCGTCGCTCTCCACATGCGGGAAGAGCCTTCCGAGGACCAGGGCGCACAGGTCGTCGGGGGCGGTGAACTCCACGCCGAGGCCTGCTGTGATGTCGTAAGTGTGGACGAGGGTCTCGACGATGCCCATCGCCGCGAAACCAGCCGGGTCCGAGGTACCGAAGGTGTGGTGGGCGCGCGCCGACGAGGGAGTCGTGCGAGTAAGGGAGACCTGCATCGCACCGCACGCCTCCAGGACCGTCAGCAGCCCGGACGGGCCCGCCTCCCGATCGGCCTGGAGGTTGTTGAGCGGCCCTTCGGGCCGTTGGCGGTGCATCCCGAAGGGGACATAGGTTCCGGCCGGCAGGCCGGGCGTCCCGATCTGCATCCCGTAAAAGAACAGGTCGTCCGCCAGGTGCTCGGCCGTCTCCCAGCACGTCCACTCCAACGCGCCGGCTGTCGCGTCCCACGCCTCCGCCTCCGAGGGAGCCGACCGCAGCGTGGTGAGGGCGAGTTGTACGGCGCGGGCCAGGGCGTCGGCCCAGGCGTCGTTCGTGCGGGGGGCCGACTCGTCATGGTCTTCGAATGTCATCCGGGCACCGTAACGGGCACACCGGATCGCCGCATCACAGTTCGGACGTCACCGACCGCCGCACCGCGCCGCCGCGAACGGCCGTCCGAGCACCTCGGGGCCGCCGCTCGGAAGCGGGTTGTCGGCAGACCGGTGCGCGGGCCCGCCACTTCTGCGCGGATGACGCGACGGACCTTCGGCACCCGGCACGCGCCTTCGCCGACCCCGGAGCGCGTCGACCTCGCGCAAGCGGCTGTTGTGTCTAGGGGAGTGGCCGACACCCTCGCCAAACTCGGCGCCCGCGTCTCGGTGGCCGACGTCGACCCCTATCGCGCGCTCGAAGCCGTCATGGCAGGGCATGCGACGGGAGCGCTGAACGATCTCCTGCCCGAGACCCGGCTCCTCTTCCTCGCCACCGGGCATCCCGGGGTCATCGGCGCGGCGGAACTGGACGTTCTCGCGGACGGCACGGTGATCGCCGGCGTCGGGCACATGCCCTGGGAGCTCGACACCGCGGCCCTGTCCGGCCGTACGTCGACTGCCGAGCGTCTGGGAGCCGGCGGCCAGGAACGCGCCCTCCACCGTCTGAAGGACGGGAGAGAGGTCATCGTCCTGGCCGACACCAAGATGATCAACCTGACGGCCGCCAAGGGGAACCCCATCCAGGCCATGGACCTCGGACTCACTCTTCAGGCCAGGAGCCTGGCGGTTCTCACCGCGGCGGCGGAGAATCGGCCGGCCCCCGGAGTGCAGGCCGTTCCGGCGCCGATCGACCGTCAAGTGGCCACCGACCTGGTCGGCTTGCTGAGTGCCTGACCGTCCACGCCGTTCCATTGGTTCGTCGTGAGTCCACGGGTGTGGCCGCCCTCGACCCGGCGGTGTCCCGCGTGGGGTCGGCACCGCCACCGCTTCCGTGACCTTCTTGCTGCTCGTCGGAGCGGCAAGAAGGTCACGGTGGACTGGAAAGCGCGTTCGGAGTCGCCGTCGGCCGGCCGGCGGCGTGAGCGACCCCGCAGGTAGCCGTCAGGCTCGGCGGGCGTAGGACGCGAGGCGATCGGCGAGCGAGACGACGAGGTCGCGCAGTTCCTCGGGGCGCTCGATGACGAACGGCCGGTCGAGGGTCGCGAGTACCCGAGGCAACCAGTCGAGCCGCTCCACCCGTAGCTCGACGCGCAACCAGCGCTCGTCCGCCCGGTCCTGGCCCGCCGCGGGCTCGGGCCCGGGCTCGCCGTACGCGTACTCGTACTCGTCCAGGTTCGCGACACTGGCGGGAAGGTGGGCGCGGACCTGCTCTGCTGTCCCGTGGATGCGCAAGATCACCTCGTGCCGGTACTCGGCCGTGGCGAACCCCGACAACACGCGCTGTGCCGGACCGGGGCCCATGGGTGCTTCGAATGAGCCGGGCAGGGGTCTCGCGTCCGCGATGCGGTCGAGCCGGAAGGTGCGGTCCTCACCGATCCGGGCGTCCACGCCCGTCACGTACCACCGGCCCGAATGGGCGACGATGCCGTACGCGTGCAGCGTGCGTTCGCTGCGCCGTCCGTCGCGGTCGGTGTAGCGGACCGACAGCGGTCTGCGGTGGCGCACCGCATCGGCGATGGCGAGCAGGACCTCGGCGTCCGGGGTGTCGAACTCACCGGGCTGGTCCGTGAAGGCGAGAGTCTCCAGGAGGAGGTCGAGCCGACGGGCGATGTGCTTGGGCAGCACCCGCCGGATCTTCGCCGATGCCGTTTCGCTCGCCGTACGCTCCGTCGCCGTCAGCCCTGTCCGGCGGCCGGCGACCAGTCCGAGCAACACGGCCAGCGCCTCGTCGTCGCTGAGCATGAGCGGAGGCAGGCGGTACCCGGGGGCGAGCCGGTATCCGCCGTAGCGGCCGCGCACCGATTCCACGGGCACGTCGAGGTCGATCAGCTGCCCCACGTACCGCCGTACCGTGCGGCCCTCGACGCCGAGCCGGTCGGCGAGTTCCGCCACCGTCCGGGTGCCCCCCGACTGCAGCAGCTCCAGAAGGGTCAGTACGCGGCCGGTGGGACGAGGCATGTTCACAGCCTAGGGTCAATACAGGACCGATTCCGTCCCCTATTTCTCCTAGCCTGCGACGTGCACACCGCCGGCACGGCACAGGAGATTTCCATGGACTTCGTCTCGATCCGCATCATCACCGGCGACGTCGCGCGCCTCGTCGAGTTCTACGAGCGAGCCACGGGGGTTCAGGCGAATTGGGCCACCCCGGACTTCGCCGAACTCCAGACCACGGGCGCCACTCTCGCGATCGCGAGCACCCGCACCGTTCCGCTGTTCGCCCCGGGCTCCGCCCGCCCGGCGGACAACCACAGCGTGATCACCGAGTTCCTCGTCGACGACGTGGACCGCGTTCACCAGAACCTGACCGACTTCGTCACAGACTTCGTCACCGAGCCCACCACGATGCCCTGGGGCAATCGGTCGCTGCTGTTCCGCGATCCCGACGGCAACCTCGTCAACTTCTTCACCCCCGTCACCCCTGCGGCCATCGAGAAGTTCGCACGCTGAGTCGCGCACAGCCGCTCACGCGGGAGCCCTGAGATCCCAGGGCTCCCGATGAACGCGCCGATGAGCCCCGAACAATGAGCTCGTTCCTGCGAAGACGGCGGATCGCGGTCGGGCGCTCCGGCGCAAGGGCTCGGTCGGACCTCGCCGGCCGCCACATGACGGCTCGCTCGCCCCACGCCAGGGGCCTCACCAGGGCCATCCCGGAGTCGCACCGCTCCCAGGTCCGCTACCGCTTCGTCGTCGACATGGCGAAGTTCCAGGGCTGACGCCGCCCGGCGCATCATGCCGCTCCGCGCACCTGTGTGGTGCGGGTACCTGGCCGGTTCTGCGTCCGGCACCGTGGGCGTCGCCGGTGGCGACGCCCACGGTGCCCGGTATCACGACGCCGGACAGGCGGCGGTCAGGATCCGATCAACGAGGTCCACGTCTCCGCGGTGCGGAAGCCGAGGCTCTCGAAGAGACCGACCGCCTCATCGGTCGCGTGGAGGTAGGCCGTGTGCGCTCCAGAGGCCCGCCCGTCCACCAGAATCTTCTCCACCACAACCCGGGCGTGGCCCTGGCCGCGGTGCTGCGGTGTCGTGGCGACGTTGATGACGCCGAGGTGGCCCTCGACCACGACCCCCAGACCCGCGGCCACGGCGACCCCGTCCGCCTCGGCCACGTAGGCGGTGATCCCCTGCGCGTCCAGAACAGCCGGTGTGTACAGGCCGGAGATGATCACCGGAGGTGCGCCGAACCCCGCGGCCAGCACCTCGGCGAACTCGTTGTACTCGGCACCGCTCAGCGCCCGCACCCGCACCCGTCCGCCTTCCGGCGGGAGCACGGATCCGCCCGTCAGCGGCATGACCATGAAGGGCTGCTCGGACTTGCCGGTCAGCCCGTACTCACCGGCCTTGCGCACGATCGCGTCGTCCGGGCCGCCGCGCAGGCGGATACTCCAGGGGAACCCGTGCCGGCCGGCCTCCTCGGCGGCCACAGCGGCCAGATCCGCGCACTCCCCCGCGTCCGGCTCCCTCGCCGTGCTCATCACGACGTTCAGGGCGGGTATGTGCGAGCGGGTGAGGGCGAGGAGAGTACCCCGGGCCCCTCTGCGGCCGGTGGCGCCGGGAACAACGCCCACCAGCTTCTCCATCGCCGACCCGAAGGCGTGCGCGGCCGCATCCGCTCGGTCACCGAGAGACTTGGGATCCATGTGAACTCCACTCACGAGGTACTTGGACACCGGCAGGACGCCGGACGGGGAAAGAAGTGATCGCGAGGCGCCGAGCGCGACTGAGGGGAGGTCGGCTCGCGGAGGTGCCCACGGTCACGGCGCTGAAGTGCTGGGCGAAGTCGCCGACGGTGAAGCCCTCCGGGATGTCGTCGGCCAGGACGATGCCCGAGGTGGCGTCGCCGGGGAGATCCGCCAGTACGGCCGCGCCCGGCCACGCTCACTCGATGACGTATAGGCCACCTGGCCGGCCAATTCCCGCCGTGGGGCGCGACGGTGGCCTCGACCGTTCCGGGCAGGACAGCCCCCTGCTCGTCTCGGAAAGCCACCGGAATCCGGGGGTGGTGGTTCAGACAGGGGGTCATGTCCGTCACTTCATTGTCTGTGCGTGCGGTCAGGGGTGACCACGGTGACGAGGGCAGGATGGCGCGCAGGAACTGCCGGAGCTTCCCCTCAGTTAGAAGTTTACCATCATCTAAAACTCGCGGTCGGCAACCCGCGCACGTCTGAGGCGGCTACCGGGGACACGGCGAAGCGCAGAACGGATACGGGAATCGCCGCGTCAGCGCGGTTCGCTCTCCACGACGGGGAGTGGTCCGGCGGCGGACACCGCATGTCACCGGGCGCCTGGACATCCGTCCATCTTGCTTTGCCGGCCGCTGCGGCAGGGCCCCCGCGCGGTGCGCGGCGCTCACGGTCCATAGGCGGGATCCGTACCGCCGCCGGCCTTGATCAGCCAGGACAGCGAACCCCTGCCGAACGGCCAGCCGGTCGTGGCCACCTGAATCCAGCCGCTTCCCGGTTCATCGGTTCCCGCGTGCCACCACCACCAGCTGCGATCGTCACCGGCCCCTTCCTCGGTCGGGTCGAAGCAGTGCAGCCAATCCGACAGCGTCCACGGCCCCTGACCGGCGGCTGCCCTCTGCTCCGGCGTCATCGCCCGCCACTGCCGCGGCCACGCCTCGGCATCGAAGGGCTCGCCAGGCTCCGGATCCTCGGGCTCGGGTGCGCACCGCTGGACGAACCACGCCGGCAGCAGCTGCGGCCACCGCTCGCACGCGGGCCAGTCGCCCATCCGCTCGACCACGCACGTCAGCACCGCTCGCGCATCGGCGATGACCTGGCCCGGGTCCTCGGCGGTGAACCGGACCCGTACGAGAAACGGCTGCCGTCCGCCGTCCTTGGCCCGCGGTCCGGACCGAAGACGTCGCAGCTCGCCATCCATGATCTCCACGGCGAAGAAGTCTGCACCACAGGCCTCGCCACGCGCACCAGGTCGCGCGCCCTTCACGGAGCTCTTCAGCGCATACCGTCGAGCACTTCGTCAGTCGACAGCAGAGCATGGGCGAAGAAGCCGTAATTGATGATCGCCGCCTGGTATCCGTCGCCCCAGACCGGGTGCCGAGGACCGGCAGTCGCATCCCTGACCACAGCGACCTCGAATCCCTGCTCGACGAGGTGACGCATATGGGACTCGACGCACATGTTCGCCAGCATCCCGCCGAGAATAATTTTCTGCATTTTCCGCTTCCGCAGCTGCAGCACCAAGTCGTTGGATTCCGGTCCGAATACCTTGTGCGGGCTGGCGACCACCGTTCTGCCGTCTTCGATATAGGGCTTGAAGCGGTCCAGCCAGTCCGCCCCGGAGTTCCGGAACCCCGTGAGATCGAGCTGTCCCGCCCTCGCGAACGTGTGGGTCTCGAGTTCGCTCGTCTCGAGGGGCCCGCTCATTCGCCACCCGCTGTCGGTCGGGTAGAAATAATGGGGCGAGATGAAGACCTCGTATCCACCCGCCTTCGCCGCCTCGAAAATCCTCTCCATGTTCTCGACGGTCCTGTTCTCCGTGACGCTCGCCCCCACCGCGTCCCAGGCCACTCCGTCCTCGCTCAGCACGTCGTTCTGCGGGTCGATGAACACAACCGCCGTGTCGGTATTGTTGACTTCCACCTGGCGCTCCTGACGCGATGAAAAACCCTGCAGCGGATGTCTTCCGAAGCGCGTTTTGACGCCTCCGTTCCACTTTGCCCCATCACGGGCCACTCCGCATCGGTGCATTGCTGCACCTCGGTCGCCGCCCCCGCCGCCCAAGGCGCGAACAGCCATCGACGGGCACCGGGGTGCCGGGCCTTGTCGAGGTGAAGCCGCGTCACGCACGGTGAGGTCGAGCGGTGTGCACCCGTCGGACGCGGCTCGGGCGCGGGCCGCGCGATCCCCTCGCGGTGCCGGACGCGGGACTCGGTCAGCCGCGCAAACGCACGCGACGATCACGGGGACGTCGGCGATCGTCCCCGGGGGACTGAACGCCGAACGCCTGCGCGAAGTCCCCGGCGGGGCCGACGTCGCCTGATCTATGGGGCGTCACGACACAGGCAGAAAGGGTGGCCGGCCGGGTCGAACAGCACCCGGACGTTCTCCTGCGGCTGGAACTCCGCGATGGCGGCGCCCAGGGCGACCGCCGAGTCCAGGTCGCCGACCTGGAAGTCGAAGTGCATCATCGGGCACTGGTCGCCGTCGGCCGGTGCCACACCGGAGCCCGATAACCGTCCGCCTGCTGGAATACGAAGAACGGGCCTTGCGGGGAGGCCGCCACGATGGCTGTTCCCGGCTCTTCGTGACCGATGTGCCAGTCCAGGAGTTCGGCGTAGAACCTCGCCAAACCGCTGGGGTCCGGCGCTTCGATCGTCGTCCCCCACCACATGCCGCCTGTCCGAGATCGCATGCTTGAGCCTATCCGAGACCCCCGCAGACGCCGATCCCGTTGGCACCGAAGGAACTCGGCCCGCGCGACACGACTGGGCCTGATCTGGCTGATGCGGCGCCGACCCGTCCGTCGGCCCCAACGCTCCGGTACCGGCCGCCGCATGGTCCGGAGATCTCCCTTGCCGCAGGTCGTGTGCCTGGGCGCCCCGTCACCGGGGTGCCCAGGCACACGACGGTCGCCGGTGATGTCAGTCGACCGGCATCACCCACACGTCGGCGATCGACGGGTCGTAGTCGGCGCCGGTGTCCTGGAAGCGGAGCCGTACGGTGCCGTCCGAGGTGTCGGCGGAGGGGTCCACCACGAACTGGTGGGTGATGGTCCCCTGGCCGCCCTCACTTCGCCTCAGGTCCACGCTGTGCACCACCTCGCCGTCGGCCCGGACGTCGTAGGTCTTGCGCCGGGCACCGTCGAAGGTCTCGACGACGCGGACCACGAAGCGGCCGCTGGAAGGCACGGCGACGTCGAACTCCATCCAGCCGCCCGGGTAGGAGGAGTGCGTGTAGCGCCGGGTCAGCCCGGCCTCGGTGTTCGTCCCCGAGTGCTCCGACGCCGTCAGCCGGTGGGCGGACTCCGACGGCCCGTCACCGAGGTCGACGTGGTCGCTCGACGCCGCGGGTGGCGTGGGCAGCGAGACCGCGATCGTGCCGGTCGCCCGCTCGGCCGCCGTCGTGCCGGTCGCCACGGTGACCGCGGCCGCTCCCTCGACGACGGTGAGCGGCACCGTCACGACGGCTTCGACCGTGGTCTCCTCCCCCGGGTTCAGGTGGTAGGAGACCGGGTCAGGCGTCGACCAGCCTTCGGGGAGGCCGAGCGTGAGCTTGCCGGACTGCGCCACACCGGTGCGGTTGGTCAGGACGGTGCTGACGGTGGCCTTCTCGCCCGGGCCGGCCGGGTCAGGCGTGGTGGACACGCCGTCGATGGCGACGCCGGGGGCGACCACCAGGCCCGCCGAGACCGGTAGCGTCGCCGTTCCTCCCGCGTACTGGTAGGACACCGAGCCGGTGAGGTCGGCCACGGACGCCTGCGCGTCCGCCGCAACTGTGACGTCGTAGGCGTGCTCGAGGGTACTGCCGGCACCCGTGGTCGACGCGTGCCGGCCCACGGACTTCACCGTCCAGCCGCCGGGTGCCCGCAGAGACGAGTCGACGCCGGTCAGAGGCTGCTTGCCGGTGTTCTTCAACGCCACCTTCACGCGGACGACGTCGCCCGGGAGGATCTCGCCGGCCGGTACCTCCAGCGTGGCCACCGCGCCGACAAGGCGCGACGACGCCCGCGAGAGGGGCTGCTCGATGCCGGTCAGCGCATCACGCAGCGCCTCGGCCTCCGTCTTGTCGATCGCGCCCTGCTCGGCGTACGTCTGCGTCCATCGGTCGAGGTCGGCCACGCCGGCGAGCGCACGGTGCGCCGCGGCAGCGGTCAGCCGCTCGTCCGCGCCCTCGCTCTGCAGGCGCCACGCAGCAGAGAGTTCACTGCGCATCAGGGCGGTGCGCACCTGCAGGTGACCCTTGGCGATCTTGCCCAGACCGCGCACCTGCAGCGCGTCGACATCGTCGGAGAACGACGCTGCCTGTGCCCGGGCCGCCCCCAGGTCCCCGAGCACCTGGTCGACCGCGAACGCGTAGCGCCCCGAGCCGACCTCCAGCACCACGTCCCCGTCGGCCTCCTTGACGTACGTCACGTCGTCGACCTCGCTGATCGGCTTGCCTCCCTCGGTGACCGCCCAGCGGTTGGCCGCCGGGACGCGCACCTCGGCGGTGGTGTTCGCCGGCACGGTGACGTCGAGCTTCATCGCCCCGGACGTCGTGTTCCACGCGCTGCGCACCGTGCCGTACGGCGTCTGGTGACTGAAGTCGACACGGTCGACGCCCTTACCGGGCTCCGGGGCGATGAGAACCTTGCGGTAGCCCGGCTCGGCCGCCGAGACGCCCGCCATGGTGCGGTACATCCACTCGCCGACGGCGCCGTAAGCGTAGTGGTTGAACGAGTTCATGCCCACGTCGTTGAAGGTGCCGTCGGGGTTGATGGAGTTCCATCGTTCCCAGACCGTGGTCGCGCCCTTGCCGATCTCGTAGCCCCAGGACGGGTAGTCCTCGTGCTGCAGCAGCCGGTAGGCGATGTCGGACCGGCCCGCCTCCGTGAGTGCAGGCAGCAGTCCGTCGACGCCGAGGAAACCGGTCGACAGGTGGTAGTCGCGGCGCTCGAGGGTCCCGACGAACTTGGCGACGACCGCGTCGCGCCGGTCGGCGGGGGCGAGGTCGTTGGTCAGCGTCAGAATGTACGAGGTCTGGCTGTCGCCCTTGACCGTGCCGTCGGCGCCGACGAACGCCGCCTGGTACGCCGACCTGATCGCCTCGTAGCGCTGCTGGTACGCCGCCGCGTCGCCGTCCCGCCCGATGGCGGCCGCCATCTGCGCGAACTCAACGGTGCTCTTGGCGACGAACGCGGTGTCGAGCACGTCGGCCGGGGTGGCGTCGTCGAGGTTGAGCCAGTCGAGGTAGCCGCCCGCGGAGCGGATGTGACCGGTGGAGTCGGCGTCGAGGAAGTCGACGTACTTCTTCATCATGTCGTAGTTCTCGCGGATGACGTCGGTGTCGCCGTACGCCTGCCACAGCGTCCACGGCACGTGCACGCCGGCGTCCATCCACCCGGCCGACTCGTAGCCGCCGTCGAAGCGGCCGGGAACCACGGGGGCGACGCCGGGCAGCGAGCCGTCCGACCGCTGGGTGTCTCTCAGGTCCTGCAGCCACTTGGTCAGGAAGGACTGCGCGTCCATGTTGTAGACGGCGGTGCGGGCGAAGACGTTGATGTCGCCGGCCCAGCCCATGCGCTCGTCGCGCGCGGGGGTGTCCGTGGGGATCGACAGGAAGTTGCCGCGCATGCCCCAGACGATGTTGCTGTGCAACTGGTTGACGAGGTCGGAACTGGTGTCGAGGCTGCTGGTGAGGTCCCCGTCGGTGCCGACGACGACACCGACCAGGTCCTTGGCCGCGGGGGCCTCGTCGACGCCGGATATCTCGACGTACCGGAAGCCGTGGAAGGTGAACGAGGGCTCGAAGGTCTCCGGCTGGTCCGTGGCGAAGGTGTAGTGGTCGGTCGCTTTCGCGGTGCGCAGGTTCGCGGTGTAGAGGGTGCCGTCGGGGTTGAGCACCTCGCCGTGCCGGATTTTCACCGTCCGGCCGGGCTCGCCCTTGAGGGTCAGGCGTACATGGCCGACCATGTTCTGCCCGAGGTCGTACAGGTGGACGCCGGCGGTCGGCGAGTCGATCCTCTTCGCGGTCCTGAGCTCCTGGGTGACCCGTACGTCGACGGCGGTCTGCGGTTCGAGTACGGTCACCGGCTCGTCGCGGACATCCGCCCTGGCCCAGTCCGCGTCGTCGTAGCCGGGCCTGTCCCAGCCGTCGACCTGCTTCGCCACGCGTGCGTCGTAGGCCTCGCCGTCGAGCAGGTCGGCCTCGCGGGTCGGACCGCCGGTGGTGGTCCAGGTGCCGTCGGTGCGGATGGTGGTGCTGGTGCCGTCGGTGAACTCGACGAGCATCTCGGCGATCACCGAGTTGTCCTTGCCGTAGACGTCGGTGCCGAACATGGCGACCTTGCCGCTGTACCAGCCCGGTGCGACCTCGGCGCCGATGACGTTCGCTCCGGCGCGGACCTGCGGGGTCACGTCGTAGGTCTGGTAGTCGATGCGTTTGTCGTACGCGGTCCAGCCGGGCGCGAGTTCGGCGCTGCCCACCCGCGAGCCGTTGAGCCGCAGTTCGTACACGCCGCGCGCCGATGCGTAGACGCGTGCCCGGGCGACCTTCTTTCCGCCGAGGTCGAACTCCTTGCGCAGCAGCGGGACAGGCTTGTCGCGGCGCAGCCAGGCCTCGCCGCCCGCGCTGTCGACGCGCAGGCCGCCGGCGGTCACGGTGCCCGACGCGAAGGTGCGGTCGCCCGTGGGGAAGGCGGTGTCGACGAGGACGGTGCCGTCGGCGCTGGTGACCGTGACGTCGCGGACCAGTCCGCGCTCCGCGCCGCTGGTGCGGAAGCCCATCGTTCCGGGGCCGCCGAACGTCGCGTCGGTGCGCTGGTCCAGCTGCTTGCCGTCGACGGTGGTGGTGATCGTGTCGCCGTCGACGGCGATCACGTAGTCGTGCTCGGCGGCGAAGTCGAACCCGGACGGGAACGGCGTCGCCTTGAGGACCGAGTAGCCGCTGTTGCGTTTCACGTGCGGGCGCAGCGCGTCGTCGGTGTCGCTGATCTGCCACATGTAGGCGTTCTCGGTGTCCTGGCCACGGAAGTAGACGCCGAGTGCCCCGCTGATGTCGGAGGCGGTGAACTCGACCGTGTAGTCGGTCCACTTGGCGCCCAGCGCGGGCGTGTCCGCACCGATCCACGCGGCGGTCCACGGTTGGGATCCCAGAGCGGTGCCGAACGTGGCGGGCGCGCTCCACTGGGAGGCGACGCCCCGGTCGTCCCATACGCGAACAGACCAGGTGTAGTCGGTATGCGGTTTCAGCGCGGGGCCGCCGTAGCGGACGTCGACCGACTGACGGGAGGCGACCTTGCCGCTGTCCCAGACGTCCGGGTGGTCGAGGCGGCCGGCCGATGAGGCGACGTGTATCTCGTAGGCCCGCTGCGTGACGCCGCGGCGCTCGGAGGCGAGCTGCCAGCCGAGCGTCGGCGCCGCCAAGGGGACACCGAGCGGGTCGTCGAGGGCGTTGACCGTCAAATCGCTGACGCTTGTTGCAGCGGCTGCGGGGGCGGTGGCGGTGGGTGGACTCGCTGCCGTCGCCGTCGTGGGTGCCACCACGACGAGGACTGATGCAGCGACCACGGCGGCGATCTGCTGACGCACTGGCACTCCTCAAGAGGGGTACTGAAACGCTTCAATGACACTCTGAAGGCGATCACACCTCCATGGCAACGAGCTGGACGGATTTGATTGAACTGATTCGAGAGGTGGTTGAATCGGTTTAAGCCGACGGGGCCACCGCCCGCGTGGTACCGCGTTGGCCGAGAGCCCGGCCCGCGGGCCCATCACCCACGCTGAAGCCGGTTGCACGGCCCGGCTGTCGGGCCGGCGGGCCGGCCCGGAGTGCTCGTACCGCGCGCGATGCGTCGATCCCGAGCGCGTCCGTCGGGGAGTGCGGCTGCGCCTGCCGCCACGTGGAGCAGATCCACCGCGGCGTGCTCCGCAACTCCCGGAACCGAACCGACGGATGATCCCCGCACCACGAGAGGGGACGCCGTCCGCCGCCTTCCGCGGGCGTGAAAGGGAAGCCGCCACCACAGCGGACGCGCCTGCCTGGGGAGTTCACGGGTAGGCGCTCAGATGGGGCAACCCTTCATCCCCTGGGTCCACTCGGAGGCCGAGACCGTCCCCGGCTCCCCTCCGCAACCACGCTGCGAGGCGAACATGCGAGATCGAATAGAGATGGCGTACACAGGATGGCCCGACGGATCCCCCCTGGGGGTCCTCGTCACCGTCATCGTGATGATGGTCGCGCTGGTGATGATAGCCAGGCTGTTGCGCGACAAGAAGTGACACGTCGGAGCGCCGTTCCGGAGTGAGTCCGGGCGATGTGAGCCCGCCGACGTGTCATGGCACCATCCCCGTTGTGAACGACCGTGGCCATGAGGTGAATTGGTCCGGCCTCTTCCAAGGCTCGGGCCCCGCCGGCGACACGCCGCGGCATCCGGCTGCTCTCCTCGGCGACGATGCGAAGGCCTTCGTCGCCGGGTACTCGCACCTGTGGTCGGCGACGCTTCGCCCCCAGGCAAGGCCTGGCCCGCGACGGCGCCCACCGCGCTGCTCGTCGCCGAACTCCTTGACAATCCGCTGCTGGGGCCGGACATTCCCTCGCTGCCCGATGCCATGCTCGCCTATGTGTAGGAGGCCGGCGTCGCCGCCGACCTCGGAGACCGCGCTGCGGAGATCCGTGCTCGGGTCAGGGACCGCGCACCGGAACTGCGGGCCTGGACCGCCGCGTACGCGTCGACCTACGGCGACGGCAGGGCCCGGATGTGGCGGGACGGCACGGGGCCGGGTGAACTCGTCCTCGATCAGGCGGCGCTTGCCTGCTTCGACCTGGTTCCCGTGCTCCTGCGGCGAGCACTGCCGCACCTCGCGTCGGAACGCGCCAGGCGCAGGACGTGCGCCGCCACGGCTGTCGGGTCACTGGCTCGGCATCCGGCGGCCTCCGGTCAACGCCTGCGGCCGTTGAACCAGTTCACGTCGATGGCCCAGGCCGCCGATTCCCCGCACGACCTGGCGACGATCGCGATCGCCATCGGCCACCTCGACGGCGATACGCGCCCCTGGCCGGCCGACGCACATGCGGGCGTTCGGGCGTGCGCGGCCCCGGCGACCGACCTTCAGACCCACGTGCGCGAAGCTGTCTCCGGCTCGGCCCGCGCTGGACCGGGACATCGCCGACGCCTTGGCCGAACGGTGCCCGGCCGAGGCCGCCGGACTCCGCCGCTGCAAGCCCACAGTCAGAGGACGCTGTGCCCGCGGCGCTACGACGCGGATACCGCCGTGACCAGCGCCCGGAGCTCGGCCAGCGCCGTGCGCACCAGCGCCGCGATGTCCTGGTGGTCGGGTTCGTCGAGCCAACGGCGGTAGGCGGTGCGGAAGACCGCGAGACCAGCCTGCGCGGCCAGGATGCCGGTGTCCGCTTCGACCCCGCGCCGCCCGAGGCCGTCCGCGAACGCTGCCGCGAAGCCGTTGTACTTGACCAGCTCGCGCTCGGTCAGCTCGGGGCTGTCAGCGATGACGAGCTGGCGGTGCCGCTGGGCCTCGCGGGTGCCTATGGCCTCCCAGTCCAGGGTGGTCAGGGCCACGGCAATGGCCTCCAGGGGAGGCAAGCGGGCAGGAGCACGCGTCACGGCGTCTGCGATGCTCTGCTCCAGCTGCGTGGTGTCTGCGAACGGGACCTCGCGCTTGTCGGCGAAGTGCCGGAAGAAGGTCCGCTTGGTCACTCCCGCCCGGTCGGCGATCTCCTCGACGGTCGTCTGCTCGAAGCCCTTCTCACTGAACAACTCGATCGCGGCACTGCGGAGCCGCTCGCGGCTCCCTGGCTCCCAGCGTCCCATCGCTCCAGAGTAGCCACGCAGGAGTGATGTCACTAGGTGACATCCCTTGCGCTACAGTCATGTCACTCAATGACATCACTTGATCGGAGAGCCCCATGACGACCGGAACCACGCCGCGGCGGATCCAATATCACGAGTACGGAGGGCCGGAGGTCATGCGACTGGAGACCTTCACGCCGACCCAGCCCGGCGCCGACCAGATCCTGGTCCGCGTGCGGGCGGCAGCCGCGAACAAGCTCGACTGGGGGATCCGCAGCGGCCGTCTCAGGTCCATGACCGGCAAGAAATTCCCGCGTGCGCTCGGCACCGACTTCGCTGGTGTCGTGGAGGCCGCCGGTCCGGGCGTCACCACGTTCCGCGTCGGCGACGAGGTGCTCGGCGGCGCGCCCCTGAAGTCCTCGGGCGCGTTCGGCGACCTGGTCGTCACTGACCTCAAGACAGTGGTCAGGAAGCCGGCGGACCTCTCCTTCGAGGAGGCGGCCGCGATCGTGACGCCCGGCCTCACTGCCTTCCAGGCGATCGTACGCAAGGGCAGGCTCAAGCCTGGCGGTGCAGTCTTCGTCACCGGCTGCCTGGGCGGGGTGGGTCGCTCGGCAAGCATGATCGCGCTGGCACGCGGCGCCACTGTGGCCGGCAGCTGCCGGGCCACCTCCGCTGAGAAGGCACGCGCCTTGGGCATCGACCCTGTCGTCGGCTTCGACTTCGACCCGGCGTCGCTGAGGGGGCGGTACGACATCGTCCTCGACGCCGCCAACGCGCTCTCCGTCGAGGCGATGCGCACCATGCTCAAGCCGGGCGGGCAGGTCGTCGACATCCACCCGGCCCCGGCCAAGTTCGTCAGGAGCATGCTGCCCGGGCCGTACAACGTGGTGATCGCCAAGCCCGTGCGGCAGGACATGGAGGAGGTTGTCGCAATCGCCGCCGACGGCAAGCTGCGTCTGCCGATCGCCCGCACCGTACCGCTCGAGCAGGCGATCCCCGCTCTCACCGAGCTCGAGCAGCACGGCACGCCCAAGGGTGGCAAGCTCGTCATCTCCCTGCTGTAGCGCCGCCCGAGCCGCGGCTCGCGGGCTTTACCGACCTCAGCTCCGCAAGGTGACGTGGGTTCGTCGAGGGTCGGGCCGGTCGGCGCACACCGGGTCGTCGATCGCGCTCACGGTGTACGGGGGCCGGCCCGGCGGCTCGTCGTTCTGGCTGTTGACGACATAGAGCCGGCAGCCGTGGCGGGCCAGCGTCGTGGGCAGGTCGAAAGGCTCGCCGGTGACGCGGTGCGTCACCGTGCCGGAGCGCAGGTCCGGGTCGAGCTCGGCGACGTAGACGCCGTTCGGTGCGCCGTAGTTGAGCACCGCGTACAGCGTCCGGCCGCGCAGCAGCATCCCGTCGGCCCCGAAGGACGCGCCGCCCAGGTCCACTTGGCCGACTTCCCGGGTGGCGACGTCCACCCGCCACACCGCCTCGGTCCCGTTGGACGCCACCAGCAGCGTACGGCCCGACCGGTCCGCCACGATGCCGTTGAGCAGCCAGTACTGCGCGGGGAACTGCGGGAAGGCGGAGCGAACGTCCAGCCACGGCTCCAGCGGGCCCAGCCGCCCGTGGCGGATGTCGGCTCGGTACACCACGGGGTTGGCCCAGTCCGTGACGTACACGGCGTCGCGGGTGATCACGAGGTCGTTCAGGTCGGACGCGCCGAGCGGCCCGCCCTGCGCCGTGCGCGTGGCGAGCAGCCGGCCGCCCCGGTCGTGGACGATCAGTTCCGCGCCCCCGACCGAGTACACCCGTCCCCGGCCGTCGGTGTGCACGCCCAGTGTGCTCGTGCGGTCCGCCAGGCCCTCAGCGTGGAAGGGCCGCAGGCGGGTGTCGCGGACGTCGCCCCGGTACAGCGCGCCGGTGCCGTCGGAGGACACGTACATCGTGCCGTCGCGGTCGATCGCGATTCCCTCCGGCAGCACACCGGGCGCCCGGGAGACGACGTAGGTGCGCGGCAGTTCGCGCGCGGCGGCCGGGCCGGCCTGGGCGGGCATCGCCGCCAGGCCGGCCAGCAGGACGGCGGCGCCGAGCCGCGGGAGTCGGTTGGTGCGGGGCATCGTCAAACCTCCGGGGTACGTGGCGGGCGTCCCAGCGACGCGAGGACGCCGGAGAGCCTGCCGGGCCCCGGGAGCGGCCGCATCACCTTTCACGTCTGGGCGAAAGGCTCCTCCGGGCCGATAATCGGTCGTCGTGATCCGCTTACACTTCGACACCGACGATCTGCGCCGGATCACGCTCGCCCCGGCGCCCAACGCCCTGTGGGAGGCGGTCCTCAGCGTGCGCGGCCTGCGGGCGCCGACCGCGGGAACGGGCCGGTCCCACCCCGCCGCCGGGCAGTGGCGGCGGCGGTGGAACGGCGGCCTGGCCGACGGCGCAGGTGTCCTGCTCGACCTCGTGCCCCGCGACGGCTACCTGCCCGACTTCCTGCTCCAGCCCACCGCCGGAGACCTCGCGACCGCCATCGACTTGGCCAGGCGTACGCCCGCCGACCGTCTCGCCGCCGACCTGCGTGTCCTGCCCGGCCCCGGCGGGACCGGTGGCGCTCAGGAGCCGCCGAGCCGCTGGATGCTGGAGCTCGCCGCCGGGTCACCCGCCGCGCGACGGGTGCTGGCAGCCGACCTGAGCGCCTACTTCGCCTCGTCGATCGCCCCACTGTGGCCCAGGGTCCGCACCGACGGCGCGGCGGACCGGGCCCTGCGCGCGGAGATGCTGCTGCGCGGGGGCGTCGACGCTCTGCTGACGACACTCGCCCCCACCTGGCGCTGGGATCCCCCGGTCCTGCACGTGCCGTCCCGCTACGACGACGACGTCCCGCTGTGCGGTCGCGGGCTGCTGCTCGTGCCGTCCTGGTTCGCCATGGGACCGATGATCCGCTACCAGGCCGACGAACCGACGGTGCTCGCCTACCCGATGCATGTGCCGGAGCAGGCGGGCACGCCTGCCGCCCCACCGGGGGCGGCCCTCGGGCCGCTGCTGGGACGTACCCGGGCGGCGGTGCTCCGGTCCCTGCGCGAGCCGGCCACGACCACCGCGCTCGCCGGCCGGGTCCAGGTCTCCCTCGCGGCGGCCAGCCAGCACGCCGGGGTGCTGCGGAAGGCCGGACTGGTACGCACGACCCGGATCGGCACCGCCGTCCTGCACACCCTCACCCCGCTCGGCGCGGCCCTGCTGTCAGGTGAACCGCCCACGGCGTAGCGTCGGCGCCTCAGGGGGGCACGGCACCTCGGCGCGGCCTGCACCCTGGCTGCCAAGAGGAGGCCGAGGGTGTCCGTGACGATGAACCCGCTATCGGCCCTTTGACTGCGCTGCCATGGGGATGAGGGCGGTCAGTCACTGTCGCGGCGGTAGGCGGCAAGGAGGTGGGTCCAGATCTCGCTGACCGTCGGGAAGCAGGCGACGGCGTGCCGGAGGCGCTTGAGAGGGATCTCGCCTGCGACGGCGACGGTGGCGGAGTGCAGCAGTTCGCTGATGCCGTGGCCGACGAAAGTCACCCCGAGGAGGATCTCCCGGTCGGTGTCGACGACCATCCGGGCGTGACCGCGATAGCCGTCGGCGTAGAGGTTGGCGCCCTGGGCGGCGGTGAAGTCGAGGTCGACGACCTTGACATGGAGACCGGCCTCCTCTGCCTGCGCGGCGGACAGACCCACCGCGCCGGCTTCGGGGTCGGTGAAGAAGATCTGCGGTACGGCGTGCTGGTCGGCCGTGGTGGCGTGGTCGCCCCAGGGGGCGTCGTCCAGGGGACGGCCGGCGGCACGCGCGCCGATGGCGTCGCCTGCGGTGCGCCCCTGGTACTTGCCCTGGTGGGTGAGGAGGGCGCGGTGGTTGACGTCGCCGAGCGCGTAGAGCCACTCGCCCTCGACCTCGCGGACCAGGCAGGTGGTGTCGGCGTCCAGCCAGGATCCAGGGGTGAGGCCCACGGTGTCCAGGCCGATGTCGTCGGTCAGCGGGGCGCGTCCGGTGGCGAACATGATCTCGTCCGTCTCCAGTTCGCTGCCGTCGTCCAGGGTGCAGGTGACCGGTCCGGCGGGGTCGGGGCGGCGCAGGGCGGTGACCTGGACGCCGATACGCACCCGCGCGCCGGCGTCGGTCAGCCCGCGTGGGAATACGCACGGTGGCCCGATCGCTGCGGGCATTGCGCGGCGCGTTGCGACGGCTCGCGTCGGAGACAACCGGAGATCCGCGTTCTTCGCCGGCCTCTGTGCCGAAGCCGGACCGTCAAAAAGCGATCAGCACGCTGAACGCTCTCGCCCGGGCCTGGCCGGAACTGCGGTGGCCCGCCGACGGGCCGATCTCACGCGTGTATCGCGGTGACGGGGGCGAGGCCCGACTTGCCGTACAGGTCATCGCGCGCCAGGCTGTCGAACTCCTCACCGGGCCGGACCGCGATCACCTGCGTCCCTGCCTGGCACCCAACTGCCTTCTCTTCTTTGCCGACAGCCACGCACGCCGGGAGTGGTGCTCCCCCGTGTGCGGCAACCGCGCGCGTGTCGCCCGCCATTACCGGCGCCATCACACTTCCGGAGTTCCCTTGCGGTGAGGCACCGCCGCCGGTGCGACTCCGCTGTCGCCACCGAACGTCTGCCACCGCACGTCGCGGGGGCTCACTCCGTACGCCGCCTTGAACACCCGACTGAAGTGGGGCGCGCTGGCGAATCCCCACCGGTGGGCGATCGCCTCGATGGTCATGAACTGATACGCCGATGACGCCAGTTCCCGCTTGCACTCTTCCAGGCGCTGCGTCCGTATCCAGTCGGCGAGGGTGATGCCCGCCCGGGACAGGATCAGGTAGAGCTGGCGTACGGAAACGTGATGCTCGGCGGCGATACGCGCCGCAGTCAGGTCGGGTTCCGCCAGGTGGAGGCGGACGTATTCCTGGACGCGCTGCACAAGTGTGCTGTTCAGAGGCGCTCTGGCGAGATCGTCACGGCCCACGGCCAGGCTGACCAATGCCCTGATCAGGTCGACACAGGGCTGCGCGAACAGGGCGGTCTCAGCCTCTCCGACGTCGCCGGCCTCATCACGCGCCAGCCGGGCGAAGAGCGCTGCCGCGGCACCCACGACCGGGCGCTCCGAACTGAGCCGCACAGCTGTGACCTGGTCGAGGAGGGACGGCCGCAGCCCCAGGACGTGCGTGGGAACGCGCACGAGGACCGAATGCATCGCTCCGCGGAAGAGGACCTCGTAGGGCTTCGCGTTATCGAGCACCACGAGATCTCCCGCCCGTGTGACACCCTCCCTGCCCCCCTGGCGGATCCGGGCGACTCCCGCTTCCTGGAAGTGGACGAGTACGTGCGGCACCATGTCCTCGTCCACCGGGGCGGCGGCACGGCGCAGGCGGGCCACGTTCCAGCCGATCTTCGAGACCTTCACCGCCCCCACCGCGTAGGTGGTCGCATTGGCGCTCAGGCGATCCGGGTTCCGGGGAAGGTCCACCTCGATGCGGCCGTTCACGGACCAGGAGAACTGACGGATCGCGTCCGCGCGATCACCCGGAGCCAGCGACGCCACATCGAGTCGATCTGTCATGCGGCTCCCTCCAGAACTGTGCGCGGGGCTGCACGCCGGGACAGGCCTCCACGCTACTGTGACCGGGCGGCTCATTTTGCGACTTTTACTGTATCTTGCACCTTTTTGTGCGGAGCCCCGGACGGCAGGGCCCCGCTCGCCGACGCCTCTCGCCCACCGGTCACGCCCCGGCCCGCTCCCCCACGGCGTCCAGAGGCAGCGACAGTCGCGTCAGCGCGGTCCGGTACTCGGCGATGATGTGCCGGCCTCCGCGCCGACGACCAGGCCGTCGACGCCCGCGTCGACGGCTTTGCGCGCGTGCTCGACGTCCGCCACGACGTGCGGGCAGACGGTGCCGATGTCGCGGAATCGCTCCGGACAGCGGCGCGGTCCTCCCCGGGAGGCGATGAGCTCGGGGGGCCGACGGGCCGGCAGCAGGTCGGTGACCTCGTCGACGTCCTTGCGGTGGAGTGGCAGATCGACCGCCCAGGGGCGGTCGGTACCCGCGGCCGTCTTGTCGAGTACCCGGGCGAGGCCGGCCAGGCGAAGGGGACCGGCGGCGACGACCCCCAGACCGCCGGCGGCCCTGACGGCGAGGGGCAGGGCCGAACTCGACCCGCCGTCAGGGAACCGCGCCTGCGGGCGATCCACGACCGGGACTGACGCCCTGTCAATTCCGCCCGGCCGGCCAACCACAACTACTTGACGTGGCAATAAAATGTGAACATGCTTGTCGCGACAAGCACTTTGCCGCCGGTTCGCAGGACGTCGTCCCGTGTCCGGCCGGCCGGATCGGCCGAAGTCCGCGGACCACGGCCCCAGAGAGGACCCCACATGGCACTTGCCGACAAGACCGCCCTGGTGACCGGCTCGACCGGAGGCATCGGCCGCGAGACGGCCCTGCTGCTGGCCGGCGCCGGCGCCGAGGTCGTCGTCACCGGTCGCCGCGCCGACCAGGGGGCCGAGACGGTGCGCACGATCACCGAGGCCGGCGGCCGGGCGCGCTTCGTCGCCGCCGACCTCGAGGACCTGGACTCTCTGCGCGCGCTCGCGGAGGAGGCGGGAGAGGTCGACATCCTGGTCAACAACGCCGCGGTCTTCCCGATGCTGCCGACCGCCGAGCAGGACGCGGAGTCCTTCGACCAGGCGGTCGCCACCAACATCCGCGCCCCGTACTTCCTCACGGCGGCCCTGGCCCCCGGGATGGTGGCCCGGGGTTCCGGGGCCATTGTGAACGTCAGCACCATGGGCGCCCGCGTCGGCCTGCCCGGCATGTCCGTCTACTCCGCCACCAAGGCCGCGCTGGAGTCGCTGACCCGCACCTGGGCGGCCGAGTTCAGCCCGGCCGGCGTCCGCGTCAACACCGTGGCCCCTGGGCCGGCCGGCACCCAGTCGGTGATCGACCTGTGGGGCCAGGAGGCCGCGGAAGGGTTCGGCAAGATCACCCTGCTCGGCCGGATCGCCCAGCCCCGGGAGATCGCCGAGGTCGTCGTCTTCCTCGCCGACGACTCCCGTTCCGCGTACCTCACCGGCGCCACGGTCGCCGCCGACGCCGGCGCCACCGCGATCTGACCGCCACCCCGCGCGGGCCCACCGGGCAGGGGATGCGGGCGATCAGCAGGCGGCACGCCTGGCCTTGTGGGGCGCGGTCAAGGCTCGGGAGGCGTACGGACCGGCGGTTCTCCCCGACCCCCAAAAGATGGCGAAGGCGTCAGATCGCCCACGTCCACGGCTCGTTGTCACACATCGGCCGGCTGTCCGGTCTCAGTAGGCGCAGCCTGCATGACAGGGCAGACTGCGCCCGGCGCGGACTGATCACCCGTGCCGAACGGTGGCCATCCCCCGGTGCGACACGGGCCCGGCTCACCCGAAGCGCCCGCCCCACGTCAGTGGAGGCGGGCGCTTCGCGTCGCGCGGTCTCGGGGGAGCACCTTGACGCGGCACAGCGAGGCCCTCTGCCGTACTCGGTCGGCCCTGTCCCGCCGGGCCGGGCAGGCCCGGCTCAGACGACGATCTTGCGCGGGTTGAAGTTGCCGCCCGGGTCCACGGCCTCGAACAGGCCCGACATGACCGCGACGCCCTGCGCCGAGATGTCCTCCTCCAGCCACGGCGCGTGCTCCAGGCCCACGCCGTGGTGGTGCGAGATCGTGCCGCCCGCGTCGACGAACGCCTGCTGGATCGCGCGCTTGACGGTGTCGTACTCGCCGAGCGGGTCGTCACCGAACACGAAGGCGAAGGTGAAGTACAGGCAGGCGCCGGAGTGGTACGAGTGCGACATGTGGCACATCGTCCAGCCCTTGCGGCCGATCTCTTCGTAGGCGCTGTCGGCCGCTTCGTAGACCGCCGCGTGGATACCGCGGAGCTTCGACCACGGACCCCCGGTCTCGCTCACATCGCCGGCGGCGCCGTGGTCGAGCAGGAAGTCGCGGATGTACGGCGTGTCGAACTTCTTCTGGTCGTAGAGCGCACCGGGCCCCTTGCCGACGCCGATGCCGTGGTGCCTGCGCACGATCCGGTCGACGACCGACTTCTGGCGCTTCGCGTGCGCCGTGCCGCCTTCGAAGCCGATGAAGGAGAGGCAGATCTCGTCCAGGTCCCAGCCGCGCCGCCTGAGGTACGCCATGAGCCCGGCCTGCGCCTTCTTGGCGACACCCTTCGACTCCTTGCTCGTCGCCAGCGAGAAGCCGGTCTCGTGCGCGTCCGAGATGCGGGTGACCGAGGGCGAGACGTCGCTCGCGGCGATCTCCTGCATCGCGGCGAGGCCGTGGTCGAAGTTCTTGAAGAAGTAGGCGTGGATGCCGCGGCTCTCGGGGAGCCGGTGCACCTGCACCGTGGCCTCGGTGACGACGCCGAGCCGCCCCTCCGAGCCCACCACCATCTCCCGCACGCTCGGCCCGGTCGACGCGCTCGGAACGGCACGGATCACGAGCACGCCACCGGCCCGGACGACACGCAGTCCCTTGACGATGTCCGCGATGTCGCCGTACTTGTCCGACTGCATGCCGGACGAGCGGGTGGCGATCCATCCGCCGAGCGAGGAGTGGGTGAACGAGTCGGGGAAGTGCCCCATCGTCCATCCGCGTCCGTTGAGTTGGGCCTCGAGATCAGGGCCCAGCACCCCGGCCTGGACACGCGCCAGACCGGAGTCGGTGTCGATCTCCAGCACCCGGCTCAGGCGACCGAGGTCGAGCGAGACGACCACCCGCGACTCGTCGGGGTGCGGCTCGAGGCTGCCCGCGATGTTGCTGCCGCCGCCGAAGGGAATGATCACGGCGTCCGCCTCGACGGCCGCGTCGACGACGCTCCGCACCTCCGCCTCGTCCGCCGGGTAGACGACCACGTCGGGACAGCGCGCGATCTCGCCGGCCCGGAGGCGGACCAGGTCGCGCAGGCTCTTGCCGTAGGTGTGGACGACCCGGGCCAGGTCGTCGACGACGGCGTTCCCCTGCCCGACGATGCCGGTCAGGGCGCCGACGAACTCTTCCGGCGCCGCCGAGGCCGGCACCGCCAACTGTGAGAAGTCGGGCTGTCGGGTGCGCCTGCCCGCCCGGAGGTCGAGACCGACGGCCTTGTGCACGAACGGCGCGAATCCGGGCTTGTCCTCGTGGTGGAAGCCGACGCCTTCCACGCCCCAGCCCCACCACTTCATGTGTCTCACCTCACCGGTGCGCATGGCGTCGGTACGGGAAGCGGGTTCGTTCACGGACGGTCTCCTTCAGCTGTCACGACGTGAGGTGGCATGGGTGCCGAGGATCCGGTCGGAGTTCTCCTCGGCCAGGCTGACGATCGCCGTGCGGATGCGTTCGCTGAACTCGTCCACGGACTCTCCGGGAAGGGTGGTGAGCGGTTCGCCGAAGACCACCCCGACCGGCAGGCGGCCCGGTCTCGGCCAACTCGATCCGCGGGGATGCGCCGCGTACGCCCCGATGACCGCGACGGGGAGCACGGGCACCTCGGCGGACGAGGCGAGCGCCGCCGCCCCGGGTTTGAACGCCCCGAGGGATCCGTCGCGCGAGCGTGTGCCCTCGGGAAAGATCAGGAGTGGTACTCCCCGGTTCAGCAGGGCCCTGGCGCTCACTCTGCGGGCGCTCGTTCCGGTGCGGTCGACCGGGAAGGCGTTGAAGAACAGGGCCGTGAGGCCGCGCCGCCGCCACACGTCGAAGAAGTAGTCGGCGGCGGCTCCCACCGCGAGGTAACGCGCCAACCGGCGGGGCAGCGCGCCCATGATGAGTGGTGTGTCGAGGTGAGAGGTGTGGTTGGCGACCACCACATACGCGTTCTCGACCTCTTCCAGGCATTCGCGCCCGAGTACCGTGACGCTGGTGACACGCCACACGACGGGCTTCAGCAGCCCCCGTTGTGCGACGAAGCGCGCCGCGGCGTGAAAGCGTGAGGTGAAACGGTCGCGCGTCGTCGCGGGCATCCGCTTCCTTCCCGTGCGGGCTCGCCCGCACCGATTGTTCAGTGCGTGCGACGGTCGTTGCGGCTGGACGAGATCCGCCGCGAGATCCACCGCACCGTGTGCCGTGGAAGATGGCGTGTGAACCACATGAGCAGCCGGTACCGCAGGCTCGGCATGGAGATGACCCGTCCGCGCCGCACGTCGCGCAGGCTGCTCTCCACGAGTCGATCGGCGTCGAGCCAGAGGAAGTCCGGAACGCTCGACGACCGGATTCCGGCCCGGGCGTGGAACTCCGTGCGGACCCAGCCCGGGCAGAGCGCCGTCACGGTGACGCCCGTTCCGTGCAGCTCGTTCGCGAGACCCTCTGTGAGGGAGGTCACGAAGGCCTTGACGGCCGAGTAGCTCCCCATGGTGACGAAGCCGGCCGTGCTGGACACGTTGACGATCGCTCCGTGTCCGCGTTGGCGCATGGCCCGCCCGGCGGCGCCGGCGAGCACCAGCACCGCGCGCCCCATGACCTCGATCGCCCGGTCGTGCGGGGTGGTGTCGGCCGAGGTTATCGATGCGTGCACGCCAAAACCGGCGTTGTTCACGAGCATCTCCACCGGACGGGCGGGGTCCTCCACCCGGGCGGCGACGCGCTCGACGTCGGCGCGATCGGACAGGTCGGCGGGCAGCACATCGACGGCACGCCCCCGGGATCGGAGCTCGGCCGCCATCCGGCCGAGACGCTCCCTGTCGCGCGCGACCAGGACAAGGTCCCAGCCGCGGTCTGCCAGAGCGCGCGCGAAGGCCGCTCCGATACCCGACGTCGCACCGGTGACGAGCGCGACTCCCGTACCGCTCAACATAGTTTCATATGCCATCTTCTTGGCATCCGAGCTCCCCGCTCGTAGCTGTCCCATGGGTGGCGAGCGGGTCCACGCCGTCGATTCCGGCAGCAGCCGATGGCCGACTGCCCGCGCCTGACACATCCTTCGTTTCCCGGCTCAGTTCGTTTGACCAAGCACGCATCAACCGTGTGACACGAGCTTGCGCACAACGCTCGCGGGGACTCGGGATCCGCCCGGTGCCCACCGGCCGGCCCCAATCACTCGCCGCGCCCGCCCGGGTCGTCCCGCCGCGAACCGACTCGCCGCCGGCAGAGGGCCACCTTTCGCGGTCGGGCAATTCGCCCCGAATCGTCCCATCACACGCACCATCCGCTCCGAGCGGAGCCGGGCCGTGTGTCACACATGCGCGGGTCCCCTGGTCACACGCCATAGCCACTGACGGTGTCTCGCACGCTCAGGGGCCACCAGCAAGTTGCCCCACTCCGGCCTCCAGAAAGCCCGCGCATGAACTCAAACGACGAGGCGACGCCCGCGCCGCCCGGGAAAGCGGGCTTCGACGTGCGGGAGTTCGCCCGCACGGCACACGGCAGCCACCGCGGAAGGCTCGATCTCGCGTCGCTCGCCGAAGAGCCGCTCGACACCGATTCCGTCCGCCTCGTCCGCGCGCTGCGCGACATGGAACGTACGACGCTGCACCGTGTGCGCAACCTCCTCGTGACGGCGACGCACAAGGACGCCCGGGTCACCGCGTTCCTCACCACGTGGATGTTCGAGCGCTTCTGGATCGCCGACGCCCTCGACGCGGTCCTGGACGCCTCACCCGCCGCCCGCGGCCTCCCTTCGAGCGCCGGCCCGGCACGGCGGGTGATGGCGGAGCGCCGCGAGCGCCGTGGGCCCATCCGCCGTTCCCTCATCGCCAACATCACCGGTACGCAGATCGTCGCCGGGCACGTGACGACGAGCCTCGTGGACGAATGGATCACGCGGGCGGCCTACCGCCGTCTGGCCGGAGTCTCCCCCGCCATGGCGTCGATCATCGAACCCGTGGTGGAGATCAAACAGCGCCACATCCACTTCCTGGCGGAGGAGGCGGAACTGCGACTCGGGCACTCGGTCCGCGCCCGGCGCATCACCCGTCGCGCCCTACGGCACTCCGCCTGGCCACTCGGCTCGGTCGACCGCTCCCGGCACGAGCGCACCTTCTTCGAACGCCATGTCTTCGGTGACCCGAGCGGAAGGGCCGAGGCGGGCCGGATCCGCGCGATGGTCGCCGCGCTCCCCGGCATCGGTCCCGGTGTCGCGTCCACCGTGGAATCGAGGCTCCTTCCGTGATCCCGCACACCGCCGAGACCGAACTCGGCACCGCGCACGTCCTGCTCACGGGCGCCACCGGCTTCGTCGGCCAAGCCGTGCTGGAGCGGCTCCTCACCGATCACCCCGCCACCCGCATCTCGCTCCTCGTGCGCGGGAAGGGCGGACAAACCGGGCAGGACCGGCTCCGGCGGCTCCTGCGCAAGCCCGTGTTCGGGACCTGGCGAGAGGCCGTGGGGGCCGAGGAGGCCGACCGTGTCGCCGCTGAGCGGATCACCGTGCTCGACGGCAGCATGACCGGCATCCCGGAGCTGCCCTCCGACCTCGACCTCGTCATCCACTCGGCGTCGACCGTCTCGTTCGACCCTCCCATCCACGAGGCGTTCGACACGAACGTCAACGGTGCCGTCAGCCTCTACCAGGCGCTCCTCGCCTCCGGTTCGGACCCGCACGTCGTCCACGTGTCGACCTGCTACGTCGGGGGGCTCCGCCGCGGTGTGGTGGCCGAGGGCAAGCTCGAGCACGACGTCGACTGGCGCACCGAGTGGCGCTCCGCGACACAGGCCCAGGAACGCACCGAGCTGACGTCGCGGGAACCGGCGCGGCTCGAGCGGTTCATGTCCCGCGCCCGCGGCGACCACGGCAAGGAGGGCCCGATCGCGGCGGCCCGCGCGAGTGAGAACGCCCGGCGCGAGTGGGTACGCTCCCACCTCGTCGACGCCGGCCGGAGGCGCGCCCAGAGCCTGGGATGGACCGACGTCTACACACTGACGAAGGCACTCGCGGAACGCGCCGCCGAAGACCTCTGGGGCGAGGCCGGACACCGGCTCTCGGTGGTCCGGCCCGCGATCATCGAGAGCGCCCTCCGGCATCCGTTCCCCGGCTGGATCGACGGCTTCAAGGTCGCCGACCCGCTGATCTTCGCCTACGGCCGCGGCCAGTTGCCCGACTTCCCGGGGCTGCCCGACTCGATCCTCGATGTCATCCCCGTCGACTTCGTCGTCAACGCCATCCTCGCCGCGGCCGCCAACCCGGCACCCGCCGACGAGCCGGCGTACTTCCACATCGCCTCGGGCGCGTCGAATCCGCTGCCGTTCCACCGCATGTACGAGAACGTACGCGACTACTACACGCGGCACCCGCTGCCCAGGGACGACGGTTTCGTCGAGGTACCGACCTGGAAGTTCGCGGGCGAGCGCAAGTTCAACCGACGTCTTCTGCTCGCCAAGAAGAAGGCCGACCTGTGGGACGCCGGGCTGCGGATACTGCCGAACGACGAGCGGAAGCGCGCTCTCGCGGCCCAGAACGCCCGCCTGCGCGCCGGCATCGCCACCCTCGGCAACTTCACCGACCTCTATCGCGCCTATGTGCGGACCGAGATCATCTTCGACGACCGCAACGCCCGCGCGCTGAACAACGCGCTTCCCGCCGAGGTGCGCGAGGACCGCGGCTTCGATGTGCGGCGGATCGACTGGGAGGAGTACCTGCAGAAGGTGCACCTCCCCTCCCTGAGCAAGCTGACGGCCGCCCACCGCCGCCGGAAGACCGCGGCCGCCCGTCCGGCGGGCACCTGCCCGAAACCGGAGCTGCCACGGCGGACCGACGTGCTCGCCGTCTTCGACCTCGAACGGACCGTCCTCGACTCCAACCTCGTCGAGCAGTACCTCTGGGTGCGTACCTCGGGCTTCCGCAAGGCGGCCTGGCCGAAGGAGGTCGCGGACCTGCTCGTGGCGCTGCCCGGCTACCTGCGCGCCGAGAGGCGCGACCGCGGCGAGTTCATCCGCGCGTTCCTGCGCCGCTACCGCGGCATGCCCGTCGCCCGTCTCGAGGAGGTCGTGGGACGCGGCTACGCCGACACGATGCTGCGGCACACGTGCGCGGACGCTGTGGCGCGCATCCGCGAGCACCGTGCGGCAGGTCACCGCACCGTCCTGGTCACGGGCTCCATCGGCCTGCTCGCCGCTCCGCTCGCCGGTCTGTTCGACGAGGTCGTCGGGAGCTCCATGCACGTGAGGGACGGTGTGCTCACCGGCTACCTGACGAAGCCGCCGCTCGTCGACGAGGCGAGGGCCGCATGGCTTCGGCGGTACGCCGAGGAGGGCGGCTACGACCTCGCGGCCTCCTACGGCTACGGCGACAGCCACTCCGACCTGGCGTGGCTGTCGCTGCTGGGCAAGCCCTCGGCGATCAACCCCGACGCCGAACTCACGCGTGCGTCACACAAGAGGAACTGGGACATCCACCGCTGGAAGAGGAGCGGTTCGGGTGTACGCGGCGAGGTCCTCGCCGCACGGCCGACGATGCCGCGCACCGACGGGAAGAGCGACTGATGGCTTTCGACATAGACAAGTACGCGAAGAACTCCACCGGAGTGCAGTGGGCCGACCTCGACTTCGACGAGTTCGAGCGCCACCCGCTGCCCGAGGGGACACTGCGCACGCTGCGCTACATGTGCGACATCGAATACCACACGGTGTGCTACATGCGTGATCTGCTGACGACCCCGTCCCACAACGAGCCCGCGGTGGGCACCTTCATGACGATGTGGAACCGCGAGGAGTTCTGGCACGGCGAGGCGCTCGCGGCCGTGCTCGAACGCCACGGCGTCCGCATCGGCTTCGACGAGCTCAAGGCGACCCGTCTCAAGCTCGGCTGGAAGGACCGCTTGGGGACGGTGAAGCAGACGGCGATGAGCCGCCTCATCGGCCCCGACTTCGTCGCGGTGCACATGGCCTGGGGCGCGGCGAACGAGTGGTCGGCCACGGCGGCGTACCAGCGGCTCGCCGCGTTGGAGAGCCACCCGGTGCTGGTGCCGCTGCTCAAGCGCATCGCGCAGCAGGAGACGAAGCACGTCGCGTTCTACGCGTCGCAGGCGCGTGATCGGCTCGCGGCGAGCCAGAAGGCCCGCAAGGTGGCCCGGTTCGCGCTCGAGAAGGCCTGGGGCCCGGTCGGCTCGGGCGTGATGTCGGAGAGCGAGGTCACGCACGTCATGACCCACCTCTTCGCGGGCCCGGAGGGCCGCAAGCTCATCCGCGACATCGATTCACACATCGCGAAGCTGCCGGGGCTCGACGGGCTGCGCATCGTGGAGGACTCCATGGACAAACGCGGGATCGCCGCCTGATCCCGCCCGTCCCCGCGCCTGGCCTGGCCTGGCCTGGCCTGGCCATGATCAGCACGCCGTGGCATCATCTGCCGATGCCTGGTCACTGGACTGGTTCGGTCGTCCTCGTCCTCTTCGCCTCGGGATGCCTCGGGATCGCTGTCCGTGAGGCGCAGCGCCGTGCGTGGATCGCGGCGGTCCGGTCCGGCTTCGGCGCATTGGGCTTCGCCTGTTTCGCCGTCGCCAATGAGGGCTTCGGGTTCGCCAGGCACGCGGCGATGCGCGGTCCGGCTTCCTGTCAATCCCCTGTCGCCGGGGTGCGCCGTTGTCGCAGGACGGCCAGGGCGTCCTCGACGCGGCCGAGGTCGATGAGGTACCCGGCCAGGTCATGGCTGTTCTCGGGGGCGTGCTGTTCGAGGACGGCGACAGCCTCCTCGATGCGTCCCGCGCCGGCCAGCAGCTCAGCGATGTGCGGCGCCGCGTACGAGGTGGCGCCCTCGGAGTGGGAGCGGGCCTGTGCGATCGCTTCGTCCACGCCGTCACGGGCGGCGATCAGCGGCAGCCGTATCCAGTACAGCTCCCACTCCACCTCGCCCCCGCGGGCAGCGGCAAGCGTGTCGAGGTGTGCCAGGCCGTCCCCGGGGCGACCCTGCTCCAGGCACAGCTCGGACAGAACATGGAGCACCCCTTCGTTCCCGTTCCGGCCGTCGGCCCGGACACGCATCACGTCGACGGCTTCCTTGCCCCGACCGTGCCGGGCCAAGAGCCGGGCGAGCTGGAAAGCCGAGTCGGCTCCGTGGGCCACCGTTCGGTCGGCCTGCCGGTACGCCGCGATCGCCCCCTCCACGTCGCCGCGCTCCTCGAGCAACCACGCGAGCCGGTCCACGACGCACCCGGACTCGTCGTTCGCCGCAGCCGCCCGCAGATCGCCGAGCCGGCCCTGCCGCGCCAGGAGCGCCGCCCATTGCTCACGGTTGCCGCGAGGCATGGTGCCGCCGTCGGACAGCAGAGCGATCGCCTCGTCGGTGCGGCCCTGACGCTCGCGAACCGTTGCGATCAGCGCGATCACCGTGTCGCGGTCGAGCCCTCGGCAGCACCACGGAAAGTCGGAACATCGGTGCCCGGTGAGGGGGACGAGCAGCTCGGCGGCTTCCTCGTCACGGCCGGCCGCGGCGGCGACATCGACCAGAGCGACGGTGAGGGACCGCTCACCGAGGTACGGACGCAACAGGGTGAACGCTTCCTCGGCGCGCCCGTGCCGGGCAAGCAGCCGGGTGTAGAACTCCAGCGCCATCGGATGCCCGGCCTTCGTACGGGCCAGGGTGATCTCGATGGCCTCTTCGACGCGACCCCAGCTCTCCAGCAGATCGGCCACCGCCACGACGGCGGTCCACCAGCCGGTTGCCCGGTACGGGGCGAGAACCTCCAGCGCCTCGGCCTGCCGGCCCCGCTCACCCAGCAACCGCGCCCAGGCCAGGGCGCAGTTCCACTCCCCGCGTCCCGCCTGCTGCTCCACGACGGCGACATGGCCGCGTTCGAGGAGCCGCGAGACAAGCTCCGGCGGGATGCGGCCGGACCGCGTCCAGGCCCAATAGTCAAGATCAGTGGCGTCCACAGCCACGGACCCTAACGCCCGCCGCCGACATCACGGGCGGCTTCGAATCCAGCACAACCGAGATGACGCTCCCCCGCCGGTCGGTGCCTCTCCGCCGACCGCGCCGCAGCGAAGGACTCACGCCAATGACCTCCGACATGACGCCACGCCACCCGCGACAGGCCACGCGGTGCTGGGACTTCGCCGTTGCCGTCACTCGCGTCCGCCCCCTGCTCCACCAGGCGAGTTCTTGCCGTCAGGCCCATCAGCAGCTGCCATCGGCGTCGGCCGGTCGGGGCCCGAGAGCCGAGGCAGCCTGCTCGGATCGGTCAACGGCACACCTGATAGCGCAGGTGAAGCACCCGGTTGCCCTGTCGTACGGAGCCATGGCGGCGCTGATCGCGTCCTGCACGTCGCCCGGATCGCAGGGGGGCAGACAGACCGTCACTCGTTCTTTCGCCATGGTTTCCCCTGCCCCCAACTGATCGTTCCGGAATGACGTGCCGAGCCGTCGAAGGCAGGCGACGCCACAGGCGAGTCGCCGACGCATGGCCTCGCCTCCAGCCGGGACCCGAACCGCCCGCAGGCGGGATCAGCCACGACGTTCCGGCGTCTCGTTCGCGTGCCCGCCTGCCCGCTTGCCTGCTGGATGTCATCGTTCGGGAGGGCCGTGCGCACCGCGTCCACCGTCCGCCCGGGGATGAGGTGTCCGATGGCGAACGGCAAGAGGGTCTGCCCGCGACCTCTCGGTCACGGGCAGACCCTTCGTTCCAGCGGGCGCGCCTACTTCTTGAACGCGTAGTTCATCATCTTCGTCGCGTCCGTCGCACGGCTGGTCGCCGAGGAGGAGGCGAGAACGGTGCCGATGACCGTCTTGCCGTTACGGGTCGCGGCGAAGACCAGGCAGTACTTGGCAACCGAGCCGGAACCGGTCTTGACGCCGATGGTCCCGGAGTAGCTCTTCAGCAGCGTGTTGGTGTTGGTCCACGACATGTAGCGGTAGCCACCGCTCTTCGTGGTCACCTTCTGCTTCGTCGACTTGGTCTTCACGACGGCGCGGAAGGTGGAGTACTTCATCGCGCTGCTGGCGAGCTTGGTCAGGTCGCGGGGCGTCGAGTAGTTCGCCCCGTTCCCGATGCCGTCGAACGAGTCGAAGTGGGTGTTCTTCAGACCCAGGCTCTTGGCCGTCGAGTTCATCTTGCCGATGAACGACTTGACCCGTGCGGCCCGCGTGGAGCCGGTGCCGAACTTGTCGGCGAGGGCGTAGGCCGCGTCGCAGCCGGACGGGAGCATCAACCCGTACAGCAACTGACGGACGGTCACCTTGTCGCCGACGATCAGGCGCGCCGAGGAGGCGCCCTTGGAGACGATGTAGTCGCTGTAGGCCTTCTGGATCGTCACCTTGGCGTCAAGGTTCAGATGCGGCTGGGCGAGCACGACCCGGGCGGTCATGATCTTGGTGGTGGAACCGGTGGAACGACGGGTGTCGGCAGCCTTCGAGAAGAGGGTCTTGCCGGTCCCGTTGTTCATCACGAATCCGCCCTTGGCGGTGATCGTGGGCACCGCCAACGTGGCCGCCTGGGCCGGAGCGGTGAGCGCTCCAGCGGACAGCACGGCTCCCGCGGTGATGGTCACCGTAGCCAAGCGAGATGTAATTTTTATGCCGTTTTTCAAAGCTTGTACCCCAAATGCTCCTACGGGTTGACGGCAAAACGAGGCCGCCAGCCCATAGGACTCCCGAGCGGATCAAATGGATGCACGATCAGCGTGAGAAAAGTCGCGCCACAGCTCAGGGCAAGGACGTCCGGATGCGGCGGAGCGACGCGCCCCCGCGACCCGCTACCGCCCAGGCCGTGGACCACCGCCGCCCTCGCACGAGAAGCCGGAGTCTCGCGGGCCATTCTCGACCGCCGCTTCGCGGCTGCGACCGGCGAGTCACCCGGCGCCTACCTCACCCGCTGGCGCATGGACCTCGCCGCCCGCCGCCTATGTGACACCCAAAACAGCCTCGACACGATCGCCGCCGCGGTCGGCTACTCCGGCTACGCCTTCAGCCAGGCCTTCCACCGCGCACGCTCACAGCCGCCCGGCCAGTTCAACTGCAACCGCTCGCACCGAAGGGAACCCGACCCCGACCGGCGCAGCCGCCGCCCCTGTCTGACCACCGCGCCCAGGCACGCGCTGTCCCCAGCCGCGGGCCACGGAGCGTCAGTCGCCCGCCTTGACGTCCTTCATGCACCGAAGCCCTCGTAACAGGGGCGGATCTCCAGCGCCTCATGCAGACGGCCCCTCCAGCCCCACCAGAGGTGCCGATCGCCGCACTGCGACGCACTATCGCTGTTCCGCCACCTCCCAGTCCAGAGCGCCGACGTCGTCCACGACGGCGACGCACGGCTGTACGGTGCCGCCGAGGGAAGCATGCCGGAGGAGGGCCGGCGACCCTGAATGGACGGCGGCTTCGACGTCTTGGAGCATCGCAGTGACCGAGCTCCACAGTTCCACTCCGAGGACCCAGGTCTCGTGGTCCCACAGGAAGACCGCGCCGTACGAATCACCGGGCCGCAAGTCGACGATGAGGCCGTCACCGCCAGGGCTCATCGCGATCGGCAGGAACGAGGGCAGAAAGCGCGGTTCCGGTTCGCCGTTCCCGACCACGGAACTCCCTTCTTGCTCCGCGACGAGCAACCAGATCTCCCGCGTCTCCAGAGCTTCTTCCAAGCCCATCGGAGCAAACGCATCCGGGATCCAGTAGTCGGCGCTGACCCGGTGCAGGGTCCACCACGCGACCAGGTCGGCGGGAAAACTCACCCCCAGATCTGACTCGGCCGCACGCAGTCGGCTGTCGTCCGCAGCCGCTCTCACGGGGGCCTTTCGGAGACGACCCTCGAACCACGTACCGATACGGTCCCAGGCCTGGTGCAGGTCGTGATCAATCGAGGTCATGGCCCGAAGTATTGCAATGTGCCCGGCAGCCGGCGGACTCCGCCCATCGCGCCCTTCGGGCGCGTCTCCCCGGTGCGGTCACCGTGCGCCGCGCGCACGCCGGGGGCCCGTGCACCGGCTGCTGCGGCAGGTTCGCGCTCACGGATGCCCGGGCCGCGCGCGAACGCGCGGCCCGGGGACACCTCCAGGGCAAGATCGTGCTTACGGCCGCTCAGACGTCCGTGTCCCCGGCGGCGTCCCTGACGCTCAGCGCCAGGTGGTTGCTGATCGTGAAGAACGGCTTGATCCGGGTGGCGCCGCGCTCCGCGTGGTCGAGCAGGACCGGCGGGAAGGCGTCGGTCTTCTTGCGTTCGACGAGATCGCCCATGATCCGTCCCACAGGCACGGTCCGGTCGCCCAGCTGGAGCCGCAGATCCCACAAGTCGTGTTCGGCGCCGCGCCGTTCCATGGCCTCGCGGTACGGCAGGACGAACTCGCAGCGGTCGTCGCCCAGCAGGCGAACCGGTACCTCGAAGTCGTGGGCGGTGTCTTCCCGGGAGACGGCGCGGACGGTGGCGTCGGCGGTGTCCGCGAGCCGGGCATCACCGAGCAGCCGGACCGCGACGGTGGCCTCGTTCTCACCGATGACGACCGACTCCACCTCGCCGTGCGCCGGGCGCAGCCAGGTCCGGACGGCGAGGAAGCCGTCGCTGGTGGCGTAGGGGATCCACGAGGAGACGCCGTCGGTGCCGACCACCGGCGCGAGGGGGATCAGCCGGGCCTGTTCGACGAGTTCGGCGGTGACGCGGTGCCGCTCCTTGGTTCCGCGGACGCGCACATAGCAGTCCCACCGGCCCTCGGGCAGTTGGTGGGCGGCACGCTCGACGAGTGCGGTCGCGTGCTGCTCGCCCGTGGCGGCGAACTCCAGCGGTACCCGGATCTGCCGGCGCTCGGGGTCTCGGCGCAGGCGGGCGACGAAGTCGACGGGCTTGGTGCGGGGGATGGTGTCGAGGTCGATCCGGACCACGAACCCGCCGTCCGGCGTCGCGGCCGCGTGGCCACGGGGGACGGGGGGCCGCTCGGCGTCAACCGGCTGCGGCTTGTCCTTCCTGCCCGAGGAAGGGACGAGGGCCCGCAGCGAGGTGCGCAGCCGGGTGGCCAGCGAGCTTCGGCTGCGGCGCTCCCGCTGCAGGCGTTCGAAGAGTTCCTCGTAGCGTGCGGCGATCACGGCCGGGGCGTAGGTCGCGGCCTTCGCCTGTGCCGCGGTGCCCATACGCCGGCGCAGGTCGGAGTCGGCGATGAGGCGGAGCAGGGCCTGGGAGTACGCGTCGGGACCGCCGTCCAGCGGCACCAGCAGCCCGTCCTGGCCATGGGTGATGATCTCCCCCGGGCCGTGCGGGCAGTCCGTCGCGACGACCGGGACTCCGCAGTGCATCGCCTCGACGATGGTCATACCGAAGGACTCGCTGTCCGAGGAGACGGCCGCGATGGCACCCTTGCTCCACTCGGTCTCGATCGGGGAGACGGGACCCATGAGGAAGATGCGGTTGTAGAGACCGAGTGCGTCGATCTGCTCACGCAGCGCGGCCCGCATCGGGCCGCGCCCGTATATTCGCAGAGTCCACTCCGGACGCTCGGCCGCCACCTTCGCGAAGGCGTCTATCAGCCGGTCGTAGCGCTTGACCGCCACCAGCCGACCCGCGGCGATGATCGTCTTGCTGTCCAGGGCGGACATCTCGACGGCAGGCGCCGGCACGCCGTTGGGGACGCAGACGACGCGGTCGGCGAAGCCCGGGAGGGCCGCGCGGTAGTCGGCGGCGTCGGCTTCGGAAACGGTCACGAAGGCGTCGAGGCCGACCACCGCGGCGTTCTGGTCGTCACGCAGCTGATCGCTGTGGGAGTGGAGGGTCAGATGCTCCTGTCCCACCCTCACGTAGTGGCTCTGCCCGTAGCGGGACAGGTACCCGTTGAGGATCGGACGGGTGGCGACCACCACGTCCGCGTCGGTGCGCGCCAGGTAGTCGGCTATCCGCTGGTCGTGCAGCCCCGTGAAGCGGAGCCGCCCGAAGTCCACCCCCGACTCCGGGAACATGCTGTTCGGCTGCTGCGTGAGCTCGTGCTCGCCCTCGTACGTCGGACTGTCCGGCCGCATGTCGATGAGCGACTCGAGCCTGACCCGCGGGTCGAGGGCGAGCGGCGGTTCGTCCAGGACCCGGTGGACGCTGACGACCTCCACCTCGTGTCGCTCGGCGAGGCCAGCGGAGAGGTTCGCGGTCGAGCGGATGGTGCCGCCGATACCGTACGCGTTGTTGATCAGAAACGAGACCTTCATCGATCCACCCTTGTCGCTGCCCCGCACCCAAACAGTCCGTGAACGCCACGCCATGAAGGCATGGCCAGTCGGGAACTGTCAAAGAGTAGATCATCGCTCCCGGCAGGCGCCCGTGATCGCATTGCGAACGCCTCCGTTACCGCCCGGTGCCGTCGATACGGGCACCGGCACAGTGGCCGCGCCTGAGCAGCGTCACGTCGCGGGGAGAGCGCTGGAGCAGTTCCCCGGGAACCCGAGTGCCGCAGCCGATCCGTCGGGCCCGTGCTAGGCCTTGTCGTCAAATGAGCTCCCCCAGCTGACGCTGGGAGGGGCCCCCAGGTGCGGTGCATCGCAAGGCGGAGGATCGTCCTCGTAGTGGGCTACTCGGACGATTCGACAACGCAGCGTGGGGGCACCTCCCAGCGGAGCTGGGGGAGCGCAGTGCCAGGCGTCGCTGAGTGGGGGCACCCCCGGCCGAAGGTTGGGGGAGGGCATGTGACGACAAGGCCTAGGTGTCCGTGTCGTCGATCCGGCGGGCTAGAGCGCGCAGGGCCTCGGAAGAACGTGAGCCCGGTTCGGCCGTGCTCACGAACAACCACTGGTCCGGGTCACCCGGAAATATGAGGGTCTCATAGTTCAGGGTGAATTCGCCGACAATGGGGTGCCGGTAGTGCCTCGTACCGTGGGAGAACGCCTCCACATCGTGCGCGGCCCACCATCGGCGAAAGTCCGCGTCCGCCTCGGACAGTCCGTCGATCAGCTCGGTCAGTTGCGCATCGTTGGGACGCCTGCCCGCATACAGGTGCAAACCTGTGACCACCATGCGGGCCGCCATTTCCCACTCGACGAACAGTTCACGCGCCACAGGGTCGAGAAACATGAATCGCGCCAAATTGCGCTCAGAGATCGGCATGGTCTCGAAGTCGGCGAATATCGCGCGAGCCATCGCATTCAGGGCGAGGACATCCATACGGCCGTCGAGGATCATCGCAGGAGTGTCCCGGAGCACCTCAAGCAGCGCGTAGGCGCCCGGACGCACCCGGCGGGGATGAGCGGACCGGCTGACCGTGACGACGGACTGCGGCCTGGCCAGGGCGAACAGATGCGCACGCTCGACGTCGTCCAGCAGCAGAGCCCGGGCCACGGCCTCCAGCACCGCTTCGGAGGCGTTGGCCACCCGTCCGCGCTCCAGGCGGATGTAGTAGTCCGCACTCAGTCCGGCCGAGAGGGCGACCTCCTCGCGGCGAAGTCCCGGGACGCGGCGACCCGCTCCCGGGGTGACTCCGGCCTGCTCGGGAGTCACCCTGGCGCGCCGCGAACGCAGAAAGTCGCTCAGCTCCTTGTTGTCACCCGAAGCGGACGACACCTTGGCCATATCTTGAGGTTAGTCCTCGATGCGCCATTCCAGCAAGACGGCCGACGGAAAGGGCCAGGCCCGCAAACAGCCGAACAGAGCCCTACCGATTTCCGCCGGCAAGGCGGCTGGCCTCGACGGGCGGACGCCTTTTGAAAATCCTGGCGTATTGAATCCACCGTCACGCCGGCCGCGCCTTTTCGGAGGTTCCCGGAATATTCACAACGCTCGAGACGAGGCCGGGTCGCCGCCATGACGGCAGACACGGTCCGGCGATCGGCGCCGCCAGCCGCCCGCGCCGGCCACCGCCGCCCCACGCTCGGGCGACGGCAAGGCCCCAGGTGCCGAACGCCCGCGCTGTGGCGCGAGCCGAACCGGCCACGGGGCGCCGCATGCGCCGTCGCCGCCCAGGGCCGACGCCGGCGCGAGGTCACCCGGGTTCTCGCGACACTTCCCGCACCCATTCCTCAGCAATGCGGCCGGGGGGGCCTGCCAGTACCTGGACCGGTGGGCCACGTCCGAAGCAGGCCTGCTGCACCGATCCGAAGCGCTCTCTCGGCTGGTTCTCTGGCATTGCACGCCGGAATCGCCAAGAAGAAGGAAATCTCCCATGGACCTGAAGCTCGAAATGATCGTGCTGCCCGTTTCCGACACCGACCGGGCCAAGGCCTTTTACGAGAAGGCCGGATTTCGCCTGGACGTCGACTACACGGCCGACGAGGCATTCCGAGCGGTGCACCTCACGCCGCCCGGCTCCGAGTGCTCGATCATCTTCGGCGAGGGGATGACGTCCATCGCGCCCGGCTCGTTCCAGGGCCTGTATCTCATCGTCTCCGACATCGAGGAAGCCCATGCGGATCTCACCGCACGCGGCATCGAGGTCAGCGAGATCTTCCACGACGCCGGCCTCTTCTTCCATGGCCACGGCGGCGGTGACGTCACCCACCGCAGTCCGGGCCAGGAGCGGCTGCCCGGCCCGCACCCCGAGCGCTCCTCCTACGGCTCCTTCCTCACCTTCAGCGACCCGGACGGGAACGGCTGGGTGCTCCAGGAGGTCTCGCAGCGCCTCCCCGGCCGCTGACAACCCCGCCGGCCACCGTCCAAGGCCCCGCCCCGGCCCAGCGGGCCATGCGACGCCGCTCCGCGCCGCCCGGGCCGGCCATCCCCGACCGCCGACCCCGTGCGGCGCGCGGCGCGCGGCGGCCCAGGGGCCGTCCGGCGGCGGGGTGACGGCGGACACGGCAGCATGCGGGCCGCCGCCGCAGCAGTGCCCGAGCGAGTCACGGAAGCAATGACGAACGAAACAGTGAGGACCACAGCGTGATGAACGAGACCACCCGTACCTACGACGTGATCGTCATCGGCGGAGGGCCGGTCGGCGAGAACGTGGCCGAACGCGCCCGCGCCGCAGGGCTCAGCACCGTGATCGTGGAGCGCGAGCTCCTCGGCGGCGAGTGCTCGTTCTGGGCCTGCGACCCGAGCAAGGCACTGCTGCGGCCGGTGGTGGCACGCGCCGACGCGAGCCGCATACCCGGGCTCGACCCGGCGGTCGCCGGCCCACTGGACGTCGAGGCGGTCCTCGCGCACCGCGACAAGATGTCCTCGTACTGGAAGGACGAGGACCAGGTCGACTGGCTGAACTCGGTCTCGGTCGATCTCCTACGGGGTCACGGCCGCCTCACGGGCCCCAAGCAGGTGGCCGTGCGGACCCCGGACGGCGACACCGTCGCCCTGACGGCCCGGCACGCCGTCGCCGTCTCCACCGGCACCCGCGCCGCCCTGCCCCCCATCCCCGGACTCGACACCGTCCGCCCCTGGACCAGCCGCGAGGCCACCAGCGCCGACAAGGTGCCCGGCCGCCTCGCCGTCGTCGGAGGCGGTGTGGTCGCCGTCGAGATGGCCACGGTCTGGCAGGCCCTCGGCTCCCAGGTCACCATGCTCGTCCTCGACCACGGACTGCTCGAGCGGATGGAACCGTTCGCCGGCGAACTGGTCACCGACGGACTGCGCGAAGCAGGCGTCGACATCCGCTTCGACACCACCGTCACCTCCGTGACCCGCGAAGGCGGCGAAGACGGCGAGGTACGGATGGCGCTCTCCGACGGAGGGGAGCTGGTCGCGGACGAGATCCTGCTGGCGACCGGCCGCGCCCCGCAGACACACGAGGTCGGCCTGGAGAGCGTCGGTCTCACCCCCGGCGACTGGCTGACCGTCGATGACACCTTCCGTGTCACCGGCGTCGAAGGAGGCTGGCTCTACGCGGTCGGCGACGTCAACCGCCGCGCCCTGATGACACATCAGGGCAAGTACCAGGCCCGCGTCGCCGGCGCCGTCATCGGCGCCCGCGCCAAGGGGGAGCCCGTCGACGACGCGCCCTGGGGCGCGCATGTCGCCACCGCCGACCACGCTGCCGTCCCCCAGGTCGTCTTCACCACCCCCGAGGTCGCCTCCGTCGGCATGACCAGCCGCGAGGCCGAGCGGAGCGGGCGCCGCATCGAGGTCGTCGACTACGACCTCGCCCACGTCGCCGGCGCCCATCAGTACGGCGAGGACTACCGCGGCAGGGCCCGCATGCTCGTCGACACCGACCGCAACACCGTGGTGGGCGTCACCTTCGCCGGACCCGGCGTCGGGGAACTGGTGCACTCGGCCACCATCGCGGTCACCGGCCAAGTGCCCCTCGACCGGCTCTGGCACGCGGTCCCCGCCTTCCCCACCCTCGGCGAGGTCTGGCTGCGGCTGCTGGAGACCTACCGCGGCTGAGCTCGCCCCGGCCGGCATACGGGCCGTCCCGGCCTGGACTCTGCCAGGTGACTCGGTCGTCTGCAGGTGAGGTGAGAAGCGCTCCCCTGTCCCAGTGGCCGGTACCGGCACGCCTCCGCGACAAAGCCCCGCACGGTCGGCCCGAGGAACGTAAGCTGACTGCACCGACGCGGGGTGGAGCAGCTCGGTAGCTCGCTGGGCTCATAATCCAGAGGTCGCGTGGTTCGAATCCCGCCCCCGCTACAAATAGCCGGCCCCTGCCCGACTTCCCGTCGGGCAGGGGCCGGTGCCGTGCGTGGCCGCTTGGGCCGGCCGAAGCTCCGGGGGCGGGGGACTTCGTCCCGTGTGCCCCGGGGCTCACGGAGCCCGCCGGGGCCGAGTCCAGGCGTCGATGAGGAGACGTACCGGCAGGAGGGCGCCGTCGGTAGCGGCGCCCCGCGGCCGCCGGCTGGTGCAGTACGGCCGCGCGCCCATCGTGCAACTGTGCGATGTCGACTCCGGTGAGCTCCAACGGCCAAGCCGTCGTGGGGCGCGTATGGAGCCCGGCGTGTCGGGGGCCACGCCGGGCCGCTGTCGACCATCGAACAGCCGCCCCGGGTCCCGCGCAGTTCCAGGACCTCCATACGGGTCACGGCCGCACATGCCTGCCGCGACACTCCTGCCGTCGGCGGCACACGACGGTGATCGCCCTCCCTACCAGCGCTTCGACCGACCATCAGATGCGGACGGACGGGGCCGGGGCTGTCGGGCCCGTGAACCGCACACGCGGCCTGATCACCACCCAGTCGGCGACGTGCATCGAAACGGGACAAACTCAGATGTCCAAAGGAGTGCTCTGATTGTTCTCCCACACTCGCCACAGCGCGGCATACCGGCCCTGGCGATCAAGGAGCTCCTGGTGGTCCCCGGTCTCGATGATGCGGCCTTCATCCAGCATGACGACACGGTCGGCGGTGAGCGCGCTGTCCAGTCGGTGCGCGATCGAAATGACTGTGCGTCCGGCCAGGAGTCCGGCGAGGCCGGAGTCGGCCTCGCGTCGCTGGGATCCGTCGAACATCGAGGTGGCCTCGTCTAGGACGATCACCTTCGGGTCCTTCAGCATCACGCGCGCGAGAGCGAGTTGCTGTGCCTGCGCGGGGGTCAGCTCGTGGCCGCCGTCTCCGACCACTGTGTCCAGGCCGTCGGGCAACTCGGCCGACCATCCCTGGGCTCCGACCGAGGACAGGGCATCGGTGATCTGCTGCCTGCTCGCATCCTCGCGTCCCAGCAGTATGTTCTCGGACACGGTGCCGGCGAACACATGGTCCTCCTGGGTCACCATCACCACGTGGTCGCGCAGCGCGTCGGACGTGAGCTCATGTGGAGCGTGCCCGTCGAGGGTGACCGTACCCACCGACGGCGCGTAGACGCCGGCGACCAGCAGCGCGAGCGTGGACTTCCCCGCACCTGAGGCGCCGACCACGCAGATCCGCTCCCCCGCGGCGATGTCGAGGTTCACTTCGCTCAGCACATCGATGCCGCGGTCGTAGGCGAAGGACACGTCACGGAGCACCACGCGTCCGTCGCCGAGTTCCACGTCCTTGTCACCGCGGTCCGACGGGATGAGGCCCACCCCGGTGATCCGGGCGAACGCGGCGCGGGACATCTGCAGGTCGCCCCACCAGTAGACGAGGTCGTCGAGCGGGTCGACGAGGAGGGTGAGGAACATCGACACGGATGCGACCTGGCCGATGCCGGCCCTTCCTTGGGTGACCAGCATCCCTCCGACCAGCAGCACACACAGCATCGGCAGTTGGTAGCCGAGCTGAACGAGGGGAAACCAACGGGTCCGCAACCGAAGAGGTACGAACTGCGCGTCGCGGGCTTCGCGGGCGCTGATCGCCATCTTCTCCCGGCGTGGGGCACGGATGCCGAGCCCCTCCACGACGCTGGCCCCCTGCACGGTCTCGATGACCGACGCGTTGACTGTGCTGTAAGTCGCCAGCTCGGTCGCGAAGGCGGGGCGTGCCCGCCTGGTGAACCAGCGGGTGGCGGTGACGATCACGGGGAGGCCGAGCAGGCAGCACAGGGCGAGTTTCCAGTCGACGACGAATGCGGCGGTCAGGGAGAGCAGCACGCTCAAAGTGCCCGTCATCACTTCGGGGATGCCGATGCGGACGAAGTCGGCGACGGTCTCGATGTCGTGGGTGGTCCGTGAGGCGATGTCACCGGTGCTGGTCCGCTCCACGGCGGAGAGCGGCAGCCCGAGCACACGGTCGGTGAATGTCGAGCGCAGCTCGTGGAACACGTCCTCACCCAGGACGAACGCCATGCGGCTGGCGATCCACCGGGTCACGGCCTGGGCCAGCACGCTGGCGGCGATCGCGAGGGCGAGCCGGTCCACCTGCGTGGCCTGGTGCCCCCCGGCGACCCGGTCGACGAGGACGCCGAGCAGCCAGGGGGCGACGAGGCCGGCGGCGACGGCGGCGGCGTGCGCGAGGGTCAGGAAGACGATCGGCCACCGGTGGGCGGTCAGCAGGTGCCGGACTTCGCGCCGGACGGTCGGATCGTCGGCGATGGGCAGGGTCACCGGCATCAGGCACTCACCCGCCGGTCCGCGACCCGGGCCAACGTCGCACTGCCGCTGATCACGACGGTCGTCAGGCCACGACGCTCGGAATAGAGGCGCTCCGCGACGCTCGCCTCGGTGACCGCGTCGACCGCCGTGAGCGGATCCACCAGGATCAGCAGCTCGGGCTTGGGCAGCAGGGCGCGGGCCAGTGCGATGCGCTGGCGCTGGCCGCCGGAGAGGTTGCTGCCCGCCTCCTCGATCTCGGTGTCGAGGCCCGAGGCGAGGCCCTTGACCGCGTCGTCGGCCGCCGCCGTGTGGAGGGCCCGCCCGATGGCGGCGTCGCCGTGCCGTCTCATGGGGTCGACAACCTCGCGGAGGGGGCCGGCGAAAAGGTAGGGCACGGCATCGGCGAGCACGGCACCTGTGTGTGCCCTCGCCAGCCGACGGGCGAGTTCGGAGCCATGGCGGCCCGTGGTGTCGACCACGGTGAAGTCGCCCCGCTGTATCCATACGCCACTGGGATGGTCGGTGATGCGATCCCCGGCGACCTCCGCCGCGGCGAGCGGCTCCTGGGTGTCGCCGACCGCGAGGACGCTTCTGATGCGCGTGGCCGCGGTCCTGGCCGCAGCCAGGGCGCTGATGGCGCCGGCCATCGCTGCGATGGGCTGGACCAGGAAGGCGGCGCAACCGTAGAGCGCGACCAGATCGCCCGCGGCGAGCGTGCCGGCCAGCGCGAGGCGCGCGCCGAACCAGAGCACGGTCACCAGGAACAGGCCCGGGAAGAGCACTTGGGCCGCGTCGAGGAGCGCGTGGGTACCGGCCACCGCGATCCCGGCCTTCCGTACCTGCTGGGACCGGGCCGCGTAGCGCCGCCCGGCGATCCGCTCTCCGCCGATGCCCCGAAGCACCCGCAACCCCCGGCCGATGTCGCTGCCGGCCACGGTGAGAGCGCCGAGCAGTTCGCGGTGAGCGGTCTGCCGCTCCTCGAGCGGGCGCAGCGTCCGCCCCAGGCAGAACACCAGCGCAGGAACCCCGAAGAGCACCAGGCAGCCGAGCAGCACGGAGCGGCCCAGGAGGTACACGGCGATCACGGTGTACGCGCCGCACGCGCCGAAGAGTGAGGCCAGGGCCATCGGTAGCGCCGCGATCGCCGGGGCGTCCACGGACAGTGCGGTGGCGACCTCGCCCGGGGCGACAGATCGGGACACCGGCACGGCGGCGTCCGCGACGTGCCTCGAGATCCGGTCGACCAGGCGGAAGTTGACGAGGATCTGCACGCCGCCCAGGATCCTGAACCGGCCGACGCTGCCGCCGATCCGGACGGCGAGCAGGAGGGCGAGCACACCGCAACTGCCGAGGACGGCCTGGGACGAGTGCGTCAAAGAGGCGTCGAGGGCACTGCCGACGGTGATCGGCACGAGGCTCTCGGCGGTACTGGCCAGCACACCGAGCAGGATGGCGAACGCCATCCCTCGGCGATGGCCGGCGAGAGCCCAGCCGACGAACCGAAGGGTCCCTGCCATCACATCGCCTTTCCGGTACCGCGCGGGCTGCCATGCCGGCCCGGTTCAGATATGATCATCAAATGGACTTTTCTTGGCGGCCGTTGAGCACGGAGGACGTGCTGCCCTGGGCGGACCTTCTGGACCGCGCCGAGCGTGCCGACCGGGTCGGTGAGCACTACGACCTCGAGGACATCGCGGGCCAGCTGACCGAACCGGGCCTCGACCTCGACCTCGGCACCTTCTCGGCCTGGGACGGCGGACGGATGGTGGGATACGCCCTGGTGCGTCCGCGCACCTACGGCCAGAGCCGCCCCGCCCTCGCCTACGAGGGCGTTGTCGACCCGGAGTTCCGCGGCCGCGGCATCGGCGGCGCGTTGCTCGCCTGGGCGACGACACGCAGCGCCGGGCTCCCGGGACGAGCCGGGCTTCGCGTTCAGGCGAGTGACCGGGTGCCGGGATACCGCACCCTGCTCGAACGGCACGGTTTCGAGCCCAGCTCCTGGCTCGTCGACCTCGAGCGTCCCCTCGACGCCGAGCAGCGGACGGTGGCGGTACCCGACTCGGCCGTCGTCCTGGCACGTGTCGACTCGCTGCCCGGGGATCCGGTCAAGTCCTGCTATCTCGACGCCTTCGGTGCCTCGGAGCTGGACTGGGCCAGGCTGACGAACGCCGCGGCGTATCGGCCCGACCTGTCCTTCGCCACCGTGGACCAGGCGCGGGGGGAGGTCGAGGCCCTCCTGCTCGCCTGCTACTTCGAGGCCGACGCCAAGGCACGCGGTGCCCGCGAGGTGTATGTCCAGGGTCTGGCGGCGCGGCGACGGGCTCGGGGACGCGGTCTGTCCGAGGCGCTCCTCGCCCATGCCTCGGCACAGTACAAGCGTGACGGCTACCAGCGCATCGCCGTCGGGCTCGTGGTCGACCGTCCTGACGCGGACCTCACCGGTTACCGGCAGGCGGGCTTCATCCCCGTGCAGCACTGGACTGTCTACTCCTGCCCCTGACCGGCCATGCGCATCAGGTCCACCGGGCGCACATCCGGATAGTCGCGTCGCAACGCCGCGAAGTCCGGATAGGCGGCGAGTCGGCACATCATCTCCAGCGCCGCCCGCAGGGACGGACCTCCCCGCGATCCCATGGCGACCTTGAACAGGCCGCGTCGTTCGCTCACGCGCGGGAGGATCGTCTCGTACCGGTGCCCCCGGAAGCCGAAACTCGATCCCCAGGTGAGGAGAAGCCGCTGCCGGCGGACCTCCTCGTTGATGACCGCGAGGAGCAGTCCGTGGTTCTCGATGGTGTCGTCCGCGAGCCGGCACACCACGAATGGCCCGTGCCGCAACGGCGAACTCCCGTGCAGGGAAGGGTGGGCGATGCGGGAGAACAGGCCGCCGTGACCGCTCACCGCCTCGGCGAGCGCCTTGTTGTGCAGGAAGACCTGCCCGGCATGCCGCGCCGTCCAGCCCCGGTCGAACACGAATGCCGTGTCCATGGCCGCCAGGCCGTCCATCGAGGGCGCCGTACCGCCCAGCGCCCGGGCCGTCCGCAGATAGGCCGCGAACTGTCCGGCACTGGGTGTCCCCGCGTTCTCATGACAGGAGTACACGGAGACCACGCCCGCATTGGCCAGTTCCAGCCCCTGCTGGTCCAGTTTGAGGCCGGAACGGACCTCGACGACCAGGTGGGGCAGGCCGTCGGGCAGCGCGGACAGGAAACGCTCGGTCGGCCAGGTGAACGAGGCCAGGGTGTTGTCCAGGATCAGCGTACGGGGGCGCGGCGCGGCCGAGCGCCAGGCGCGGACGAACGCGGCGATGTCCATGACGGAGGCGTCCCAGTCGTAGCGGACCGGTTCGACCAGTAGGGCCTGGTAGCGACCGGAGGCGGTCGCACCGTAGAGATCGTCGAGGCTCTCCCACCCCGTCGTCTCGCCGCGGCACAGTTCGAGCAGCATGTCCGTCTCGAAGTAACTGCTCCACGCTCCGAGCCGCAACGGCGCATCGTGGGTCGGCTGGGTCATCGCCCGGTAGCACTGGAGCAACGCCGACATGGCACCCATCGCGCTGGAGAACACCACGTGCTCACTCGCCCAGCCGGCCGCGTTGCCCGCGTTGCGAGCGATCCGCTCCTCCAGATGCTCCGCGGTCGCGCCGCGTTCGTAGCTGTGGTGCAGCCGGGCCCCGGAGGGCAGCACCTTGGCCACGCCGTGTTCAGGCGAGCGGAAGTGCTCGTCCGCACACTCGTGTGCCCGCCGCAGGATGGCCCGGCGAAGCGCGACAGCGATCCGGTCGAGCTCCTGCTCCGTGAGGTCGGGTGGCTGGTCGAGCGCGCCGACCGCGACGGCTCGCGCGTCGTCGACGACCTTCGTCAGTTGCGGATACTCGTCGGCGCCCGCCGCGATGGCGAGTTCGGCGAGAACCTGGGCTTCCAGACGGCACTCTTCGCTCTCGGTGTTCACCCGCAACCTGCTGTGGCGGCGTCGATGGTCCGAAGCACGATGTCGGCTGCCACCAGGCCGGACTGGTCGGAGGAGTCGGCGATGAGCTCTACGAGATCCATGCCGACCACGCGCCGCGCGGCGCACAGCCCCTCCAGCAGCGCGACAGCCTCGGTGTGGGTGAATCCGCCGGGCAGCGGCGTGCCTGTGGCGGGGATGAACGCGGGGTCCAAGCCGTCCACGTCCACGGTCACGTAGTACGGGAGGTCCTCGGGAAGGTCGGCGAGGACCTCGTCGATCGGCACCCGGGCGGCGCTGCGGCCGCTCCACCGCGTCACCTTGGGGCTGGGCTCGGTGTCCGTGGCGGTGAGCTGGCGGATGCCGAACTGGACCACCCGCTCGACCCTCGCGTCACCGACCACCCAGCCCATGAAGTTCCCGTGGTGGCAGTCCTGCCGCCAGTCGTCCCGGCGAGGGCCCGCGTAGTCCGCGTGCGCGTCGATGTGGATCACACCCAGGCGCGGATGCGTCCGCAGCACGCCGCGGATGGCGGCGAGAGCCACGGAGTGGTCGCCCCCGAGCATGACGGGGAACCGACCGGCGCCGGTGATCCTCGACGTCAGCTGTTCGGTGACGTCGAACGCCTCGGCGTTGCGGGTGAGCACCGAGCCGACGTCGATGTCACCGAGATCCGCCAGCCGCACGCCGCTGAGGACCTGCCGTCCCCGGACGGGATCCCACATACCGGTAGGAGACCCGGCCTCGGGCCGGTACTGGAACAGCGATCCGCTCACCCTGCGCAGGTAGTCGGGGCCGAAGCGGGAACCGGGTCGGTGCGATGCGCCGACATCGTAGGGAACACCGAAGACGACCACATCGCTGGTGCCTCCGGCGAGAGCCTCGGCGACCGAGAGCAGCGGGCTCTGGAACAGGCCGCCGGTGCCGGTCACCGCACGGCCCGCGGGATTGTGGGTCACCAGAACACCGAGATCCTCCAGGCGGTTGACCGCCTCGGTGAGCACACTGCTGTCCATGCCCGTGCCATCGACGACGGCCGCGACCGTGGTGGGTATCGCGAACTGGTAACCGAGGGTCGCCATGGACGGGCCGAGGGAGATCTCGCGTCCCTCTGCGGTGAGCCAGAAGGTACCGGCGCCGGTACGGACCAGGTCGCGGTTGAGCACGAGCATCCTGGTATCGGCCGTCGGACGGTCGGCCATCAGAACGCGACCGTGGTCAGGCGCGTCAGGTGCCGGCCGTCGAAGGAGTATTCGGTCGGCGGCGGCAGCCGGTTGAAGCGCCGTGAGTTCGTCATCGTGTAGGCGCCCGACGCGGTCAGCACCAGCCGGTCTCCTGGCGCCACCCGGGGGAAGTCGAAGTGTTCGGTCCGGCCGAATACGTTCGTGCCGAAGAAGTCGTTCTCGTACAGCGTGTTCCCGGCGATCAGTCCGGGTTCGGTCGGTGCCACGTCGCCCTCCGGATCCGCGGACAGCACTGTCGGCCTGTGCCAGGGCGCGAGGTTCCAGGCGGAGGTGTCCACTGTCACCACCCGGGTTCCGTAGTAGTCGTGATGCTCCTCCACCGATCGGACCGTGGTGAACAGGTAACCGTAGGCCCCGAGTACCGCGCCGCCCGGTTCGCAGCGGAAGCTGATACGACGTCCGGTCCGGCTCTGCCAGGCGGCGACCATCTCGGCCATCCGCCGGAAGGCCGCGATCGACCGGCCACGGTCCGCGTACAGGTGGAAGAAGCCGCCGCCCAGGTCGATGACCTCGAGATCGGGCAGCGCCTCGGCCATGGTCAGCGTGTAGTTCACCTTGAAGAGCAGGGACTGCGCGGTCATCTGTCCGGTGTGCATGTGCAGTCGGGTCAGTCGCAGCCGATGGCGGGCAAGGGCCGCGTGCACCGCCGGTTCGGTGACCGACACACCGAAACGGCTGTTGGCCCCGAACGTCGAGTCGCCCTCCAGTGCCGCAGGCAGCGGAATCCGTACACGTAGTCCGACATCGGTGCCCGGATGGTCGGCACCGTAGAGGTCGATCTGCGCGACGGAGTCCAGGTCGACGGTGACACCAGAGGCCCGGAACCGGGCGAAGTCGGCGGCGGAGAAGGCCGGTCCTGTCGTGGTGATCTCGTCGAACCCTGCGGCTTCGACGAGTTCGAGCTCACCAGGACTGGCCACATCGGCGCCGACACCCAGTGACGCAAGGTGGGCGAGGACCTCCGGCGTGTGGCATGCCTTCGCCGCGATGTTCAGCGCGGCGCCGGGAACGATCGAGAGATCCTCCTGGATGCGCCGGACCGTCCGCTCGATGCCGACGAAGTCGTAGACCAGGGCCGGCGTTCCGATCTCGCGCGCGGCGTCGAAGAGCAGGCGTTTGGGCTGCGACAGCAGCGGTTCGACGGTTGTAGGCATCCCCAAGGCACGGCCCCCGTGAGTGCTGGAACAGGAGAGCCTGGTGGGGCCGGTTGCCCAGCCCTACCAGGCTTGTTGTGCTACGACGTCGCCGGAGGCGTCGTCAGGTACGCGGGCGACTGCCGCCCAGCGGGCCTACGTTCATCTCGATCGGCCGGATGCCGGCCTCCTCGAGCTGGTGCACTTCGGTCAGGTCCACGGCGTCCAGGTCCCAGTCGGACGCCTCGAACGCTGCGGCGAGCTTGACTTCCAGCTCGTTCAAGGACGTTGCCACTGCAGCCTCCTGTCATACGACACAGATGCGGCATCCCGCACCCCACCCCCGTGTGGGAGGTCCTCCGGACAGTAGAGGTATTCAGATCATCTGTCTATCAACGGAATCTGGACAATTGACATGTCGTCAGGCTCGATTGTTGCGAGGTCCCGAAGGAAATCGCGTTTGTGCGGATTCGACCAATCATCCCATTCATCCGCATCGACCAAGGTCCAGGTTCCCCACTCGGTGATGAGGTAGCGCAGGGCAGTGGGCCACAGCTTGATCTCTGCCGCGGTGAGAGAAACCCGGGCCAGGTACTCACCTGTGAAGACCTGCCACTCGGCCGGGGTGAACAGGCGCGGAGGCGCGGAGGGAAGCTCATTGTGGAACAGGAGTGCCGCCATCGCGAGGTCGATGATGCGAGGCAGGTAGTCGGCGTTGTCGGGGTCGACCAGTATCGGCCCGTTGGCCGTGTACACCAGGTTGTTGGCCTTGAAGTCGGTGGACGCGGCCACATGAGGCAGATCTCCGTCCCGGATGGCGGGCAGCGTTTCGGCCATGAAGGAGCGATGCCACGGTGCGGATCGGGCCAGGACCGCCTCGGCGATGTCGGGCGCCCGGAGGGTCAGCACCCGGCGTAGATCCTCGATCTCCGCCTCCACGTCCGCGTCGTCGTGCTCGGGCCACTCGAAGCTCGGGAGCTCCGGATCCCGCTCGTACGCGTGCGCGTGCATGCGGCCGAGCAACGCACCGGCGGCGGCGATGTCGGCGACCGACCCGTCGTACGACCGGCCGGAGATCCACGGGTAGGCGACCCAGACGCGGTCGCCGACAGGCCCGGGGTTTCCGGGCAGATCGAGTGGAGTGACGACCCCGATGCCGCTGTCCGCCATCGCCCGTGTCCAGCGCGCGATCGCGGCGGCGGCGGGCAGGTTGCGGGTGCGCTTCACCGCCGACGGAGTTCCGGCGACAGTGGTGCGGAAGACGGGGGCGTAGTCGTAGCAGGACTCCTCCGGTCGGTCCTGCTCAGGGATTCCGAAGTGCTCAAAAACCTCGGCGTGATCCGCGGCCTTCTCCCGGTCCACGGCTCTCCTTTCGTCGGAACGAGTGACTGTGCCCGATGATCGCAGCGCCCTTGACGGGCACTTGGCAAGTTGGGGACACTGACCGCCTTGCGTCGATCGGGGGGTCAATGGCGGAACAAGGCAGTGGCGGCGCGTACACCAGGACTCCCGGCTGGACGTTGAGCCCGTACGACGATCTGTCGCACGCCTTCGTGTTCGTGCGCGAGCCGATCACCGTACTCGTTCTGGACCGGCTCACCTTGCTCGCGCTCGAACTGTGCACCGGACATTCCTGGGATACCGCGGTCGAGCGGTTCGCCGCGATCACCGCACGTGACCCCGAATCGTCCCAGGCCAGAGCGAAGTTCCGGCAGTTGGCACGGGTGTTGGAGAGGCAGCGTCTCATCGCCCGGACCGAGGTGGCGGCTTGAGCCGGAACACCGTGGCAGCGGTGGAGCGGGCGTTGGCCGCCGGCCCATACGGCGACAGCTCGTCGCTGCGTGCCAACTCCGACGCGTTCTACGCGGGTGTCACGGACCTGTTCACCGAGGTGTTCGACGAGGTCGAGCTCCAGTGGCCCTGGCCGCCGACCGCGCAGGCGCGCATCCTGATTCGCGGTGCGTTCGACCACGTGATGCCTCGTCTCTCCGCTGATCCGGAACAGGCCCGGAACCATGTCGCGGCAGTGCTCGCGCTGATCGCCGAAGCCGGCGCCGACCCCCAGGATCCGATCTCGAACGGCCCGACGCCGGTCGCACTCCGGCACCTGCGAGGCACGCTGCTCGGTGAGGCGATCCAGTCCGGGTTCCACGCCACCATGAGATCCGACGGCCATGCCTTCGAGATCGAGCCGCTGGTGCCGGACGGCCGCGAGCAGGCGGCCATGGAACTTCTCGCCGAGCTTCTGCCGGTCATCGGACCCTCGACGATGTCCTTTGTCAGCGGTCTGGGGGTCTTCACCGGCGAGCGGCTTACCAGCGCCTACGCGGCCGCGACACCAGGGCTCGTCTACGTCAGCGAGTCCCTGCTCGGCGATCGGCTGGAGGCGGCCGATGCCATCCTCCACGAGTGCCTGCACCAGAAACTCGCGGAGATCGAGCTCACCAGGCGCGTGCTGCGGAACGGATACCGGGACGAGGACGCCCACCACATCGTGATCCCCTGGGGCGGCCCGGGCCGAACCTTCAGCGTGGACCGCTCTCTTGGGGCCTTTCACGTATATGTGCACGGCGCTCTGCTGCATCTGGCCGCCGTGGATCGGTCGCACCCCGATATCGATGCGGACGACCTGGACGCCCGGCTCGGGATCCGTTGGAGCCGTGCCGCGTTCTTCGCCTCCGCGCTCGCGACGGCGGAGTCCCAGGCCGAACTCGGACCGGACGGCCGTCGCCTGGTGAGGTGGCTGACGGAGTGGAACGACCAGCTCGGCCGGTGCGGGGACCTGAGCGGACGTACCCTTTCCTCCGCCCGGGGCAGGCTGGGCTGAGACGTTGTGCCCGCCACCGGACCGCAGGCCCTTGCGGCAGGACGATGGCGGACCCCGCTGCCTTCGCGCCTTGGGGACGATCACGCGGTTGCTCGTCGTCGGGGCGCCTGGGATTGAGCCCAGGGTCAGTCCCACCACAGGACGACGAGCATGCGGTGTTTTGCTGCGCGCTGTGAAAGGGCGCGGCTGGGGAGGGGCGGGCGTCCCATCGCCGTCGTGGCCTGAACTCGGATGCGCCCTCCCGTCACCTTCGCCAGAACAGGTGGTGCGTCACGCCGCTCGCGCTGGGCACGACCTCCAGGTGGAACCGGTCGAGCAGCTCGTCGGGGGACTCCCACAGCCGCAGTCCGGTCCCGAGCTTCACCGGCGCGACCGCCACGTGCAGGGAGTCGACGAGGTCGGCGTCGAGGAACTGCCGGACGGTGGTGACCCCTCCGCCGAGTCGGACGTCCTTGCCCTGCGCCGCTTCACGCGCCCGTTCCAGGACCGTGGCCGGGTCGCCGTCGACGAAGTGGAACGTGGTGTCGGATAGCGCGAACGACGGACGCTTGTGGTGCGTCATGACGAACACCGGCGTGCGGAACGGGGGTTCATCCCCCCACCAGCCGCGCCACTCATGGTCGTGCCAGGGCCCGCGCTGGGGTCCGAATTTGTTGCGGCCCATGATCTCGGCACCGATGTTGCGGGCGAAGTCCCGCGTGAAGTAGTCGTCCAGGCCCCGGCTGCCTCCGGGAGCCGTCCGGTTCGGCCAGCTCGCCGTCGCGCCGGCCCAGCCGAACAGCCTCTCGGGCCGGTCACAGCCGAACGGCCTCTCCAGACTCTGGTGCTCACCGGCACCGATCCCGTCACTCGAGACATTGAAGTTCATGACTCTCAGCAGTTGATCCACGTCGTTCCTCATCTGGTCCTGCGGTCCTTTCGCCTCACCGGTCGGCGAGGCGCCCCACACCCTGACGTCGAACGGGACACCGCGGGATCGACAGCGGGCCGCAAACTTTTTCCGGATGTGTGAGGACCCGGCCTGACCTGCGGTGCGGCCGAGCCGGACACGAACGGCATCGCGTCGGTGGACTGCGACGACCGCCCCCCGGGGGACGTGACCGGGCCGCGCAGCGGTGCTCCAGCCGAGGAGCACGCTGTCGAGTGTGGACGGTGCCGTACCGTGCATGCCGGACCCGCTGACCGGGTCCGCGAACGTCCGGCAGCGGGAACACCTCCCGGTCGGCGGTCGGGGGTCACGACGACGCGACCACCAGGGCGAGCCAGGCTCGGGCTCGCGTGACGACAAGCCGCGTAGACGGCGGTCTCCGCACATGCGCGACCCCTCGGCCCGGCGGATCTGCCCTTCAGGACGCAACGGGCCAAGGACCTTTGCGTCCATACGCCTTCTCTTCCAACCCGCCTGGCCCGCGGCGAAAGTAGTTCGAGCCACCAGGCGCCACCCCCGGGAGATCCTTCACAGCTGCACCTGCAGGGCAGCTGTCCGGGCCAGGGACGCGCCCACGTCCGCCCGACTTTCCCACCGCAGGAGAAATCATGAAGCTGGGCCATGCCATCCGCCGTGCCACCGCCGCCGTGGTCGCCGTCAGTGCGATGTCCCTCGGCTTGGTCGCGACCACCGCCGGGACGGCGCACGCCGTCGCGTCGTGCACCGGTGACGTGTCGATGTACGGCACGCTGTCCGACGGCCGGCTGACGTACACGCAGATCGAGCCGAACACCGGCAACCGTGTCAAGACGCTCATCGGCCCGAACCTCGGCTTCACGCCCAAGGCGATGGCGGCCCTCAACTTCAACACCATCCTGGTCACTTCGACCACCGGCGACCTCTACCGGGTCGACGTGCAGACCAACAACACATCCCTCACACTCGCCGGCGTCGTCCAGATCTGGGACGGCGGCTGGACCTTCGACAAGCTGGTCTACGACGGCGCGGGCCACCTCTACGGCACGGTCGACGGCCAGCTCCACCAGTACCTGGTGTCGCAGGCCAAGCCCTCAGGGTCGGCCCACATAGGACAGCACGTCGTGATCGACACCGGCTTCGTCCTCAAGACGCTCGCCGCCGCGGGCGACGACCGCATCGTCGCCTCGACCTCGGACGGCCGGCTGCTCAGCTACAAGATCAACGGAGTGAACGACTGGGACAGCGCCGTCCTGAAGTCGAGCGGCTGGTCGGCGGTCGACTCCCTCTCCTCCCCGGGCGGCGGCCTCTACTACGGCCGCACCAACGGCGGCATGTACTGGTACCACGACTCGGACCCGACCGACGGTGACGGCAGCGACATCGCCTACCACTCCGACGACCCGGTGGACGCGTCCGGCTGGACCCAGAGCCTGCTGTCGGCCTACGCCAACAACTGCGCCTACGTGGCGCCGACCCCGCCGAAGTCCGTACAGGGCGGCACCATCTACCGCAACGAGGTCATCGCCCGGGCCAAGGACTGGTACAACCGCAACATCCCTTACAGCCAGAGCGCCTATGCCACCGACGTCGACGGCGACCACTCCTACCGCACCGACTGCTCCGGCTTCGTCTCCATGACCTGGCACCTCACCACCTCGCTGACGACCGAGACCCTCCCCAACGTGAGCACGCAGATCAACAAGGCCGACCTCCGGCCCGGTGACGCACTGAACGACTACTCCGACCACGCCGTCCTCTTCGCGGGCTGGAAGGACCAGGACGCGGGCACCTTCTACTACTACGCCGAGGGCAGCACCGCCACGGACATGAACTACTCGACCGCGAACGTCTACAGCGGCGACATCGGCGGCCACCCGGCCTCCTCGTACGTCGCCCTGCGCTACAAGAAGATCGCCTGACGCGTCACTCGACGCCGCGAAGGCCCCGCCGGTCCTCGGCGGGGCCTTCGCGGCGTCCGTTGCAGGTCGAGCCCCTGGTCCTGGACTCCGCGGTCGGCCGTCACCGGCCCACGCAGAAGGGCGGCGCCCCCTCGCTTCGAGGGGGCGCCGCCCTTGGCAAGTCCACTGGCGTCGATCCAGGTGTTCGCCAGCTGGAAGTCCGGCGGCCGAAGCGCCGGCTGCCACCTACTGCCAGCCGGCGTCCGCCGGGGTGACCTGCCAGCCGGCGTCCGCGACGAGAACGGAGGAGGACGGAACCGCGTCCGCCGTGGACCGGGGCGTGACCACCGGGGCGGCGAGAGCCACGGCGAGGACGAGAGAGCAGACCGCGGCGACCTTGGCGATTCGGGAGCGAAGCATGCCTGTTTCCGTTCATTCCAGAGGAGAGATACGGGGTCCGGCCCGTCCTCACGTCCCGCGGTGACGCTCGGCCTGGCCGGTGACCAATAGGTTCGTCGCAGCTCAGGCTCGTGGAAAGAGCTCAGGGATGGACGGAAGGGGCCTTGGACTGATGCGTCCAAACGGGCCCGTTCACTCGCCGTTCCGCGGCGCGAAGGCCAGCGGCATCAGCGGCACCCCCGCGCCGGTCAGCCGCGCCGTCGCCAACGGCGCCACGTCACCGAGCAGTCGGCGGCACACCCGCAGGGCTCGCTCCTCCGCCTCGTCGAGACCGTCGGCCAGCAGATAGAGACCAAGGGTGAGTTCGGAGGGAGAGACCGTGTGCACGGCGACGTGCTCGACGCGGTCGCGGGGAACGATCGCCGACCGCACCATTGCCCTCACATCCTGCGGCAGTTCCTCGCCGGAGGGCAGTTCCAGATGCACGTGGACCAGATACATGCGCTCCAGAGTCTCAACCGCAGGCGTTTTCACGTCGCTTTGCCCGCTGGACCGTTGAGGCCCTGGCCGGTTCCGTCCTGCCCCTGTGACGATCCCCCGTCCCTCTGCGAACATCATCGTCGGGCAGGGGGATGCCGTGCGCAGGAAAACAGGGGGAACCACATGCTGACCGCTCTCGGACTCGACTCCGCCACGGAGACGGTGTACCGCGCCATGCTCAGGAACCCGGCCGCCGGTGTCGCGGCCCTCGCCCACGCCGCGGGCCTCTCCGTCGAAGAGGTGGGCAACGCTCTCGACACCCTGAGCGAGCTGGCCCTGGTACGCCCCGCAGCGGGGGACGCGGGCCGCCTCCGGGCTGTCTCGCCGGACATCGGCATGGAGATCCTGATGGGCCGCCAGCAGGCCCAGCTGGCGGAGCAGCAGCTGCGTCTCGAAGCCTCGCGGGCCGCCGCGGCCCGGCTCATCTCCGAGTACGCCGAACTCCGCCCGGCCGCCAGCCATCCCGGGGTGGAGCACCTGGTCGGCCTCGACCAGATACGCGACCGGCTGACCGTGCTCACCCGCGAGGTACGCGAGGAATTCCTCGCCTTCGCCCCGGGCGGACCGCAGACCGCGGAGAACATGGCCGCTTCACGCCCGCTCAACCAGGATCTGCTCGGCCGCGGGGTTCGGATGCGCACGATCTACCTCGACAGCGTCCGCACCCACCGGCCCACCGTCGAACACGCCACCTCGCTGGCCCGGCTGGGCGGCCGGATCCGTACCACTCCGTCCCTGCCGACCCGGATGATCATCATGGACCGGCTGACGGCCATGATCCCGGTCAGCAGCGACGACACCGCGGCGGGCGCCGTCCTGCTGACCGGTCAGGGCACGCTCACCGCACTGTGCGCGCTCTTCGAGACCACCTGGGAGTCCGCGCAGCCGCTCGGCGAGATCGTCTCCACCGACCCGAACGGGCTCAACGGCCAGCAGGCGACCGCCCTGCGGCTCCTGGCCGAGGGCCACACCGACGAGGCGATCGCCAAACGGCTCGGGGTGTCGCACCGCACGGCCCGCCGGATCGCCTCCGAACTGATGGAGCGCCTCGACGCACGCAGCCGCTTCGAGGCCGGTGTGCGCGCCGTGCAGCGGGGCTGGCTGCCGGACCGGTGCTGAACACCGCCCCAGAGACGGGGCACCATTGACGCTTCGGGTCCGCTTGGTCGGCCGAGTACCGGGGACGTGGCCGCCGGCGTCACACCTCCGGAAGCGCGGCCACCCATGGCGCCGGCCCTTCTCGAGGCGCCGGGACGGGGCCGTGGACGAAGGCGCGCGCAGCCGAGAGCTCGTCGCGAGCCGCGGCTTCGACCGCCTCCAGGTAGGCATAGGCGTCCTCCCCGACCGGCACGCGCACGGGCGCCGACGGGGCCGCGACGAGCCGCAGCACATGGGCGGCGAACGTCTCCGGGCGGCCGATCGACGGATCGTCCAGCATGGCCCGCAAACCCGCCCGCACCTCCGCCGTGCTCACCAGGTATTCGGGGATACGGTCGGCGGCCTCGGTCACCGCGGTGCTGTAGTGGGTGGCGAACTGGCCGGGCTCCACCGCGTGCACCCTGATCCCGAAGGGTGCGACCTCCGCGGCGAGCGCCTGGGTCATACCCTCCAGTGCGTACTTGCCCGTCACGTACGCGGACAGGCCGGGCAGCCCCATCCGGCCGACGAGCGAGGAGACGTTGACGATGTGGCCCGAGCCCTGACGGCGCATCAGCGGCAGGACGAGGCGGCTCAGGCGCCACGGGGCGACCGTCAGGACCTCGAGCTGGGCGCGCAGTTCCTCGTCGGACACCTCCTCGACCGCGCCGAACAGTCCCGACCCCGCGTTGTTCACCAGCACGTCCACTCCACCGAAGTGATCGACCGCGTACGTCACCGCGGCCTCGCACTGCCCGGCGTCACACACGTCGAGCGCCATCGCCGTCACCCGGTCCGGATACCGTGTCACCAGATCCCGCAAGGCCGCCGGCTTGCGGGCCGTGGCGATCACCAGATCCCCGGACTCCGCCACCGCGCCCACCAGCGCCCGCCCCAGTCCCGACGAACACCCCGTCACAAGCCATCGCCGCGTCATGCGTCCCCCCGTATCGCTCGCCGGCGGCACACCGTGCCGCCCGTAGGCGATCATGGCATCCGGACCGAACCACCAGCAGAGGCGTGCGGGGGCAGGACCGGAGCGCGCGCAGGCTCTCCGGCGCGCGTTCCGCGACCAGCACGAAGTCCCGGCCGGCATGGCGCGGCGTCCGCCCCCGTGCAGGCCCCGGTGGCGCACTCGGCACGGTGGGATCGGCGGTAAGAGGCACCTCACCTTTCACAACCCGCCACCGGGCTGGAAGGCGACCCGCGGCGCGCGAGAGCTCGGGGGTCGGCTCGGCTTCGGTGGACTGCTCCCCGCCCGCCGGAGCCCGGAGCGGGTGCCCCACGCAGCACACTTTCGCACACACGTTCGACCCGTCGAGGTGGTCGGAGCGCCCGCGGCCGCGGCCGGAGTCAGCACCGGGCGGTTCATCCGCGGCGCCGCGATCGACCCCGCCCTGGCCCGACCGAACGCCTTCCTGGCGGTCGCCGTGGCCGCGGCAAGAGCGCTTCGCCGCCACGTGGACCGAGTTCGGCCCCGAGGTCGCCCAGACCGACCGGCACGGCCTTGGTGCGGAGCCCGGGCCGCTGACACACCGCCCGGCCAGTACGCCCGGGGGAACGCCGCTTGCACCCTCCCCGCTCGGCGGCTCCGTCGCCGGGCTTGCTCCGACCCGCTCCCGCCCCGGGTGCAGGTGGGCCCACCCCTGCGCCGGCGCGGACGGTGGCCTGGCGGGTGCCCGCGCCGAAAGGTGCCTGATCACCGCCCCGGAGCAGCATCCCTCGCGGGGAACGGCCCCGTCTTGCAGGCTGACGGTACGCGCGGGACCAGGGCCGGCTGCATGAGCCTCGGCCTGATCGTCAACCCGATCGGCCTCCAGCCCGCGACCCCAGGGGAACGGCACGGGATTCCACCAGGTCCACGCGCGAGCGACGGAGCCCGACTAAGGCACCGGAGGTAGTGCTATGAACCCGAAGACGTGGAGACACCCCCGTCGGAGATCGCGCGCGGCGTGGAGCGGCGAGACGACCTCACCGTCGTGCTCCTCGAAAAGGGTCCGGCCGCGCTCCCCCGCCCGGCAAGGCGCACTGTCGATGTCCTCGGTTTCTTCGACGGGCGCGGCATCGGCCCGGTGCTCCACACCAGGGCCTGCCGGGGAGGCGCCGCCGGCGAACAGGGTCGGCGCCCACGCCCGCTCCTGGTGGAGGCTCTGGCCAGGCACGACGCTGTGGCGGTCGCCGAAGTCACCTTGCGCGCCGGGGAGCAGCCGGCAGTACTGAGGTCACCGCGCGCCATGCTCGTGCCATGGCTGCCGGTGTGTCCGTGCACCGGACCACGTCTCCCCGGCCGTCCTGGGTGATCAAGCGGGTGTTCGAAGCTCGTCAGGCGAGGGTCTTCGCCCGGCTCGGGGCGGGCGGTCGGCTCCAGGCGTCGGCGTAGGCGCGGGCCGCGGCACCGGGGTCCTCCGCGGCGCAGATGCCGGACACGACGGCCGCCCCCGCCGCGCCGGCTTCCCGCAGTCGTGGCACATCGCCCGGGTTCTGGACCAGCGGTGAGTGGGCCCGTACGCGACCGAGCGCCCGCGCGGCGAAGGCGGTGTGATCGGCGGAAGTCGGGGGCATGCGGACTCGCTCCTTGGGGGACGGACGGGGGACGATGGTTCAGGGCCGCGAACGGTGGCGCAGGCGCAGTGGGGTGTACACGCCGAGGGCCACGAGGAACGCCACGTAGTACGAGAGATCCGCGCCGTGCAGGGCCTCGGCCACCGGGCCGACGTACAGGCTGGTGTCCATGAACGGCACAGCGGCGGCGAAGGCGGCCACGAACGCAACGACGGCGTACCAGCCGGGCTGCGGTCGGCCGGTCTCGGCGGCGAGGTCGATCGGTGCGCCCGCTCGTGCCCGTGCCCGGGCCAGCCAGTCGACGATGACGATCGCGACGAAGCCGGGAATCCAGTAGCCGACGAAGAGCAGCACGTTCTGGAAGCGGGCGGTGGTGTCGGCGGCGTGCATCCACAGGACCAGGGGGAAGCCGAGCACCGCGGCGAAGGCGGCCGCGGCGGGGCGGGGAACGCGCACGCCGACGGTCTGCAGGGCCAGGGATCCGCTGTAGTCGTTCATGGCGTTGCTGCACAGGGCCGCCAGGGCGACGGCGAGCAGCCCGAACGCCCCGAGCGGCCCGCCACCGAGCAGCTCGGCCACGCCTGCGGCAGTCTGGTCGGTGAGGACCGACGCGCCCCAGAGCCCGAGTGCCTGGACGCCCACGAAGGACACCACCAACCCCGCCAGCGTGTACCAGAACATGCGCGGGGCAGAGGTCGTCCGCGGCAGGTAGCGGCTGAAGTCACTGGCGTACGGAGCCCACGACAGGGCCAGACTCAGCGCGATGGTGCTGGTCAGGACGAACGCCCCACCCCGGTCGGCGCCATGGGCGGAGCCGTTGGCCGCGGGGTGCACACCGTCGAGCAGCTTCCAGGCGATCAGCACGAAGGCGGCGGCGAGAACGAAGGTCATGACGATCTGCAGCCGGTGAACGGCCTCGTAGCCCAGGACGCCGAGAGCACCCTGGGCGACCATCATGACCAGGACTCCGAGCCAGAACGGCCAGCCGCACAGCCGCGCCAGCGCGTCCCCGCCGAACAGCCCGATCAGCGCGTCCCAGGCGACCGAGGACAGCCACTGCAGGATGCCGGGCAGCGCGACGGCCCGGCCGAAAGCGAGCCGGGCCAGCGGCAGCTGCCCCGCGCCGGTCCGGCTGCCCCAGGTGCCCAGGTAGGCGGTGGGTATCGCGCCGACCACGGTGCCGAGCGCCACGGCCGTGAGCGCGGTGGCGAAGTCCAGTCCGAGGACTATCCCGATGGTGCCGGTGAACACCCCGGTCATCGTGAGATTGGGGGCGAACCACACGGTGAACAGGCGTCCCGGGCCGCCGTAACGGTTGCTCTCGGGGACCGGTTGTATGCCGTGTGCCTCGATCCGGAGATCGCCGGCGGCCGCCGGCATCCGGCCGTCGAAGACGGTCTGCCGGCCGTCGGTGGGCAGACCGCTGGAAACATGCGCCAATGGCATGGAAGACATCCCTCCGCCAGTACGAACTGGTTCAGGTTCGACGGGTGTGATCTCAGCCCCGGTGGGGCACCCCGTGTCCGGTACGGGGGACAGAGTAACCCGACGGCGAAGCCCGGCGCGTCGACGGGATGAGACCCGTGCGGGTGGGACGGCCCACCTCTCGGCCGCTGAGGCTCACGCCCGGGATGTGTGCATAGCAAGGCGGGGATCGTCCTCGTAGTGGGCTACTCGGACGATTCGACAACGCAGCGTGGGGGCACCTCCCAGCGTCAGCTGGGGGAGCTCATTTGACGACAAGGCCTAGGTGTCCCGGCTGCGTTCGCGCCACTGGCGTCTCCTGTCCGCCGGGGCCGCGCCTCCAGCGGTAGCCCTCCGGTACGCGGCCCGTTTCGTCAATTCACGCCCGCACAGGATTCCCCACAGCAGGAGACCCAGCGCATCGAGGAAACGACTTATCTTGTCTTCCTCGGAGGTCACGAACACCAACTGCGCCACGATGAGCAACAGATACCAGGCCGGATGATTCTGCCATTTCGGCTTGTCCGTCACGCCTACCCCTCACAAAGCCGCACGCTCAGCACTGTCTTGAAACTGGTCAGGGGTTCGCCCGCACGACGTCCTTCGTGAGAGGTCCGGTGCCCGCGGGCCGTGGCTGAGGCGCCGCCGGCTCCGTCACCGCGGACGCCTCCGTGCCGACGGCGCCGGGTGCCGCAGCCTGCGGCACCCAGCGCAATGACCGCAGCCGCCACGGCCGCCCACTTCGTGCTACGCACGGCATCCCTTCCCAGCTCAGGGACTGTTTGCCCCCTTGATCAAGCGAGGAGTACGCCAGGCGGTTGGTGGCGGCGGTGATCAGCCCTCTGCTCCCGACTCTCCTGCCGGGGCCGGGCCGGCGCCCTGGGCGAGGTCGCGCAGGGCGCGCATCACCGTGTCCGCCTCTTCCCCGCGCAATTCCCGACCAGGTCCCCCGATCGCGGCACCCCGGGCGGCGAGGTCGCGCAGGACCCGCAGCGCGGTGTCCGCCTCCCCGGACTGCGACTGCCGACCGGACCCCGCCGCCCGGAGGCCGCTCCCCATGGCAACGGAGATCGCTTCCCGAGCCGGGAGGAAGGCCGTCGGGGCCGAGTACGCGGCCAGGTCGTCAACGCGGACCAGGCGCAGCTCGCCGGGTTCGATCCCGGAGCCGGACAGCACCACTTCGGTGTTCTCGACGCGGCCCCGGGCGACCCAGTGCGGGTTGCTGCCGTTCCGCCATAGTTCGAACGTCGCGGGTTTCCCGTCTGCGGTGATGGTGACGGGTTCGGGTACCGGACGGCCGGCCGGAAGTCCCTCGTCGTGGTGGCAGTAGACCTCCAAAGCGTCCTCCAGCACCTCGCCGGCCTCAGCGTTGCCGGAGGATGCGCTGAAAACCCTGACGTGCTCGGCCTGGGAGTCATAGGACGCAGAGCCGAACCACAGGAACACGTGCATGTCGCCCGTGACATGGTTGTGGCCGCTACCCATGAACTGCCGTGATTCCGGCCAGTCGGCATCAACCGCGACGACCCTGAAGCGGTTCGCCGCAACAGGAGTGCCTTGATCGTTCATGGATGGGATCGATCTCCTCGTGCTCGTTCGTGATCAGGCATCGTGCCATGCACGGGTCCGGGGCCGGCGGGGCGGACCCGGGCTGATCCGTGCACTGTCACTCGTGCGGGAACGGTCTCATCAGGCTCTGACAGCGGAGCGCCGCCGAGTTGCCCGCAAGATACCGGCTCGTTGACGGCATGACCGCTTTGTCGGGCTGCGCGGGCGCGGCTCAGTCGCGCCGTACGGAGATCAGGCGCACGGCCACGGCCGGCACCACCCCCGCCGCGAGGAGGTACAGGCCAAGACGGTCCTCGGTAACTGCCGGCGACCACACCCGCCAGGCCGACGGCGTGGTGAAGTCGGCTGCGGGGAAGTCCCGGTAGATCCTGGGGGGAGCGCTGGTCCGGCCGGGCACCCACAGCAGGGCGCCGATTGCGGCGCAGGTCGCGGAGGTCGCATACGGGGCCGAGGTGGAGCGCGGAGCCGGTCTCTTCACGGGTTGTCTCTCGTCTTCGACGTCGTTGCGCGGATTGTCGCTGTTCGCGCCCGGTTCGCGTTCATGCCCGGGCCGCCCTGGCTTCGGGAGCAACGCGGGTTTCGGTTCGACCCCCGTTGCCCGGGGCCCGGCCTGCACATCTCGCCCTCTGCAACGCGCTTCAGACGCCCAGTAGCGCGGCGAGCAACAGAGCCGCCGTCGCGGAGAAGAGCCGCGGCTTCCTCCAGCCCGGCCCGGAAGCCTGGCGGTCCGATTCCCAGGCGACCACCATTCCGCCGCCCAGGCCCAGCACGCTCCGCAGCAGGAAAACGGGGGTGTGCACGGGGATCCTCCGGTGACTTCGAACGGGCCCGCAGGCTACCCCTCGCATCGGTCGCGCGACACTCCGGGGTCGCGGTCTGGAAGGGGGCACCGGGCCGGGCCTGACCGGGTAGGCGCATGCACCGGCGTGGCCCTGCCGGCCGGTCGGCGCCCCCCTGCCGAAAGAGGCTGGTGGCCGGCCACGCTCCGCGTTCGCCTGGCCCATCCCGCCGGCAGGAGCCGTGGGGAGGCCGCGGTTCAGGCGTGGAACTCGCTGAGGTCGATCGTGTGGACGCGCAGCGGGAAACCGTACTCCGGGTGCGTGATCTCGCGCTGCGGCGCCATGCCGAGCTTGCGCATGACGTTCTCCGAGGCGTTGTCGCCGATCCGGGCGATGCCGATCAGGCGATCCAGGCCGCGGTCCTGGAGCGCGAACTCCATCGCGGCGTGAGCGGCCTCCGAGGCGTAGCCCTGGCCCCAGAACTGCGGACCGAGCCGCCAGCAGACGGACACCTGCGGCATCACCTCCGGAAGGAACTCCGGCAGCGTCAGACCGGTGAAACCGGCCAGTTCGCCCGAGGCCAGCATCTCCACGGCGAAGAGGCCGAAGCCCTCCTCGTCCCACTCCTCCTCCCACCGCTCGATGGCTTCCGCCGTGTGTTCCAGGTCACGCACGGAGCCGTCGCCGACCCAGCGCATCACCTGCGGGTCGCCGTTGATCTCGGCCATGGGTACAAGGTCGTCGTCGTGCCAGCGGCGCAGGAGGAGACGGGGAGTCTGGATCTCGGTCATGGGCTCATCCTGGCGAAGGAGACGCCGCAACGGTAATCGGGGATGGGCAAGGCGGTCTTCACTCCCGGGAACCAGCCCACCCCACGACACCGTGGCCCGGCGCGCCGCACAACCCGCCCGGCCCCTGGGCCACCACCAGATGACGCCGGCAGGTCCGGTCTGCCCCTACGGGCCGGGAGGCCCAGGCGGACCCGGCGGACCCGGCGGACCGGTCGAATATCCGATCATGTTCGGACCGCGAGGAGAGCGCCAACGACCGCGCACCCCTCCGGCCCTCGGCGGCGGGCCCCCACCGCGGCGGGGGCACCGGTGACGTTTGCGTGCCGCGACACCTGACGCCCCCTGCCGGGCACCCTGTCGGGCGAACGCGCCCGGGAAGGTCACAGGGCGGCGCGCTGAGCAGCCTGGTAGGCGTCCCACAGCGGCTGCACGACCGTGCAATCCCGGGCGGCGCCGTCCCGGCACGTAGGGCATTCGGTGGCGTGGTCCAGCCATGTGCGGTACGCCGCCTGGACCGCCTGGTTCGCCTGCGTCACACGGGCCCGGACCACTGCGCCGGGACCCGAGCCGGTCTCCAGCCAGCGCTCCGTGTACCCGGACTCCCCCATGGCCAAAGACTCCTCAACCTCACCGGATCCCGCATCCGGCTCGCCCCGACAGCAGACCCCTAATGTATCGATGTGTGGCGTGCCGCATCTCGAACTGGCGCATCATCTGGACAACTCCAGCGTCTTGGGCTTGTGACTGGCTGGATCCTTGCGGTACGCACCACCCCGCGGTGGGAGGAACGGCCGCGCGTCACTTCCCGACAGGGCCACCGCCGCCCGGCGCGGGAGCGGGGGCCCGCAGCCCGCGCAGCACATTGCCCTCCGTCGTCAGATAGCCGGATCCGTAGTCGAAGCGGCGCGCCTCGGCGAACAGCAGGTAGTAGTACTTGGCGTTCTCGCTGAACCAGTACGCCGGGGTGCGGTCCCCCGTCTTCATCGGGGACGCCGTCACATCGCGGACGACCGTGTAGCCGTTGGCGACCCTGCAGTACCGCTCCTGGCGGTCGAACACCTCGCGGGCGCGCTCTCGGTACAGCTCCTTGCCGGTGACGAGCCACAGGGACAGGCAGGCGTCGACGTACTCGGGGCGCAGGGGACAAGAGGGGACCTCCGCGCGCAGGCTGCGGTAGTCGAGGAGGTCCGGTGGCAGGCGGAAGGCGTCGAGCACGGCCGTCCAGCTGTCGTGGTAGCTCTCGCCTTCGGCGACGCGCCCGCTGCGGGCCAGCAGTCCGGCGTAGAAGGCGGTCAGTTCGGACTGGACCTGGCCTGTGGCGCGACCGGTGCTCATCTCGGCCTGGCGGAACCACAGCCGCCCCGTGCTCCGGTCGGCGAGGTATCTGAGGATCCCGGCGGTGAGGGTGGTGTACCAGGTGCGCAGTTCCTCGTCGCCGTACAGCTTCCAGCCGTACCAGAGGTACTCGAAGAAGGAGTCGGCCGGCGGATCGAGGGTCGCGGTGGTCCCGGTCCACACGCCGGTCTCGACGTCGAGGGTGGTGCCCAGCAGGCCCAGCCGCGAGCGGCGTTCGCAGGCGGCGCGTAGGGCCTTCTTGGCCACGTCGTAGTAGGTGCGGTCGCCGGTGAGCCGCGACAGCTCACCGAACTCGGTGATGCAGCTGCCGATCTCGGCGAGGTGGTTGTCGCGGCCGCTCACCGCACCCGTGGAGAGGTTGACGAACCGGTAGGGGGCGCCCGTGGGCGATGCGAGGAAGGCGGGCATCAGCCGGTCCGCGAGGTCCCGGGCCAGGTCGAGCAGCGCGTGGTCCCCGGTCGCGAGGTGCCCCGACAGGAGCCCCCCGACCAACCGGATGATCACCTCGAAGACCTGGACGGAGACGTCCTGATCGAGGACGAGCTCGTTCTTCACCCATCGGACGGCCGCGTCCAGCTCCTCGTCCAGCTCCATCAGGTACAGCGTGTCGAGCGCCTCGACGATCGTCAGACCGAACGTGTGGCCCTGGGCGAAGAAGTCCGCGCCGCGGCCACTGAGCGGCCGCAGCTCGTCCCGTCCCCAGGCCAGCCGCCGATAGGCGTCCCAGGCGCGACGGAACGCCGCCACGGACTCCTCCCCCAGACCCGCGTACGGCTCCGCCGCCGCTCTGGCGGAACCGTGCGCGGACACGACCGGGACGGCCGCTACGGGGGTGAATGCCGCGAGAGCACCGAGCAGCCCGCGCCGCGAGAGAGAGCCGGGACCCGCGCATTTCCTCATGCCCGGGAACATCCCCCGAAAGCCCAGCCCTCCTCACACGAATGACGGAACATCACCGTGTTGACGGGACGGCCTGGGACGGCCCTCCGGAACCCGCCGGATCACTCGTACGTCCGCACTGGCAGAGCCGAGCCCACACCACCGAGAGGCGGCCATGTCGCACCCCGCGGAACCCCTCGTCGAACACTGCTTCATCATCACCTTCAGCCATCGCGAGCAGGATCTGATGACCTTCTCCGGCACATACGCCCCCTCACCGGAATGACCAGGCACGACGTCTACACCACCATCCGTGCCGATCAGGTGCGGCGGTTGCCCTCGCACATCCAGAGCAGCCACTACCAGGTGCCCTACTTCTCGCTGGAACGCAACCATCTGACCTGACCGGATGCCCGTCCGCGCCAGGAGCACGCCCCCTCCGAACAGCCCGGGCGCGCGACCCGATTCCGTCCTAGGATCAGCTGAACCGCGCCGCCGGCAGGACGCGCGCTCTGGCGCATGACTCGTGGATCACCCGAACGGGGTACCGACCCGCGCGGCGCCGCGGGCGCCCGGCGATGCGCCCGGGCCGGACAACCGGTGACTGCGCTCGTCCGTGACGCTCCCGCGGAGACCGAGGTACGCCTGGAACACGGCGCCCCACATCGGCGGACAGACCACGAGCGGACCAGGAGGAGACGCATGAGCAGTGATCACGGTAGCGAGTACGCGGCCACCGCCGCACGGCTCGGCTGCGCGCCGCTGGTGGACGCCATGGGCCGCCTCCACCACCACCGCGCGCACATCCTCGCCCTGTGCAGCCCCGACCCCACCAGGCCGCTCTTCGGGCCGGCCGCCACTCTCGCCTACCTGCCCTACCGGGACGACCTGCCGCAGTCGGCGGCCGGCTTCGCCGAGCTCTTCGATCAGGCGGTCGGCGACGACCCGGCCGGGAAGGTCCTGGTGCTCTCCAGCGGCGGCTATCGGGACGTCTCACACGGTGGGGGGACGAAACTGTCCAGGGTCGCCCTTCACGGGCTGGCCGGAGTGCTGACGGACGGCAGGCTTCGGGACTTCGCCCAGTTGCGCGACCACGGGTTCGCGACCTGGTGCCAGGGCGAGGCGACACGCTGGGGCGGCGACACCATCATGCCGTTCGCGGCCGGCGTCACGGTAGAGATCGCCGGTGTGTGCGTGACTCCCGGTGACTACGTCTTCGCCGACACGGCGGGAGCCGTGGTCATTCCGCGGGCCAGTATCGAGCGGGTCCTTCAGGAGGCGGCCGAGATCGACGCCGAGGACGCCGCATACGTCGCCCGGATCCGCGACGAGCACTCACCGCGCTAGCGCGCGGTACGCCCGGTCGTCGAGTTGCCCGGGCGTCGTGCGTGGGTGAGCCTCCTCGAAGAGGACATGGCTCCCCACCGGGCGTCCTCCGGACAGGACCCACGCTGGGAGGAACAGGTGACGACCCACCCGACGACCGCACCCGCGGCACAGATGCCGCAGTTCGAAGGACTGCGCGCCATGTTCGTCAACACGACGCTGAAGCGCTCACCGGAGACCAGCAACACCGACGGGCTCGTCGACCTGAGCGCGGGCATCATGCGCGGGCACGGCGTGCGGGTGGAGCGGGTCCGCGCGGTGGACCACGACATCGCGACGGGCGTGTGGCCCGACATGAGGGAACACGGCTGGGCCGACGACGCGTGGCCGGACCTGTTCGAGCGAGTCCTGGCCGCGGACGTCCTCGTGCTGTGCGGGCCCATCTGGCTGGGTGACAACAGTTCGGTGATGAAGCGCGTCATCGAACGGCTCTACGGTTGCTCCAGCCTGCTCAACGACGCAGGGCAGTACGCCTATTACGGACGCGTCGGCGGTTGTCTGATCACCGGGAACGAGGACGGGATCAAGCACTGCGCCATGAACGTCCTCTACAGCCTCCAGCATCTCGGCTACACGATTCCGCCGCAGGCCGACGCCGGGTGGATCGGGGAGGCCGGACCGGGACCCTCGTATCTCGACCCGGGCTCGGGCGGCCCGGAGAACGACTTCACCAACCGCAACACGGCGTTCATGACCTACAACCTCCTGCATCTGGCGGCCATGCTGCGAAGCGCGGGAGGATTCCCGGCGTACGGCAACCAGCGCGCCGAGTGGGACGCCGGTTGCCGCCCCGACTTCCCGAACCCGGAACACCGATGACCTCGTTGCCACCATCGGGACATGGCAGTCGCCTCGGGCCGGCCGACTAGCTACCGCTGTCCACGAGGCGGCCATCCCGCTGCTCGAGGAGCTTCGAAGTACTTGAGCCTCGCCATGTTCATGTGCGTTGCCGAGCATCTCGACGAATATGGCCGGGGTGACCTGCTCGAACGGTAAATCCTTGCCCCCTGCCGACCTCGGCCGCGAGCTGTTCGTGGCTGTATTCCACAGGGCCGGTAAGGGCGTAAACCTGCCCGCCGTGCTGGTCGGATGAGGCGAAGACGTTGTCGACGGCCGGTGCGATGTCGCGGCCGGCGATCGGGGCGAAGCGGCTCTCCTTACCGAAGAGCATTACGCACCGGCCGCAGCGGACCAGCCCGGGGATGAGAGGAATGCAGAGCAGCCACTGCTTGACTTCGACCTTCCCCGGAGGGAGGGAATTCCTACGGCTCGCGCTGTGACGCGTGGCAGTTCCGGTACCCGATCGATTTCGACGCCCCGGTGGGGTGACGGCCGGGACGGGAACGGGCCGGCCCCGAGGGGCCGGCCCGCCTCCGTCGCCGCCGGATCGGCGGGTGCTCCTACTGCTTCTTGAGCGTGAAGTCGCCGGTGACGGTCTCCCCCTTCCTGACCTTCATCGTGGTGGCCACCGGGCGGTAGCCGTCCTTGGCGACGATGACGTCCAGCGGGTTGTTGCGGGAGTCCAGCCACAGGGAGTAGGTGCCGTCGGCGGCCGTCCTGAGCGAGTAGTCGGCGGCCCAGCTGCCGATCTCGACGGTGGCGCCGGCCAGTGGCTTGGTGGTGCCGTCGCTCTGGACGCCGCGGACGGTGCCGGTGATCTTGCCCCAGGTCTTCGGCGGGTCGACGTGCAGGGTCACCGGGATCTTCCGCATCCCGTACGGGGTGTCGTTGTCCAGCGCCAGCTGCGCGGTGAAGTCACCCGGCTGCGCGATCTCGGGCACGGATGCGTCCAGCGTGACGGTGACCGTCGTGCTCGCCCCGGGCTGCAGGGTGAAGTGCTGGGTACTCGTCCTCAGCCACGGGACGTCGGTCGTACCGCCCTGGTCGTATCCGGGCAGGAACTCCACGGTGCTGCTCGGGGTGTACGGCTCGCTTCCGCCGCCGACCTTGTAGAGGCCGAGGGCGGCGCCGCCGCGGTAGGTGGCCACGTCGGCGTTGGGCAGGGCGGTCCAGGCGCCGGCCTGCGGGTCGTAGGCGAAGCCTTGGTTGGTGAGGGCCTCGTGGCTGATGCCGCTGGTCATCAGGAGCCGGTCGTTCGCCGCGGTGGAGGACGAGCTCCACAGCGGGATGGGCAGGTCGGGAAGCGACGTCCAGGTGTCGGCGGCCGGGTCGTACACGTAGGCGTGCTTGCTCTCACCGATGGAGTCCGCGTTGCCGCCGGCGCAGTAGAGCTTGCCGTTGACGCCGCCGCACGACTCCCAGGCCACGCGCTCGGGGTAGTCGGCGATCCGGGACCAGGTGTCGGTGTCGGGGTCGTAGGAGTAGGCCTCGACGGTGCCGCAGCGGTCGTCGCAGCCTCCGACGGTGTAGAACTTGCCGTCGAGAGCCGCGTTGCCCTGGCCGGCGTAGGCCGCGGGCGCCGGTGCCCCGGTGCTCCAGCGGTCGGCGACGGGGTCGTAGATCTCCAGCTTGGGGTCGGTGGTGCTGTCCGGGAGCCAACCGCCGACGGTGTAGAACCTGCCGTCGACGAACTGGGCCGACGGCGCCTCCCGGCGGTCGGTCGCACTGGCCACCTGGCTCCAGCTGCCGACGACGGGGTCCAGGACGTACATCGCGTTGCTGACGTCGAAGCCGGTGTAGCCGAAGGCGGAGTAGACCTTGCCCTCGTAGGTGCCGACCGCGTTGCCGAGGACGGTCTCCGGGAGGTTGGGGGCGGTCTGCCAGGCGTCCCCGGACGGTGCCGCGGTGCGCTGCGACCGGGACGGGGCGGGGCCCTTCTTGCTCGCGTGCGGGGAGAAGTGCCCCTTGACGGTCTGGAGGGGTGCGCCGCTGCCGAGGGCCTGGGGCCGGAAGCCCCCGGCCCGTTCGCCCGCTGTCACGGTGACGGGCGCGCCGCCGGTGTTCTTGACCGTCATGTTCCGCGTGGTGGACTTGCCCCAGCCGAGGGTGGCGCCGACGGCGTCCGGGGTCACGGTCAGCTGTCCGGCCTTGAGCTTGTAGGCGACCGGGACCACGCTGTCGGCCGCGATGCCGACGGTCTTGCTCAGCTCCGTGTAGCGCGGCCTCGCCGCGCTGACCTCGTGCTTCCCGAGGCCGGGCGAGAACATGAGATAAAGCCCGTCACCGCGTGCCGGGTCCTCGGGGGTCGCGACGGTCGTCGCGGTCGCCCCCGGCACGTCCTTGACGGTGACGCCGGCGCCGACGAGTCCGTCGCCGGTGTTGGCGTCGGTCACGGTGCCGGTGACCAGTCCTCCGGGAGTGGCCGTGTAGCCGCGGTCGCCGACGAAGACGTCGTCGACGCCCCACCACCAGGCGAACTCGGTGACGAAGTGGAAGCGCACCCGGACGTCCCGCTTGCCCGCGAGGCCGTCGAGCGGGATCTCGACCTTGGCGTGGTCGGCGAAGCCCGCCGTCGCGGTCCACAGGGACTTCCATGTGGCGCCGTCGTCGGAACTTGCGTCGACCGAGACGGCCTTGCCGTCTGACACGAAGTACATGGCGTCGAAGGCCAGTTCGGGGTCGCTCGCGTCGGTGAGGTCGTAGGCGGGGCTGATCAGCTGCGTGTCGTGGGGCGAGCCGATCGTGGGGTTGTCGGCGATGGCGAAGGCTCCGTCGCCGCCGGTCTGGTTGCCGCGCCCTTCGGGGTCGTCGAAGGTCCAGCCGCCCTCGCTGCCGTCGGCGTTGACGACGCGCCAGCCCTGCGGGGCGGAGTCGGTGGACGCGAAGTGCTCGGTGGCGCCGTCCAGGTGCACGGTGTAGCCGGGTGCGGAGGCCTTCCAGGGGTCGGCCCGCAGGAGCAGCTGGAGCGACTGGGGCGCGTCGGTGACGGTCAGGGACCTGGTCGCCGTCGTGTAGCCGGGCAGTGACGCGTCGGCGTGGAGGGTGTAGTCGTGGCCCTCGGGAAGGCTGAGGGTGAAGGCGCCGGTGGCCGGGTCGGTCCACACCGGGCCGCCGGGGACGCCGTCCACGGTGATCTTGGCGTAGAGCGGCCAGCCGTGGCCGGAGCCGTCGCCGACCCTGCCGGAGATGGTCTGGCTGGGGACGGGCTTCAGCGCGAAGTCCCGGGTGAGGGCGCCGTCTTCGGTGACGTCGATGTCCGTGGCGGTGCCGCCGGCGTAGCCGTAGGCGTCGACGGTGACGTCGTAGTGGCCGACCGGGAGGCCGAGGGTGTAGCCGCCGTCGGCCCCGGTGCGTGTGACGTTGCCGGTTCCCGCACCGACGGTGGCACCGGCCAGCGGCTTGCCGGTGGCCTGGTCGGTGACGGTGCCGGACAGCGTCCCGTGCGGGCCGGTCCGGAAGGCCCGCAGCCCGTCGGGGGTGCCCAGACCGGTCGGACCGTCGTATCCGGCGGAGCCGGAGCACAGGTAGGCCGGGGTGCAGGTGCCGTTGTCCCCGGCGGTGACGTCGAAGAGCCCCCCGTCCGCGGCGTAGGGGTAGGAGTTCGGGTAGGTGCCCGCGACGGGGGTGCCGGCGTTGGCGTAGACCGCGGCGATGATGGGCGAACCGGCGCTGGTGCCGCCGAACTGCGCCCAGCCGCCGCCACCGTAGGTCTGGTACACCGCGACGGGCGTGGCGGGGTCGGCCACCGCGGACACGTCGGCGACGGCGCGGTTGGCGCAGCCGGTGTCCTGCTGGAAGGCCGGCTTGGGCACGTGGAGCGAGCACCCGGACCCCGCGCCGCCCCAGGCGGTCTCGGACCAGCCGCGGCCGCTCCCGCCGTCGGCGGTCAGGGAGGTGCCGCCCACCGCCGTCACATGGGAGGACGCGGCCGGATAGGAGACGCCGTAACCGAAGTCGCCGGAGGAGGCGACCATGGCGACGCCGGGGTGGTCGTAGTGGGCGTCGAGCACCGTCGTCTGGTAGGGGTCCTCACCGCTGCCGAAGCGGTAGTCGGTGCCGTAGGAGTTGGAGACGAACTTGGCGCCGAGTGCCACCGCCGTGTCGACGGCGGCGCCGAGGTCCTCGAATCCCGGGGTGTCGGCCTCGACGAGCAGGATGTGGGCCTCGGGGGCGATCGCGGAGACCATGTCCAGGTCGAGGGAGATCTCCCCGGCCCAGTCCGGGTCGGGCTGCGGGTAGTCGGTACCGCCGCGCTGGTCGACCTTCGTGAAGCAGCCGTTGTCCGTGGTGCAGGCGGGCAGGCCGTACTGCTCGCGGTAGACAGCGAGGTCGTCCTCGGCGGTGGGGTCGTCGAAGGCGTCGACGATGGCGATCGTCTGCCCTGCTCCGCCGCCCGCCGGGACGTTGTAGGCCGAGCGCAGATCGGCCGGGCCGAACCCGCCCGGCGCCGCCTGGGTCCGCAGGCCCTCGGACGGCTTCACATCGGTGCGGCGCAGGGCGTAGCAGGTGGCCTCGCCCTTCTTGGCGGCGCCGCACGCCGCCTCGTAGGGCGCGTGGCCGTCAGCGGTCGTGGCGGCGGTGGCACTCGCTGTGGACGGCGCCGCTGCCTGGGACGGCGTCTGGATGCCCAGGACGGCCATCGCGGCGGTGACGATCACCGCCGGCCAGGTGGACATCCGCCGCCGCAGCGGTGGAACGGATATGTGTGGTACGTGCAACGTCCGACTCCCAAGTCATCACAGGATCGCCGAATCATGAAGGTTCGACAGCGACTTCTGTGGTCGCCGGGAGTCCATTAGCGGAGAGATCTTGTGTCCATGTCAACGCCGAAAAGGGCGGAAAAGGGCCACCGTTTTGCGTTCTCCGGTGCGCTCGACGGGAATGTGTCCGGATACCGGAGAGTAGGCGTGATCAATGACGCCGCGTTCAACAAGTCCCATTATGAAGGTGGTTGACGCATGCATCGCCTGATTCCCGGACGGCGCCCCCGGTTCCGCGTGCCCCGCTTGCGGTCGACCGTGCCCCCGCGACGGGGCGTGCCGAGGCGGCCGTCGACCGGTGACCACGTGACGCAGAAGGGACCGGGCACCTGCGTCGCGATCACCACGACGATCGCAGGGTGGGCCAGACACACGACGCGCACCGCCCTCCACCTGGAGGCGACCGCCGCAGTCGCGGCGAGAGACACAGTGGAGAGGATCAGGCACAGGGCCGCGCCTGCCGCGGTGTCGGGAACCTTGTCGGTGTCGACACCTCGCCCACGGCCGGAAGAGTCAGCAGCAACATGAACACCGCCACGGCGTAGAGGCCGGCAGCCGGACACCCGCGGATCTGAACGCCGCCACCGCGCCGGAGACCTGGCAGACGTACGACATCGTCTTCCGGGCGGCCCGTTTCGACGCGGAGGGCGGCAAGACCGACGACGCCGGGATCACCGTGGTGTGGAACGGCCCGGAAGGTCCACGACGACGTCGCCGTCGACGGCCCCGACCGGGGGCGGCGACGCGGAGTCGGCCGCGGCCCGGCGCCATCCGCCTCCAGGACCACGGCAACAAGGTGCGGTTCAGGAACCTCTGGATCGAACCGCTCGGCTGACGGGCGGACCATGACGCGGACCGCAACCTGATCGCGCGGTCCCAACCTGATCGCGCGGTCCGGGCGCGAGGTCTCCGCGGATGTGGGCGGGCCCAGTGGCGCGAGCGGCCACTGGGCCCTTCGTCGCGATCAGCTCAACGACCCACCCGGCCGGGCGAGGCGATGTCTAATGGGGCCGCGGTGAATGGATTCATTCCCCATCGCCCGCCCCACAGTTGATGACGCGTCACCGGACAGACGGGAACGGATACTTGCCTATACCAAGAAAAGTCGCGCGCTTCGGCCGGCACAGACTCACCGCGGGCCTGACGGCGCTGAGCCTGTCACTGCTCACCTTCCTGGGGACGCAGCCACCGGCCGCCGCACAGACGCCGTCCGGTGCGACGCACCAGGCCGCCGGCACCTCCAGGGACAACGGACTGTCCATGGAACCCTCCTGCTCCGCGCCGAGGAAGAACGAGTTCGCGTGCTTCGCCCTGCGCCGCACGGACCTCGCGACCGCCGGACGGTCGTCGGAGCCGGCCGGCTACGGCGCCGGCGATCTGCGCAGCGCCTACGACCTTCCACCCAGCAGCGGCACCGGCCAGACCGTCGCCGTGGTCGCCGCGTACGACGATCCCACCGCCGAGCAGGACCTGGCGGTGTACCGGGAGCAGTACGGGCTGCCGGCCTGCACCACCGGCAACGGCTGCTTCCGCAAGGTCGACCAGCGCGGCGGCACCGACTACCCGGAGCCCGACCCCGAATGGGCCGGGGAGATCTCGCTGGACCTGGACATGGTGTCCGCCGTGGCGCCGAACGCGCACATCCTGCTGGTCGAGGCCGACAGCGCCGATCGCGAGAACCTCGGGGCGGCCGTGGACCGGGCCGTCGCGCTGGGCGCCAAGTTCGTCTCCAACTCCTACGGCTCCTACTACGACAGCTACCCCGGAGGCGGTGAGGACCCCGCCGAGACCACCGACACGCACTACAACCACCCAGGTGTCGCCATGGTCGTCGCGTCGGGAGACCTGAAGTACGGGGTCCCCTACCCTGCCGCCTCCCCCTACGTCACCTCGGTCGGCGGGACCTCCCTCGCCCGTGACCCGAGCACCCCGCGGGGATGGTCGGAGTCGGTCTGGAGCAACGGTGACAGCGGCACCGGCTCGGGCTGCTCCGCCTACCAGCCGAAGCCGTCCTTCCAGAAGGACACCGGCTGCCCGCGGCGAACCGTCGCCGACGTCTCCGCCGTCGCGGACCCCGCCACCGGCGTCGCGGTCTACCAGAGTTACGGGAACAGCGGCTGGCAGGTGTACGGAGGAACCAGCGCGGCCACGCCGATCATCGCCGGGATCTACGCGGCCGCCGGAACGCCGGCGGCCGACAGCTACCCCAACTCCTACCCCTACGCCGCCGCCGGCGGCGGACTCAACGATGTGACCAGCGGGTCCAACGGCGAGTGCGACCCCGCCTATCTGTGCACCGCGGGGCCGGGATACGACGGACCGACCGGACTGGGCACCCCCCGCGGCCTCGGCGCCTTCCGCGGCGGGCCCCGCGGGGAGGTCTCCGGGACGGTCACGGACTCCGGGACCGGCAGACCGGTGGCCGGGGCGGCGATATCGGGCGGGGACGTCGTGGTGCACTCCGACGCCTCGGGTGCCTACGCCCTGTCCCTGCCGGCCGGAACGTACGACATCGGCGTCGAGGCGTTCGGCTACGCGACCGTGTCCACACCGGACGTCACGATCGCCGACGGTGCCGCCCTGACGAGGGACTACGCACTGCACACGGTGCCCAGCCGCACGATAACGGGGACGATCGCCGACGGCTCCGGCCACGGCTGGCCGCTCTACGCCAGGATCGTCGTGGACGGTGCGCCCGGCGGTCCGGTGTGGACCGACCCCGCGACCGGCGCGTACGGCGTCTCGCTCCCCCAGAACCGCGCGCACACCCTGCGGGTCACGGCCTCCCTGCCCGGTTACGAGGAAGTCACCCGGCACATCGCGGCAGGCACGACGGCGCAGAAACTCGACATACCGGTACCCGCCGACGTCTGGTCGGCCGGCGTCCCCGCCTACGCGCCGAAGCTGACCGGCCCGACCCAGCGGTTCACCTCGACGAACTCCGCACCCGAGGGCTGGACGGTCGTCAACGCCGAGGGCACCCGGGGCGGCTGGGCGTTCGACGACCCCGGAGGCCGGTCCAACAACACCGGCGGCGACGGCGGTTTCGCCGTGGTCGACAGCGACCACTACGGCTACCCGGCCGCCCAGGACTCCAGTCTCGTCAGCCCCCGCTTCGACTTCACCGGCGTCGCGGTCCCCGAACTGGCCTTCGACACCGACCTCATGCCCTTCTTCGGCCAGACCGCCGACCTCGACGTCAGCACCGACGACGGCGCGACCTGGAAGAACATCCGGTCCCTGACCACCGACGCGGCCGGCCCGAAGCACATCGAGATGTCCCTGGCCGCCTACGCGGGCAGGCCCTCGGTCCGGCTGCGGTTCCACTACACCGCCTCCTACGCCCTGTGGTGGGCCGTGGACGACGTCTTCGTCGGCAGCCGGGAGCTCACCCCCACCCCGGCCGGCCTGATCACCGGAACCGTCACCGACGCCAACACCGGCACAGGGCTGACATCCGCCGCCGTCACCTCCCCCGACGAGCCCGCCCTGAGCACGATCACGGCGGCGACGCCCGACGACCCGAACCTGGGCGACGGCTTCTTCACCCTGACCGCGCCCCTGGGCGAGCACGCCCTCACGGCGGCGGCGCCGCACTACACCGAGCGGACCAAGACGGTGACGGCACGCGCCGACACCGCCGTCACCTCGGCTTGGAAGCTCACGGCGGGCCGGCTGTCCCTGACGACCGACCCGATCGAGGCGACCGCGGTCCTGGGCAAGAGCGCGACCCGGGAACTGACCGTCACCAACACCGGGGGCGCGCCGGCCACCTTGACGCTGGCGGAACGCGCGGGCTCCGGAAGCACGGAGGACGGCGCACCGCTGCGACGCGTCGGCCCGCGGCGGCTCCCGCCGTCCGACGGCGCCGCGCGCCCCGCGCGGATCGACGGCCGGACCACAGGGACCGCCGGACCCGCGACCGCCTCCGCCGAGGCCGGGGCCGGGGCCGGGGCCGGGCCTTCGGGTGACGCCTGGAAACCCGTGACCGACCTGCCCACGGCCATCATGGACAACGTCGTCGACACCTACGACGGCAAGGTCTACTCGGCATACGGGTACGACGGCGAGGACGACACCGGCGACCTCTACCGCCTCTCCCCGGAAACGGGCACCTGGACCCGGCTCACCTCGTCCCCCCATCCGCGCCGCGCGCCCGCGCACGGCTTCATCGACGGCAGGTTCTACGCCGCCGGCGGCTGGGGCAGCAGCACCGGCGGCATCGACCCGGGCCTGGACGTCTACGACCCGGTCCGCAACACCTGGACCAGCGGCGCGAAGGCGCCCAGGGCGTACGCCGGATCGGGCAGCACCGTGCTCGGCGGAAAGCTGTACACGATCGGCGGCTGCTCGGCCACGATCTGCGGCACGACCGACGCCTCCGTCTACGACCCCCGGGCCGACCGCTGGTCCGAGATCGCCCCTTATCCGGAGCCCATCGCCTGGCAGTCCTGCGCCGCCATCGGGACCAGGATCTACTGCGCCGGCGGGGAGAGCGGAGGCGCCGTCGCGGTGTCCTCCACCTATGTCTACAACCCCGCCACCGACACGTGGTCCGCCCTGCCCGACATGCCGATCCCGCTGTGGGGGGCGGCGTACACCGCGGCCAACGGACTGCTGCTGGTCTCCGGCGGAGTGACCGACGACAGCCGGCTCACCAACGAGGGCTTCGCCCTCGACCCCGCGACCGGCACGTGGAACACCCTGCCCAACGCCAACACCCCCACCTTCAGAAGCGGCGGCGCGACGGGCTTCTACAAGGTCGGCGGCACCGTCGACGCCTACGAGCTCTCCCCCACCGCCACCGTCGAACTCCTGCCCGGCTACGACCAGGAAGGCCTGTCGGAGGTCAGCTGGCTCGGCGAGTCCGCCAGGAAGATCACCCTGGCCCCCGGCCAGAGGACGGTGCTCACCCTCACCTTCGACACCGCGGAACTGGAGGTCGCGCAGCCCGGCGACTACGGCGCCCGGCTGGCCCTGTTCACCGACACCCCGTACGCGGTGCCCGACATCCCCGTCACCCTGCACGCCGACCCGCCCCGAACATGGGGCGACATCAGCGGGACCATCCTCGGGGCGACCCCCGCGGGAGGCGCCGCCCCACTGGCCGGAGCGACCGTGCAGATCGACAGCCGGGCCGACTCCCACACGCTCACCACACGCACGGACGGCACCTTCGGCCTGTGGCTCGACACCCGTGACAACCCGCTGACCGTGATCGTCGCCAAGGACGGCTACCGGCCGACCGTGGCCACCGTCCGGCTCAAGAAGGGAGCAATCGTCACCCACGACGTCACCCTCGAACGGGCGTAGCCGCCGCCCGCGGCCGCCCCTCACGCGACGGGGCGGCCGGTCCCGCGGGGCCCAGCGCGGACCGCGCGCGGCCGACGCCATGGTCCACCCGGACGATCAGCGGCGTCCTTTGGGCGCGCCGCGGCATCGTCGGGCGGGTCGCGGCGGGACGCTCTCTCTAGCCACGGCGGGTTCTTCCCGTCGGCGGGCCGGGCGCCGTATCCCCGAGCACGGCGCCCGGCCCCCGGCATCCTCGGCCGGCCGGGGCAACGCCCCTACCGGCACCAGGACGGGCAGGCGGCCAGGCGGTCGGCGCCCACTCGCACCGCAACTGAGCGAGCGGCGGCCGCCGGCACGCCGACGGGGTTCGGCAGAGGTCCGGGGCCCCACGCCGACCGGATGCCGGAACTGCTCACCCCACGTGCCGAGTCGGGAATTCCAGCCGCGCACAGGCACCCGGGCGATATCCTTGGGCCCTCATTCCGGAAGCGGATACGGGAAAGCGGCAACGGGGGTCCACCGGTGGATGCTGACGTGAAGCGGCGTGCCGTCAACCGACTGCGAGCGCTCGACGACTGGCTCCTGTCGGCCGAAGGATGGGCCCGTGTGGAGGCAGTGCTCGCAGATCTGTACGCCGCAGTGACCGCCGGCTCCGACGACGCGACCAACAAGGGCCTCGCCGGTCTGCAGGACCTGGAGTCCGCCACTCGTGCCCAGACCCTGCCCGGCGCCCTGAAGACCCTCATCCCCGCGGACCGGCGCGAGCAACGCAACGTCCTGGTCGAGATACTCATCCTCGACCTGGACGGCCCGGACGAACCGGGCGACGAGAGGGACACGGACCCCGCGACCGACTGAGCGCCGTTCGCCTACGTCTGGAATCGGGTGACACCTGGTGCAACGGTTCGTCAAACCGTCGCTGATCATCACATGCTTCGTGCCGGCCGTTCCGAAGCCGGAGGACACCGCCCCCCGGCAATACCTCGGACGCCTGTGGGAGGCGTGCCGCCTGCTCGGCATGACAGAGGCGTTCGGCGGGCTGCCTTCACGTGAGGGACCCGTTCCCGGATTCGAAGCCGTCACGGCGGAGTTCACCGTCCTGGAAGCGGCGAAGCGAGCGGGCGGCCCCGGCATCCACGCCGCTTTCCGGTTCGCCGAGCACGATGTGCTCGGGCTGGTCGCCCTGATGGCGCCGAACGACCTCGACGCCGGGCTCGGGCAGTGGAGCACCCTGCTGGACCAGTGGTCGGCGGCCCTGACAGCCGCGGGGGTCACCGACCCCCCACCGGACGGGATCCTGGGCGAGTTCCACGTGTTCACCGCGCTGCACCAGGCGGGGACGCCCCGGTCACAGCCCCCCGTGGCCGAATCGGTCCGACGCCACGCGCCGCCGTCCGCCGCGGACGAGGACACCTGGTGGCGTGGGCACGACGTCACGGACCACGGGTTCTCCGTCTGGCGCACCGGCCCGGGAGACGTGAGGAACGTGGTGACCGACTTCTGCGTCCTCGCGCCGCTCCGAGCCGAGGAGGCACTGGACGAGTGGGTTTGGGCGAAGGACGGCGAGAACGGCTTACGGCCGCTGACCCGCTACCTGATGCACGCCGCCAAGGTCGGCTACGAGGCTCGCCGGTATCACACGCTCGCCTCCACCAAGCCCCTGCACGAGCGCCGGGCCGAAAGCGACCGGGAGAGCCGCGCCCTGCTGCGTGCGCTGCAGCCCGGCGCCTCCGGCGAACAGGTCAGTCTCAAGGACGTCCTGGCAGCCGCCGCCATGCTCGACCAGACCCAACTCGGGCCCCACGGAACACTGTGGACGATCACCCAGCATCGCGACCTGGCCCGCACGGTGAACATCGCGATCACGAACATGCGCCTGCACACACCCCGGCTGCGTCGCGTCGGACACGGTACCTCCTGGCCCGAGCGCGACCTGGCCGCGGCCGAGACCCTGGTCGCCCAGGTCCAGAACGATCTGGAGTACCTGTCGACCGCCCGTGAACGGGCCGAGGCGGCGCGCACCGCGGCCACCGCGGTCACTGACCGGGCGTTGAACGAGTACCGCAACCGGCTGAGCCTGGTGCAGACCTCGACACTGGGATCCCTGCTCACCGCGCTGACCGTGGTGCAGACCCTCGACTACGACCTTCCGCTGCCGAAGGCCGCCCAGTTGCCCACCATCCTCGTCCTCGCGGCCGTCGCGCTGCTCCTGCCGCTGGCGGTGCTCAGGCAGGCCGCGGTATCCGCGGCCTCACTCCCCTACCGCTGGATCGACTCGGCCGCCGCGGGCCTGCTCGGATCCTCGGTGTGCTGGCTGGCGCTGACCTTGTGGCGCCTGCACTTCGGTCACGCCCCGCCGGCGCCCGTCGTGACAGTGGGCGCATGCGCGGCCGTGGGCCTGGCCGTCACAGCGGCGGTCCATCGGGCGGCCCGCCGCCGCTGACTTCCCCGACCACCCCGTCCTCACAGAAGCGGGAGCCGAACAGGCCATGCCCCAGTCGACGAGCCCCCAGCCGGAAGACTCCGTCTCGGCCATTCTCGCTCTCATCGGCCGACTCGACGTCGAGGACGTCATCCTCCGTTTCGACGTGGACTTCGACGTCCCCATGCGGCAGGACGGCGCCCTGCGCCTCTTGCGGCTGGCCGGGGAGTACGGCCACGGCGGGCGGAACGACATCAGGGCCACGGCGCGCCGGGTGGGCGCCCACTGGTGCGAGATCGTCCACGCGGACGTGACGTACAAGCTGTTCACCGGCCTGCAGCTGATCAAGGCCTCACGGGACGACGCCCGGCTGCTCCACGAACTCCACCTCCGCGGTGAACTTCCGGCGGATGACCCCTTCGCCGCCTACGCGGCCGCCCGGTGGTTCGACGGAGAGGGTCGGATCCGGTACCGGCTGGGCAGCTTCACCTCCGCCCGCATCTCCTTCGGCACCGCCGTCGGCATCGCCAGGCGGGCCGGACTGTGGTGGGCCGTGCCGGATCTGCGCAGCAACCGCGAACGCGCGCGGTTCGAGGAGCAGGGGCAGCCGATGCGGGACGGTGGAGAGGCAGCGGCCAGGGGCGGGTTCGTCACGGAACTCGAGGCGCTCCTGCGGGAGATCGAGGAGCTGGCCCACCTGCACGGCGTGGACGTCGTCGTCCCTCCGACGCCCGGCACTCCCGCCCGCCACCGCGAGTTCCTCCGCGGCTATTCCAACGTCCTCCACAACCTCGCCATCGCACTCCGTGAGGCCGGACGGCCCGAGGAGTCGCTGGCGGTCACTTCACGCTCCTTGGCGATCTCCGAGGGCCTCGCCGACGTGTACCGGGTGGCGCAGTCACGTACCAATCAGGCGCTGTGCGACCCGGAGAACGCCCAGCGGCACTTCGAGGAACTGCTGACCCTCCCGCTGCAACGCTGGAGGGCCATCGCCCGGCAGAATCTCGCGCTCCGCACCGGGGGCGGCCGGGGGCTGGAGGAGCTGAGGCGACTCCTGGACGAGATCGAGCAGGACGACTCGCCGGACGGACACCACGCCGGTCTGGACGTCGACTTCTACGCCTACACCGTCCGCGGGTACCAGCGGACCGCCGAAGCCCTGCCGCCCGAGCGCCGTCCGAAGGACGTCCTCACACGGCAGCTGGGCCTGGCGCGTTCGGTCCGATCCGCCATCGCCCTGCCCGCCTACAAGCGGACGTACGCCCGGCACATGCGACCGGCGTTCCTGCACGCCATCGCCGAAGCCGTCGTCCACGGACACGACGCGCAGGCCGACCAGGAGAGGGTCCTCTCCCTGGTCGAGGAGTCCGCCGGTCGTGAACTTCTCGACCTGCTCGGCTCCTCGCATCCCTCGTCGCTCAGGCCCCCCGCCCATCGTATCGCCGGAGCCCCCTCCCCCGAAGCATCCGGCCCCCGCCCCGGTCCCGCTGTGCGCGCCCCGCTCCGGGCCGCTTCACCCGAGCTGACCCAGGCCCTGCGCGAGGTGCTGGCCGAACGCGAGCGGGAGTACGAAGAGCACTTCCTGGACGCCCCGTTGACCTCCGTTCCACACGACGAGGACATCGCGCACCGCCTCGTCCAGTACACCCTCAACCACCCGGGCTCCGCCGTGGTGCGCTACTTCCGATACGCCGCGCCCGACGGACTCACGGGCGGCGCCGGAGCGGTGCCCGACGCGCTCGGCATCATGGTCTGCCGGGACGGGCGTCTGACGACCGTGACGGGCATCCCCTACGGAAAGGTGGCGGACCTGGCCGAACTGGTGTGGGCCGACATCTCCGACCCCGAGTCGCCGTGGCCCTCCGAGGCGACCTGCCGCCACGTCTGGGACCTCCTCCTCGCGCCCGTCTGGGACCGCGTCGACGACGGTGCCACCACGACCCATCTCACCCTGATCCCCACGGACCACGTCTTCGCCATACCGCTCCACGTCGCGGTGGGCCCCGGCGACACAAGACCACTCGCCGCACGGGTCCCGCTCTCCCACTCCGTCAGCGTGGCCGCCTTCGTCACGCAGGGACGCCACCTGCTCAAGCGCCAGCTCATGGAACAGGACGACGACCTGACGGCCCTGCTGTCCACCGACGCCGACGCGTCGGGCCGCGAACTCGTCGGCACCGGCTGGCACCCCGGCAGGGTCTTCGTGGCCGGCCCACCCCCGGAGGGCCTGGAGTACACCGAGCCGGCCCACGACGCCGACTGGGACGGACTGAGCGCACTCGTGGCCAGGGAGCCGGAGTTCTTCGTCTACGCCGGCCACGGCACCTACCTGGACGGCCCGGAGGCCGCCGGTCCGCTGCTCCACCTCGGCAGCCACGACGTACTGACCCAGTTCGACCTCGCGCTGCGGGTGAGCCTGCCGCGCAACAAGCTGACCGTCCTGGGCGCGTGCGTGGCGGGACAGGGCATGCGCTCCGACGGGGGCGACGTACTGGGATTCATGCGCTCGCTGGTCATCAGCGGCGCCGGAGCCGTCTGCCTGCCCCTCTGGTACGTCCTGGACATCGCGCTGGTGCAGACCGTACGCGCGCTGCTCCGCACGAGCAGGCAGGTCCTGGGCGATGCCGACAGCGCGCCCTTCGACGTCGTCCAGGCCCTCCACGAGCACTACCTCACGGTCCTGGACGACTATCCGAACCTGGCCGGCCGCATCCAGCACACCCCGCTGGCCCTGTACTTGTGACATCCCAGCGGCGGCGCTCGACGGGCGCGGGCCGGAGACCGAGACCGCACGAACCGGAAGAGACGAGGCGACGACACATGACACAGGCCGGATCCGAGGGCGACGCGGTGCGGGAGCGCAGGGAGGCACGCCTGAAGGCCTACGCCGCCCTGCGGGAGCAACGGCCGGAGCTCTTCGTGAACCCCCCGGGGACCGCGTACGAGATCCTGCTCGACCGAGCCGAACAGGACCACGTGACCCGCGAAGTGGAGGCGGTGGCCGTCGCGTTCGGCTTCCCCGAGGACTGCGCGGACATCGGCGTCGTCTACCGCGACCCCTACGTCTGCATGGTCCGCGACGCCGTGCGCTTCCGCTCCGGGCGCGTCAACACCTACATCCGCTTCGTCCCCGAGGGCCCCAGAGGAGGTGCCGCCGTCCTACCGGTCCTGGACGACGGCAGGATCGTCCTCCTCCACCACTTCCGGCATGCCGACCGCGACTGGCACTGGGAGATCCCGCGGGGTTTCGGTGAGCCCGACGAGGAGAGTTCGACCACCGCGCGCCGTGAACTGCTGGAGGAACTCGGAGGAGAGGTGACCGAGATGATCCATCTCGGCGAGCTCACCTCCGACACGGGGATGCACAGCGCCCGCGACCAGCTCTACCTCGCGCGGCTCGCCTCGTCCTCGTTCCCCGAGACGCCGGGCCCCGGCGCCCGCGAGGAGGGGATCGACGCCTTCCGGGCCCTGACCCCCGACGAGATGCGCTCCGAACTCGCCAAGGGACACATCCACGACGGCTTCACCCTTGCCGCCTGGGCCCTGGCGACGGCCCGCGGGCTGCTGCCGTCAGCTCCGTGAGGCCGACGCCGCGCCGGCCGCCTGCCGGGCGACCCGGTGAGCTTCGCTCCGTGGCCGCGCCGCGGCACGGCTGTGCGCGTCGCCGCAATGGGCCGCGTCGGCGACGTCGCGGTCGCGAGGGCGACCCGGGCGTGGTCACCGGTCGCCGGTGTGCGGGCGCGCGGGGCGCGGGGCGCGGCAGTGGTTGACGCCAGTCGCCCAGCGCCGTGAGGAGAAACCGGCGGGCCAGGGTCCGTATCGCGTCCCATGCCGGTTCCGTGGCCAGGGCTTTCGCCCGAGTGCACGGTGAGTGACATCCGCTGGGGGCCGGCAGGACGGAAGACGGGTCTTGGACGCCGAGCTCGAGGGCCTCATCCGGCTTGTGGTCAGCGTCGCGACGGGAGCGTTCCGGGACGAGGCACAACGGGAGCGCTCGGCACCCGGGCCCCGGCGTCGCCGGGCACCCGATCGACGCTGCGGACAGGACGGTCGAGGATCCGGGGACCGGGTGCCGTCGCAGCGATGATTTCGCCGGCGCCCGCCGGTCTACCCACCGACCGGGACGACCAACTCATCGGGAGTAGACCGTGGGCCTCATCCACATCGAACTGTTCGCGACCCTCGACCTCGTCGGGCAGGCGCCCGGCGGCCCCGACGAGGACCCGGCCGGGTTCCCGTTCGGCGGCTGGCAGGCACCCCTGCTGGACGAGGTCGCCGGGGCGCAGGTCGGGGCCGCGTACGAGGGCACGGACGCCCTCCTGCTCGGCCGGCGGACGTACGACATCTTCGCCGCCTACTGGCCGCACCAGAAGGACGGCGAGGACGGCGAGATCGCCAGGCTCTTCAACAGCGTCCCGAAGTACGTGGCCTCCCGGGGCAAGCCCGACCTCTCGTGGGCCGGGTCCACGCAGCTCGGCCCGGATCTCGCCGGCGCGGTGCGCGAGATCCGGGACCGGCACGAGCACGTGAAGGTCGTCGGCAGCCTGGACCTGGTCCAGACCCTCCTGCGCGAGAAGCTCTTCGACCGTCTCGACCTCTGGGTGCACCCGATCGTGCTCGGCGTCGGCAAGAAGGTGTTCGACGGCGGCGCGGTCCCCACGAACGTCACCCTCCTCGAACCGCCGGCGGCCAGCCCGACGGGCACCGTGTACCTGCGCTACGGACTCGCCGACGGCACGCCCGGAACCGGCGACATGAGCGCACCCGATCGCGGCGTCGGGCGCGGCGACTGAGCGTCCCCTCGCGCCGGGTGGCTCCGTGTCGCCGGCGGTCAGGCGGGGAACCGGTACCGATGCGCGAGCCGGGCGCCCGCGACCGGGCCGGCGATACTCGCGGGCCGGAGTGCCGGCACCGCGGGTGGCAGGGCCTCCGCCGGGCCGTCGCGGGAGCACTCCTGGGTCGGTTAATCGCTTGCGGACCCTCTTGGTGGGGTGTCTGATCCCGGCCATGACGATTGTGCTGGGAACGCCGGCGGTCGACGGGGTGCGCGAGGCCATGGCCGCGCTGCGGGAATGGCAGTACGACGGAGCGCCGATGCAATTGCATCCGGGCGACATCGGCTGGAACCACCGGTTCGGAACGGCCGAGACGGCCGCGGTGGTCCGGACCTGGAGCCGGGACGGACGGATCCTGGCGGTCGGGATGCTGGACTCGCCGACGGTGGTGCGGATGACGGTCGCTCCGGACGCCTTCCGGGATCAGGGCCTCGCGCGGCGGCTCGTCGAGGACTTCTCACTTCCTGAGCGCGGCGTGCTGCCGGAAGGAGCGGTGTCGATCGAGGCGCCGCTGGGCCTGCTGCTTCACGACCTGTTGACCGAGGAGGACTGGGGGGTCGACGAGCCGTGGACACCGCTCTTCCGCGGTCTCGCCGAACCGGTGGAGGACCCCGGCGTGCGGATCAGGGCGATCGGCCCGGAGCAGGCGCAGGATTTCGCCGGCGTCCTGCGGTCGGCGTTCGACACCTCGAGGCCTACGCGCGAGTACTGGCACGCGATGTCGGCGGGACCGTTCTTCGCGGACGCCCGGTGCCTGGGCGCATGTGACGACCAGGGCGACGTGGCGGGAGTGGTGACGGTCTGGTCGGCCGGTCCGGGGAAGCCGGGGCTGGTCGAGCCGATGGGCGTGCACGAGGACCACCGCGGTCGCGGCTACGGCCGGGCGATCACTTTGGCCGGGGCGGCCGCGCTGCGGGAGATGGGCTCGTCGAGCGTGCGCGTGTGCACGCCGAGTTCCAACGCCGGTGCCATCGCCACGTACAGGGCGGCCGGGTTCGAGGCACGGCCGGAGGTGCGGGACCGGATCCGGACCGCCTGACGCCGGGCCGCGCGCAGTCCCCTTGGGCCCGGGCCGCGGGGACCTGAACCTGCGCGAGGAGCAGGGGGACGAACGACGACGGCCCCTGCGGGTGAACGGCAGTCGTTGACCCGCAGGGGCCGTCTTCGGTGCGGTGCTGCTCGCTGCTCGGCCGGAACCCGCCGCGGCCTCGTCGGACGCGGCGGGACCGGTGGCCACATGGCGCCCTACGACCGAGGGATCCACATGGGGTTCGCCCACTCCGTCGACGGCGCCCAGAACCCGGCGCCGCCGGCGGAGCCCGTGCCGTCGCCTCCGCGGCTCAGCAGGTCGGCGACCGCGGCGGTGCGGTCGCCGCCGTTGCCGCCGGCCGCGACCGGACGGTCGTCGCGGTCCGTGGGCTGGAACCCGACCGTGTAGGTCCGCGTGACCGAACCGTCGGCCGAGGTCACCTTGATGGTGCGGGTGGTGAAACGGTGCTCGTTCGACGCCAGGACCGAACTGCCGTCGGTGACCTTCACCCGCGCGCCGGACTCGGCCGGTACGGCGCTGAGGGCCGGGATCTTCCTGTTCTTCGGCCAGTCGACGACGTACGTGGACACGGCCGGGTCGAACCCGTCGATCGCGACGCCTCCGACGGTGATCGCCTTGGCGTCGGCGACACTGGCCCTGGTGGCGTCGGTGTGGTTCGTCACCTTGACCGACCCGTCCGCGCCCACGACCACCTTCGCGGCCATCGCGGCCGCCAGGTTGATCCGCTCCCAGCTCGCTCCGCCGTCCGCGGTGAGGTCCAGCGGGGAGCCGGAGTCCGTCGCGGTCTGCTCGAGGATCTGGACGCGCTGAGCCGTGGTCAGGTCCGGGAAGGCCGTGATCAGCAGGGCCGCCGCGTCGGACGGCGCCTTGAGGGCCTGCCCGGACTTCCCGACCCGGGAGAACCCGTAGTCCAGGCGCTGCGTGTACAGGTCGACGTGCTGGGCCGTGTTCAGCCCGGCGTAGGAGTCGCCCTGGCAGGCCTCGAGCGTGTCGCCGTAGCCCTCCTTCTCGCACTGCGCGAGCAGCACGTTCTCCATCTCGGTGTGGGCCTGCGTCAGCAGCTTCGCGAAGTCGGGGTCCGCCCACCGGTGCGCGACGGTGGCCTGTGCGGCGATGCGGCCGCCCATGACGTCGAGCGGGTAGTGGAAGCCGAGGACGATGCGGTTGTCCCCGTACTCCGAGGTGCGGGCGAGGATCGACGGTGCCAGCTCCGGCAGGAGCGTGGCGAGGACGGTCCCCGCCTCGTAGCCGCCGTAGGTGTGGCCGCTCGGGTAGGAGCCGCTGGTGGTGAGGCTGCCGTAGGAACCGTCCTGCGACTCGTAGACGGCACCGCCGTCGCCGACGAACCCGAGCCGCACGTAGGGGCGCTGGTAGGCGTAGTGGTCCTTCGCCGTTCCGCCCTTGTCGAGGCCCTGTGTGACGCGGGAGAACAGCGCGCCGGTCTTCGGCAGCCGCCCGTCGTTCAGGGCGTCCAGGTAGATCTGGCCGAGCCGGGAGCCGAGGCCGTCGGCCATCGTGACGGTGGAGCTGTTCGTCGCGTCGACCTCGGCCCGGTCCACCTCCTTCTGTGACGCCGCGTTGTTGATGCGCACGGCGATGCGGTCGTTCTCAGCGGAGGGCGGGGTGCCGTAGGGCACCTTGGTGTTGGCGGCGAGGATGCCGGAGTCGAGGTGCTCGAATCCGTTGAGCAGGCCGTAGAAGTAGTCGGTCCCGTCGCCGGTGCCCGGCCACTTGTCGGACGTGTAGGTGGCGTTGAGCGTGTCGTCCGGGAAGGGGGACGGCTCGTAGGCCGGGTCGGAGGCGTCCGCCGCGGCGGTCGCCGAGGTGGACACCGGGACGGTCGCGGTGGAATCGTCCGAGGTTCCGGCCAGGGTGACCGCGGTGACGGTGGCCGCGTGGGCCCTCGCCCTGCCCGTGGTCGTGAGCAGCGTCGTGCCCGTGGTGGCGGGAACGTGCGCGGTGGTTCCGTCGTCGAGGGCCACGGTGTAGCCGACGATCGGGAATCCGCCGTCGCCGGCCGCCCGCCAGGTAACGCGGACCCGCTCGCCGTCGGTGATCACACCCGTCACGGCCGGCTTCTGCGGCTTGCCGCCGCCGGTGACCACGGGCGCCGTGGTGGCGCTCGGCTGGGAGGTGCCGACGACGTTGACCGCCTGGACGCGTGCCGTGTACGAGCTGCCGGACCGCAGCCAGGTGAAGGTCGCGCTCCGGCTGTCCGGGTCGTCGATCTTGATCTGGTGGCCGTCGCTGAGGCTGATCTTGTAGCCGGTGACCGGTGAGCCGCCGGTGTCCTTCGGTGCGGACCAGGCGACGGTCACGCTGGTGCCGGACGAGGTCGCCGACACCGCGTCAGGCGCGGCCGGCACCGTCCTGGGCTTCGTGGTGAGCCCGGACACGGCGTGGCGGAGGGTGTCGTACCGGCCGGTGAGGGCCGCGTCGGTGGCCGTTCCGTCCGCGATCGCCGTCTTCGCCGCGGCGAGTGCCGCGGTGAACGCCTTCCACGACGCGTCCGTGTAACGGTCGTCGTCGAGGGCCGACGCGGTCGCGACCAGGTCCTCCAGCCTCAGCCGCGGAAGCGGCACCAGCTGGCCCGCCGCCAGGGTGAGGCTGCGCGTCCGCGTGTCGACTTCGAGCTGGGTGGCGTCCTCGGCGGCGGCGAGGGCGCGTGCGGCCGCGAGTTCACGCCCGTACACACCGAAGTCGATCGCGTCGTAGCGCTCCGCGTCGGCGGAGAGCCCCTCGTACCGCTCGATCGCCTTCCGCAGGGCGGACTTGTCCGTGACGGCGGGTGTCTCCACGTGGTTGAAGGTGATCCGGCCCAGGTTCGCGACGTACGGGTGCGAGGAGTCCGGGGTCGTCGTCAACCGCAGGTGGACGGTGTGCGTGCCGGTGACCGCCTTGGGCAGCGTCAGGCTCGTCGTCCCTCCGGCCGACCACGCGGATCCCGTGACGGGCAGCGGCACGGTCGCGTACGGCGTGCCGGGGTCGGCCGCGTCGAAGGAGTCCAGGTAGAGCTGGACGGCGGAGCCGGTGCCGCAGCGGGCGGAGTTGTTGACGTAGGTGATGGTGACGGTGCTCTTCGGGGAGCTGCCGAAGTCGATGTCCCCGTAGTCGATCCAGGCCCCGTTGTAGGTGCCGCCGAGGTCGGTGGTGGTACCCGAGCCGGTCCAGCCGACGGGCTCGCTCTTGAGGCCGCCGCCGCTGTGCGAACGGAACGCGGTGGCGTCGAAGCCCACGGGGGCGTCGGCGGTCCGCGTCAGGGCCAGCGAGTAGACGTTGCCCACGTACGGCTGGGAGGCGGTCTGCGTGCTGGAGACGAACGCCGCGTACACGTCCTGGACGCCGGTGAAGACGCTCGGGTCGAGGTGCACGTTCGTGGTGGCGATCGTTCCCCAGCCCGATCCGCTGTAGTCGAGGGGGATGTCGACCTTCTTCGCGCCGTCCTTCGAGCCGAGGTTCAGCTCGATGTGCGAGTCCGACGCGGCCCGCGACTCGGGCTTGTCGTAGCGGACGGTGACGGTGTCGGCGCCGCCCTGGAGGTCGGTGTCCTTCCACTGCGCCCACGCGCCGTTCGTCACGTTCTCGAAGATGCCGTTGCCGAGGTTGAGCGGCAGCGAACCGTTGCCGGTCGTGGTGCTGTTCACCGCGGTCAGCGTGGCGAGCGTGGTCGTCGGGGACGTCGAGACCTCGTACGGCGAGAACTGGTACCAGTCGAAGTTCGACACCCACTGCTGGCCCGACGGGGCGTGGAACACGAACGTCGCGCTCGTGGCGCCCAGCAGGGCGTCAGGGTCGGTGACGGCCGCCTGCACCGTGTTGTAGTACTGCCAGCCGCCGGTCCCGGGGAGCGCGACGGTGGCGACGAGGGGGCCGTCCGCGGCGCCCGCGTGGATGTCGACGCTGCTGGGCTTGGCGTTCACCGGCTGCGAGTTGGCGTAGCGGACGGAGACGGTCCGCGGGGCGACCCCGCCGAAGTCCAGCCGGGTGAACCGCTCCCACGATCCCTCGGTGACGCCGCCGAGGTTGCCGTCCGAGTTGTTCCGCTCGCTGACGAGGCTGGGGCCCTCCTTCTGGTCGGGGTCCTCGGCCTGCAGGACGGCGAAGCCGCCCTCGTCGATGGTCAGCCCGTCGACGGCGGTCCGCAGCGCGTCCTGCGCGGCCATGATCGTGCCCGTCACGGAGCCCGTGTCCGCGAGGACGGTCCGAGCGCGTTCGAGGGCCGACCGGAACAGGTTCCAGGAGCCGTCGGAGTAGTTGGCGCTGCGCACCACGGACGCCTGGTCGACGAGTGCGCCCAGGGCCTCGCGGTGCACCGCGGCGGCGGAGACGGGGAGCGGGTCGGTCGGGGATATCCCGGTGCCGCTCACCGTCGAGGCCCGAACGCCGTGGGCGAAGGCCGCGTCGCGGAAGGTGACGCCGAGGCGCGCGTCCACGTCCGTGGTACCGGTGAGGGACAGCGTCGCCGTCCGCTTGCCGGTAACGCGCAGGTCCGCGGTGACGCCCTTCGGCAGGCCGGTCACGCTCGCCGCACCGGTCTTGGTGAGGCTGGTCCCCTTGTGGGCGTCGAAGGTCGCAGGGCCGTCCAGGGTGAGCTTCACGCTGTCGTCGAGGGTGCCGTCCTCGTCGGTGGCGACGGTGCCCGGCCGGGCGGAGACGACGGTGTCGCCCTTGTCCGTGCCCGTGTCGCCGTCACCGGTGTCGCCGCCGTCGGTGTTCAGCGAGTACGCGGGCTTGGTCTCGGCGCCCCACTGGGAGGGCGTGGAGCCCATGGTGAAGTCCAGCGTGCCGCCGGAGATGATCTGCGCGTAGTCCAGCCACGTGTTGTCGAAGCGCTTGCCGTCGAGAGTGGCGTTCTGCACGTAGTAGCTGCTCGCGGACACGCCGTCGGCCTTCACCGTGAACTTCGAGCCGTTGGCGTAGCTGATCGTCGTGGAGTCGAAGAACGGGCTGCCGATCTGGAACTGGCTGGAGCCGGCGGTCACCGGGAACAGGCCGAGCGCCGCGCCGACGAACATGGTCGACATCGTGCCCGCGTCGTTGTCCATGGTCGGCAGGAAGCCGTTCGGGGAGAGCTTGTAGACCTGGGTCTTGATCGGCGGGGTGAACTGGCCGCCGGAGCTCGGGGCCTCGTTCGTCGAGCCCGTCGCGATGTAGCGGTTCCAGGTCGTGCCGGTGTAGATGGCACGCACCCACTTCTGCGTCAGGCTCGGTTCACCGACGTAGTTGAAGAGGTAGGGGGCCTGGAGGTCGATCTCGTTCGCGTTGGAGTGCAGCATGGTCGAGCCGTCGTCGACGGTCGAGTCCTCGCCGAACATGTGCTTGACCGCGGCCTTGCCGGCCTTGTCGCCGCCCATGGCCTCGATGAGGCCGCCCATGTCGTACGCGTCGTACCAGTGGTACTGCCAGAGCGTGCCCTGGTAGAGGCCGGCCGCCTCGAACTTCTCGTAGTCGGCGCTCTGCCAGTCGCCGTTCGCGGCGCGCGGGGTGAGCAGACCGACCTCGGTGCCGTCGGCCGCGGTCCAGGCACCGGACTTGACCAGGTTGTCGATAGCCATGGCCGACTGCGCGCGCAGCTTCTTCGCGTCGTCCTTCTTGCCGAGCGCGTCGGCGATGACGGACAGCGCCCACTGGTCGTAGCCGCGCTGCACGGTCGTACCGGGGTCGCCGGTGACGTAGCCCTGCCGCAGCTGCGCACCCGTGTAGTAGCCGGAGTACGACAGCAGCGCCGGGTACGCCTCGTCGAGCCGGTCGAAGTTCCTGAAGCCCTTCGACAGCGCGTCGGCGACCAGCACGGCCGAGCGCTCCCAGCGCACGGTCGGGACCGAGTGGGTCAGGCTGCCGAGGCTCTTGCCGGAGGCGCGGGCGTCGGCGAAGAGCTCGACCAGCGACTGGATCATGTCCCGGTAGGTGGCCGGGTCGATGTAGGCCTCGACGGAGTACTTGCGGAAGTCGTCCCAGGTGGACCAGCCGTCGTAGTACGTGAAGCCGTTCGCCTTGTGCACCGCCCCGTCCGCGCCGCGGTACGTGCCGCTGGTGCTGGTGGCGTTCACCGGCAGCGCGTACATGCGGTACAGGTGCGTGTAGAACTCCTTGGTGAGCGTCGACCCGGGGTCGGACTTGGCCGAGGCGCGCACGTCGACGGCGCCGAGCGCGCTGTTCCACTCCGCCTTGGTCCGCGCCCGCGCCTGGTCGAAGGTGAGGTCGCCCACCTCGTTGCGCTGGTCGGTCGCGGCCTGTTCCGCGCTGATCGGCGACAGCGTGATGCGCAGTTCGACGTCGTCCCCGTGGGACTTGTCGAACCCGAGGACGGCGCCGGTGTCGGCGCCGTCCTGCGAGGTCGCGTCACCGAGCCTGCCGTCGGCGCCCCAGCTCTTCAGGGACGTCACGGGGACGTTCGTGGTGGCGTCGTAGTAGAGCTTGTACGAGGCGCCGTTGAACGAGCCCGCGATGAGCCCGCTGATGGACGTGGTCCCGTCCGGGAGTGTCGTCGCCTTCATCGTCGAGCGGGTACGGCTGGTGAAGTTGTTCGCGAGGTCGAGGACGAGCTCGGGGTCCGACCCGGCGGGGAAGCTGAACCGCTCCAGCGCGGTGCGCGTGGTCGCGGTCACCTCGGCCTTGATGGTGCCGGGGTCCTGCGTCACCGCGGACCCGGTTCCGGAGATGGCCCCGAGGCCCACCTGGTAGTAGCCGGGCGTCGCCGTCTCGTCGTCGTGGCTGTACGCGTGCGCGTACGTGCTGGGCGCGGGCCGCTTGTCGTACCGCACGGAGGTCGGCACGACCAGCAGGTCGCCACCGCCTCCCGAGCCGCCGACGCCGTCGAGGTTCGTCGCGGTGAAACCGGCGATGTGGTCCTCGTTGTAGTCGTACCCGGGGTGGTTGCGGTTCGGCGTGGTCAGCGGGCTGACCTTGGCAAGACTGTGCGGCGCCTGGGCGCCGGGCAGGTCGTTGCCGTCGTCGCCGGCGGTCGCCACGAACGGGTCGACCAGCTTCGTGTAGTCCGTACCGCCGGAGCCTCCCGCGGAACCCGCGGACGCCGTCGAGGCGGGCGCGGCCACGGCCGCGCCACCACCCGCGAGCGCCGCGAGGCCGAGCGCCCCGGTCAGCAGCGCGGCGACCGCCGCCCGAAGGGGGCTGCGGCGGAGACCCGATGTTCTCGTATGTGTCACGCGGGGCAAGGGCGGATGGGATCTGATGGACACGTAACCTCTCCAGCGTCGCGATACGCACGCACAGTTCGGCCTCACCAGAAGACAACGTTGTCAGCCCGGACGCCGGGCGCGCAACCCAGAGCGAGACGGCAGCGCACAGGCGGGATCGTACCCGCCGTGTTCACAGCCGTCCGCCATCAGATACGGAAAAGACGTACAGGAGGCGAACAGCAAACGCACAAAGGGTGCGTGCCGGATGCCGTGTCCGGGCACCGGCCGTACTTCCTCCACCTTCCGGCACCCATCAGGCATCTGACGCCTTTTCGCAGGACAGCGATGTGGGTCCGCCGTCCGGCCGGCGGGGCCGGAGCGGCCGCGGAGACCCGGGGCGGGGCGTCGGGGCGGGGGCGTCGGGACGGCGGGGGCGATCGGGACCGCGCACCGCTTCACTGCGGTCGAAGGCCTGCCACGATCTCGTTCGCGTACTGATCCTCCGGACCCAGGTCCTGAACCACTCCCCGGGCCTCCTGGACGCGATCGGTCTCGCACAGCAGCCGTAGGAGGACGTAGAGGGCGTGACGGTCACCGTCCTCGCGGCTGCGCAACGCCGCCGTCATCTCCCGCTCGCCGAGCGAGCCGTTGAGTCTGCGGCGTGCGTGGACATCCGTACGAGCGAGTTCCGCGAGCTCCGGGAACCGCTCGGCACGAACGAGCAGATCCATGTGCCACAGATGGTTGCCGTGCCTGTGATGATCCCCGGAGAAGCACTCGGCGTGGGCACTGACCAATGCGATGGCCGTGTCCCAGTCACGCGCCTCTTCCGCTGCCAGGACCTGCTCGAACCACTCCACCGGGGCAGTATCACGCAGGCCCGCCCCGTGCAGCATGGCGATGCCCGTCCCTGTACGGCGGGGCACCGCCGCACAGGCGAACGTCAGTGCAGGTCCACCTGGAACCCATGGCGGTGGTCGGCGGGGCAGGTGAAGATGCGCAGGTCTCCCGATCGGCCGACGACCACGCCCGTCTCGTCGTCGCTGGCCACGGTGAACATGAGTGTCATGGCCGTGCCGCAGTCGTCGCAGGCGAAGACCATGGGGTGCGTCAGGTGCCAGGTGGGCCAGCCGCCGAGCTTCCAGCCGGCGAGGCGGGTGATGACGTCGCCGGTCTCGCGGACCAGTTCCTCAAGGCGCGGGCGGAGGTCCGCCGGCAGTTCCTCCCGGAAGGGGAAGTCGGTCACACGCTCGGCGGTGATGGCGCACGGCTGTGGCAGGTAGCCGTCCTCTTCATACCGTGAGGGCGGCGGCGGGGTCGTCAAGGGGCCGAGGACGGCGGCGGCCCGACGCCAGCGCAGCTCCACCACGGGGCTGACGTCGGCCTGCGAGGCCGGAGGATCCCAGTGTTCATTGGGGCACCAGAGGATCTGCAGGAGGTCGATGCCGACGGGCCACCAGGGGCCCGGCACGTCGCGTCGGAAGATCTGTGCGACCGGCACCATGGCCGCGGCAGGCGAACCGGCGGGGTCGCTCGCGTCGGGCAGGGAACACTCGGGCCACGGTTCGTCACTCGGCCACAGCAGCGGTCCGCCGATGGAGCTGCTCCAGGGGTCCGGCTCCGCGCGTTCGGGGTGCAGGATGACCGCGTCGCGCGCGTAGGAGGCGAGTTCGGGCAGCGCGGCGAGTATCGCCTCAACCGTCGGACGGGTAGTGCGGGTCATCGTGCCTTCCGGTCTCAGGTCGTGGATCCCTCGCAGCGTATAGGCCTGCTGTGACAGCCACTCCCTCGCGGACGCCGGTCAACGCGCTCAAGGGCTCCAGAGCGGTGGCGACCTGCTCCGGGATGCGGGCCCGGTCCGCCATGGCATGGTGACTCTTCCCGCGGGTCGCCGGCGGCGCTCTGGCGGTAAGGGCTGCCGACACACGGTCGGGATCTACGGCCGCGGTACTCCGGCGAGGGCGCGGCGCGGCCGCCGCCCTGCCCTCAGGTGCCTTTTCCGCCGTGTTCTCGCGGGCGACGTTCCTCCCGTGCGGGAGGCCGGCAGAATGAGCGCAGCAGGTGCGTGCCGGGTGCCGTGTCCGGGGACTCATCGTGTCCCCTCCACATGCTGGTGTGCCAGGATCTGCTGCCGTGACGAGCGACGACCCTCTCGCAGGCCTGGACGATGTGCCCTGGGCCCAGCTGCAGCACTCCTACGGCATGGCCGACGACGTCCCCGGACACCTCCGGGCGATGCAAGCCGGGGACTGGGAGGGCCGGTACCCGCCGGATGCGCAACTCGCGAGCCACATCGTGCACCAGGGCACGCGATCGCAGGCCGCGGTGTACACCGTGCCTTTCCTCGTGCGGATGGCGCTCGATCCGAGGCTGGTCAACAGGCATCGGATCGTCGGTCTGCTGGTCGCCATCGCGATCGGGCTGGACAACAACCACCTGCCGAACGGCTATGACCCTCGGGAAGACCGCGCCGCCCTGGCGAATCTACGCGGCGAAGCCGATGGGTGGGCTCGCTGGATCCGCGAAGCGGAGGACGACGAGCAACGCAAAGATCGCGCGGAGACCTGGGCTCACGTGCTCATCGCCGCCGAAGCGGTGGTGCGGTGCCATGACTCCGTCCGGGAAGCACTTCCCGCACTTACCGTCCTGCTGACCTCGGACAGCCCTGAACTGCGGGCCATGACGGCGAACTTGCTGGCGTGGTTCCCCGAGTCCTCGGCGACGTCGATTCCGCTCTTGAAGGCGTTCATCGCCGAGGAGGATTCGCCCGGCGTGGCGGCGACGGGAATCGTCGCCCTCGGCCTGCTCGGCGAACGGGCGGCTGTCCCCTTCATCCGGCGCTACCTGGACAGCCCGATCGTCGAGTTGCGTTGGGCCTCCGCCTTCGCGCTGACGCGATTCGGCATCGCCGACCCGGCCGTCGTCGACGTGCTGACACAGGTCGTCGCCCGGCCGCCTGAGAAGACCGGGACCATGTCGTTTCTGAGCGGCTCCTACATGAGTCTCGCGGCGATGGCCCTGGCCGCAACGTCCGAAGGCACGACGTTCAAGGCGGTCGATGCCATGCTGATCGGCCTGGCCGACAGTACTGGCGTCGAAGGGTTCGATGACAGGTACTACACCGGGCAGGTGCTGTTCGGGCTGGTTTTCCCGGGCGATCCCGCCGAGCCTCCTCAGTCCTTCGGCGACCTGAGCGACGCGCAGCAGCGTGTCGTGCGCTTCGTGGCCGACCGGGGCGAGGCTGCCTGGCCATCCGGCGCAACGGACGCCCTGCGTCGGTGGAAGGTGCCGACCAGGCTCTCTGAGCTGCGCGTCTACGCCGGGAGGGGACAGCTTGGCCAATAGGCCGGTGCCCGACGCCTCGTCGTGCTCACGCTGGTTGTCCTTCGCCGCCGCCACCCCCGCCCTCAGACCCGGCCCGGACCGCGCCGGAAGCCGGAATCGGGCATCGGGCCTGATGCCGCGCTGCCAGGCTGGCTGCATGGATCTTTCCGAGCGCTTGCCCGACTGGACGGACTGGGACCGTGCCGCCTTCGTGGTGGGCTGTTCACTGGGGATCTTCGGCGATTCCGAGGCCTTCACACGGATCAAGTGGGCGTGCTGGACGGACAACCCACTGGGGAATGCCCTGCATGGGGTTCTTCTGCACCTGGCCGCCGCGGGAGTGCTGGAGCGGCGGGAGGAACCGGACGAGCGGTTCCGGTGGTCGGTGCAGTGAGTTCGGACAGGTGGGGGCCACCCCGCGCTCACGGCGAGAAGGTGCTCGGATCCGGACATGCGAATCGCCGGTGAACCGAGCAGCCGGTGCACCTTCACGACGTCGCAGGTGGCCAAGCAGGCGTGTGTCACGACCGCTGCGAGTGGCGATCAGTCGGCGGCGAGGACGTCGGAAAGACTTACAGCGGGGCAGCCGAGCATGCCCGCCAGCGTGCGCTGCTGACGTCCGGTCAGAGCGGCAACGAAGACCACGGCGTCAGCGTCGGCCTGGTCGCAGGCCTGTGCCACCTCGCGGACTTTGCCGTAGCTCAGAAGAGTCCGCGACGAGTAGGGCAGACCCATCTTCCGGACCCCGCCGTCGGAAACGCCCCGCCGCTGCACGAACTGCGCGACGACCCGAGCGCCACGCGCCACCAGCGCAGTGGCTGCCGACGTCATGCGCCCTTCGAAGTCCTTCTCTTTCGCGGAGAAGTAGCCGACCAGGACTACATCAGCGCCCTCGGGTGTGAGCCGAGGAGCCCGGCCTCGGGCCGACGCAGACGCCGACGCCGACGGCACACGGCGAGGCAGGCGCCGGTCGCGCCTTCGGGGCTGATGCACGAGCCACAGATTAGTGCGCTGACCGGGCGAGGTCCGTCCTCCCAGGAAACCTGCGGGGCTGCGCAACCCCCGGTCTTCACGGTCACCCGTGGAGGTCAGGCGGGGCGGGGAACGATGCTCACCGCCCGGTAGTCGTACCCGTCCTGCTTGAAGCCGGGCGCTTCCCAGATGAGATCGACCTGTTGCCCTGGTGACAGCGTGCGAAAGCCGGGCGCCTGAATGTCGGCGTAGTGGCCGAAGCACCCTCCGGGAGTCTCGGGCGAGTCGAGGACACCCCAACCCTCCTCGTCCCTCCACTCACGCACAATCGCAGTGACGACCACGGCGACCTTACGGGTCCCTCTGCGACGAGTCATCTGTCTCTCCCCCTGCTGCGGTGATTTCGAGGTCGCCGGTGGGACCGGTCGCCGCCTCAGTCGATACCGAGGATCGCACGCCGGTGGCGGGGTGGCGGCGAACAGTGCCGGCGTGATGATCGAGGGCCGGCCACCCCCGTGCGGCGGCGACCACGTCTGTACGGCCAGGCTCTCGTCGTGCGGACCGAGTTCACGCCCGTCAGTCAGAGCACTCGTCGCCATCAGCGTATCCCCCGCCGAAGGGGCCAAAGCGCTCCCGTATCCTCACGGCCATGCCCACCGGTCACGACGCCTGCCACTGCGCTGTCTGCCAGGACGACAACGGAGTGGATCCCCACACCCTGGCGACCGTGGACGTCATCCATCACCACGGTTGGCACGTCATGATGATCCCTGCCGACAACCAGGGACCCGGCTGGGCCTACACCATTGGCCTGTGGCACCGCCACGGGATGCCCGAGCTTGCGATGTTCGGCCTGGACATCCGCCTGATGCAGACGATCCTCAACGACCTGGGTCGGCGCGCTGTTGAGGGACACCCCCTGGAAGAGGACAAGGAGCGGGACGACGTCGCCGGCGTGCCCGTCGTGCTCAAGCCCGTCGACTACCGCTGGTACAGGGCGTTCTTCGGCGCCGCGATCGGCTTCTACCGCAAGCCGCCCTTGCCCTTCCTCCAGGTCGTCTGGCCGAACCGCGACGGAGCCTACCCCTGGCAGCCCGGTGGAGAGGACCTGATCGCCCTCCAACCCCGGTTGGATCTGCACCCCGACAAGCACCCTGCGGGAGTGTGGACACAGGACCTGTGAACGCACGATGGCGGACCTTGACCGGTGCAGGGCCTGTGCGCTCGGGCCCCAGGTAGGCTTCGCCGACGCTCGCGCTCGGCCGGCCGGCCGGCCGGGTGCGCATACCGGCGGACCGCAGCAAATCCGGCCCCGAACAGCGGAACCGAGCAGACCTGCGTCAGGCCACCGGTGCCCACGGTCCGCGGTTGCCCGTCGTCATGTGAAGGGGCCGAACCCGGCTCCTCGGGCGGTCGCAGCCGAGTATCGGGCTCGGCCGTCGTCACGTGGAGACGCCGCCGCGGTGGAAACGTGACCAGGAAGGCGTGAACACGACACGCGGCGCCAAAACGCCAACTCCATCCATTGACCTGGTTGTCGAGTACACGCGATCTTTCTTCGGCAACCGTCTCGTCGTCCGACAACGTCCTCGGGTACCGCCCCGTCCGCTCCGCCCTCCACCGGAGTCGCCCTGTGCTCATACGCCGTCCCTCACGCACCCGCTCCGGATCCCTCGGGGCTGCCCCTGCCGGGCCGGCGGGATCCCGCCGGCACCGTGCCATCGGCGCGGCCGCGGCCCTGCTGCTGACCGCGCTCGCCGTCCAACTGCCCCAGCAGGGGTCCGCCGTCGCCGCCGACTCCGGGCCCGCGGCGGAGTCGGAGCCGCTCTGCGGAACCCCGCAGCCCGGGCACTTCGGGTGCTTCGCGGTGCGGCAGTCGGACGCCACCGGCGGGCGTGGCGCGCGGTCCGCCGGTCCCGAAGGGTTCGGCCCGGCCGACCTGCGCTCGGCGTACAGCTTGCCGGCGGATGGCGGCGCCGGGGCCACCATCGCGGTCGTGGCCGCGTACGACAACCCCAACGCCGAGCAGGACCTGGCCGCTTACCGGGCCCAGTACGGGCTGCCGCCCTGCACGAGCGAGACCGGGTGCCTCCGCAAGGTCGACCAGCGCGGGGGAACGGACTACCCGCAGCCCAACGACGGCTGGGCCGGCGAGATCTCCCTGGACCTGGACATGGTCTCGGCCGTCGCGCCGAAGGCGCACATCCTCCTCGTCGAGGCCGACAGCTCGGCGACGGACGACCTGGGCGCCGCGGTCAACACGGCGGTGGCCATGGGCGCCCGCTACGTGTCCAACTCCTACGGCGCCTACTACGACGGCCCGGACCTCGCCGCCCTGGACGCGGCGTACTTCGACCACCCCGGCACCGCCGTGGTGTTCGCCTCCGGCGACTACGGCCACGGGTTGAGCTATCCGGCCTCCTCCCCGTACGTGACGTCGGTCGGCGGCACCTCGCTCAGCAGGAGCGACGCCGGTGCGCGGGGCTGGACGGAGACGGTGTGGAGCGGCACGGGCTCCGGGTGCTCCGCGTACCAGCCGAAGCCGTCGTTCCAGACCGGTACCGGCTGTGACCGGCGATCGGTGGCGGACGTCAGCGCGGTCGCCGACCCCGAGACCGGTGTGGCCGTGTACAACACCTACTCCGGCGGCGGGTGGGGGGTCTACGGCGGCACCAGCGCCTCCGCCCCGATCATCGCCGGTCTGTACGCGCTGGCCGGCACACCCGTCGACGGCACCTACCCGGCCGCGTACCCGTACCGCTCCCCCGGCGCGCTCAACGACGTGACCACGGGCAGCAATGCCCACTGCTCCGACGACGCGCCGTGCGACCCGGACGGCCCGCCCGCGTGCGAGCCCGCGAACAGCTGCACCGCGGGCCCCGGCTACGACGGGCCCACCGGCCTGGGTACCCCGAAGGGGGTCGGCGCCTTCCGGCCCGGCCCGCACGGCACCGTGACCGGCAAGGTCACCGACAAGGCGACCGGCAAGGCGCTGTCAGGGGCGACCGTACGGCTGGGCGCGCACTCGGCGGTCACCGGGGCGGACGGCCGGTGGTCGCTGGCGGCGCCCACCGGTACGTACACGCTGACGGTCGACGCCTTCGGCTACGCCCGCAAGAACCTGGGCGAGACCACCCTCGCCGACGGCGCGGAGCTGACCCGGAACGCCGCGCTCTCCGCCGTGCCGACCGCCACGGTCTCCGGGACCGTCCGTGACGGCGGCGGCCACGGCTGGGGCCTCTATGCCCGGCTGACCGTCGACGGTGTCCCCGGCACCGTCCACACCGACCCGAGGACCGGGCGCTACTCCGTCCGCCTCGAGCGCGGCCGGACGTACACGCTGCGCGCCACCGGCCTCTACCCCGGCTACCGGCCGGCCGAGACGAAGGTCGAGCTCGGATCGTCCTCGAGGACCGCCGACCTCGCGCTGCCCCTGGTCGGCACCGGCGCCCTGCCGCCCGGCTACGCCGTCGAGTACGGCGGTGGCGGCTTCCAGTCCTTCGACACCGCCGCGAAGCCCGCCGGGTGGAGCATCGTCAACCACACCGACGCCGGGGGCTGGGGTTTCGACGACCCGCTCACCCGCGGCAACCAGACCGGTGGTGACGGCGGTTTCGCCCAGGTCGACGACTACGCGCTCGGCTGGGGCGAGGTCGACACCGAGCTGATCAGCCCGGAGTACGACCTGTCGAAGGAGACGCGGCCGACACTGGAGTTCGACACCGCTCTGCCGAGTCTGTGGCGCTTCAACGACCCGACGGCCGACATCGACGTGAGCACCGACGGAGGGGACCACTGGGAGAACCTCTGGCACCACACCGACGTCGTGGAGGGCCCTTCCCACCAGACGGTTGCGCTCACCGCCTACGCCGGGAAGCCCTCGGTGCGGCTGCGCTTCCACTTCGCGGGCTCCCTGACCGGCATCTGGCAGCTGGACAACGTGGCCGTCGGCACCCGCTCCCTGGTCACGGTGCCCGGCGGGCTGCTGACGGGCCGGGTGACGGACGCCAACACCGGTGCCGGGGTCGTCGGTGCGACCGTCTCCGCCGCCAAGACGCCGCAGGACAGCGGCCGGAGCATCGCGTCGCCGGACGACCCGGCCGTCGGCGACGGGCTGTACTGGGCCTTCTCCTCCCGTACCGGCCGCCAGGAGTTCACCGCCGGGCTGCCCGCGTTCGGCTATCCGGCCGGCACGTCCACCGTGAAGGTCGAGGCCGACGCCGTCACCTCCGCGGACTTCGCCCTTCGCCCGTCCCGGCTGAAGGCCTCCCCCGGCGCGGTGGGCGTCACCGTCCCGTGGGGTGGGAAGAAGACCGTCACCGTGAAGGTGCGCAACACCGGGGGCGCCCCGGCCTCTCTCACCGTCGGCGAGCAGGCCGTCGCGCTGACCTCGGCGCGCATGCCGGGGGCGCCGAGGGAGCGGACGGCCGCCAGGCCCGACCCGCTCGACGTCGCGACGGCCACCGCCGCGGCCCCGGGCGGCGCCGCCGGGGCGACCGGCGGGGAGGCGTGGCAGCCGCTCGCGGACCTCCCGCAGCCCATGACCGGGGGGATCGCGGCCGCGAACGACGGAGTCCTGTACAGCGGTCTGGGGCAGACGCCCGACGGCCAGTGGACGACCGCCCTTCGCTCCTACGACCGGGCCACGGCGACCTGGAAGGACCTCGCCCCGGCGATCACCAAGCGCAGCGGCGCGGCCTACGGGTTCGTCCGGGGCAAGCTGTACGTCGTCGGCGGCAAGAACCGCGCGGGCACGCCGATCGCCGGCGGCGAGGTCTACGACCCGGCGACCGACACCTGGTCGCGGATCGCCGACGCCCCGAAGGCATACGGGAATTCCGCCGCGGCGGCGGTGGGCGACCGACTCTATGTGGTCGGCGGCTGCACCAGCGTGTCCTGTGGCACGCGCGACGTCCAGGTCTACGACCCGGCGGGCGACACATGGTCGACGGGCCCGGCCTACCCCGTGCCGACCTCCTGGCAGAGCTGCGGGACCGTCGACGGGACGCTGTACTGCGCGGGCGGTGTCCACCAGGGCGACGGGCAGCCTCCGCACGCCACGGCCGCCGGCTACGCCCTGGACCGTGCCGCCGGCCGCTGGACGCCGATCGCCGACCCGCCCGTGGACTTCTGGGGTGCCGCGACGGCCGTCGGCGCGGGCCGGCTCATGGCCGCCGGTGGTGTGCTCGTCGGGGCCGCCGCGGTGACCAACGAGGCGTACGCCTACGATCCGGCCGCGGACACGTGGAGCGCGCTGCCGAACCTGCCGCAGCCGCTGTACGCGGCGGCGGGTGCACCAGGCTGGTCCGTCGTGGGCGGCCAGAGCGCCGACAGGGTGATGCAGACCTCCGCCCTCGAACTGCCCGGCTACGACGCGCCCCACGGGGACGTGGCGTGGCTGGCGGGGAGGGCGAGCTCCTCATCCGTCGGCGCGGGCAGGACGGCGGAGCTGACGGTCACCGTCGACGCGCGCGCCATGGGGCCCGCCGACGCGGGCGCGCACCGGGCGCGGCTGGTCGTCGACAGCGACGGGCCGTACGCCTCCGTCACCGTGCCCGTCACCATGACGGTGGTGGCGCCGCCCGGCTGGACGCGTCTGAGCGGCACCGTCAGCGGCTCCGGGCGGCACGGCGGCACCACGCCGCTGGCCGGCGCCACGGTCCGGGTCGGGAGCGGAGCGGGTGCGCACACGCTGAGCACCGCCGCCGACGGCACGTACCGGCTGTGGCTCCCGCCGTCCGGAGGCGGCGTCCCGCTCGCGGTGAGTGCCGAGGGGTACCGGTCGGCCGAGCGCACCGTGCGGCCGCGCGGTCGCGACGCCGTGACCGTCGACGTGGTCCTGACCAGGCGTTAGGCGGTTTCCGCACGCCATGATGGGGCCGGTCCGGTGGGACCGGCCCCATTGTGTTCGGCGGGTCTGACGGACACGCGCGGCGGCGGGCGGCCGGGGGGGCACACGGCGGTGATCGACGGATGCCGCGGGGAGGACCCCGCCTTCCGGGCCCGGACGGCCGGCCCCTCATACCGAAGGTCGTGGGGAGGGGCTTCGTGGGCGCCGGGGGGGCACGATCACCCGCGCCGGCTCCTGCCCGGAGCCAGGCAGTGACCGTGGCGCCCGAGGGGGGCGCGTACTCCAACCGCCTCGGCCGCCTGTGACGGCAGGCTTCTCTCGGGGCACGGCCTGCCTCGACTCGACGATGTCCTCGACGTCCCGGCAGGTACGTCCCGCCCTCGCCAAGCTGCGCCACCCCGCGGCGACGCCCCGGCGAACGCGGCGGAACGCCCTCAAGTCTACATCTGTATACTTACCTGCACAGCACTACCTTCCCGTGCTGCGGCACGGGAGCAATCGCATGGGAGCAAGGAATGAACCTCAATCTCGAGGGCAAGCGCGCTCTGGTCACCGGTTCGAGTGCCGGCCTGGGCGAGGCCACCGCGAAGATGCTGGCGGCGGAGGGCGCCGCGGTCGTGATCCACGGCCGGGACAAGGACCGCGCGGAGCAGGTCGCCGCCGGCATCCGCCGGGCCGGAGGCACCGCCACCGCGGTGCTGGGCGACCTGGCCACGGATGAGGGCGCCGCCGCGGTCGCCCAGGCGGCCACCACCGACGGTCCCGTCGACATCCTCGTGAACAACGCCGGCTTCTACCGGCACCTGTCGTGGGCGGAGGCGAGTCCGGCGGAGTGGACCGAGGCCTACAACGTCAACGTCGTCTCAGGTGTCAGGATGATCCGGCATCTGGTTCCGGCGATGCGCGGGCGCGGCTGGGGTCGCGTGGTCACGATCGGCGGCGGTCTCGCGTCCCAGCCGATGAACACCCATCCCCAGTACAACGCCACGCTGGCGGCCCGGCACAACCTCGCGGTGTCGCTGGCCCGAGACCTCAAGGGCACCGGAGTCACCTCGAACGTGGTCTCGCCCGGCGCGATCCTCGTCGAAGCGACGAAGGAGTTCGTCACAGCGATCGGTCCCGCCCGCGGGTGGGGTGAGACCTGGGAGGAGGTCCAGCCGAATGCCGTGGACGCCCTCATTCCGAACGACCGCGGCCGTTTCGGCAAGCCGGACGAGATCGCCGCTGCCGTGGCTTACCTGTGCAGCGACTACGCCGAGTACGTCAGCGGGGCCACGATCCGCGTGGACGGCGGACTGATCCGCTCGGCGTTCTGAACGAGGGCACCGTTGTGGTCCGGGCGCCGTACGGCGCCCGGACACGGGACCCCTCCAGCGGCGGCCCGCACGGCAGGTCGAGGGGTACGGCCCGCGCGCCCATGCGGCACCTGGCCGCCGCGCGCCCGTCGGCACTGCGGCGGGTGTGGGCCGCCCAATTGACCGACGGGTCGACCTTTCGGCCCGCCGTCCCGGCGGGCGGTTCGGGCAAGGCCGTGAGCGGACCCGCGGAGCGCGAAGCCGCCGAAGGCGGAGCCCGGCACAACGCGTCCGCGGCCGGACGGAGTTCGAGGTGAACAGGGGCGTCGACGTCCGCGCGCTCGCGAGCGGCACGGCGGCCCGGCAAGCCGGTACGGCGGCGGCGCCGCGGCGCTGGCCACGTCACGCCTGGGACCGCGAGCGGCACAGAACGCAGGGTGAGGTTCAGCAGTCCGGTGACGGCGCGAAGGCGCCCGCAAGCATGCCGCGCCCCGGTGAGCCGTGGGCGCGGAGTCGGTGCGGCGCCGGCACCCGGGCTGTCGCAGCGAGCGCTCGTCGTGCGGGGCGGGCGGAGACGGGTGGACGGCGTCGGTTCACCGCGGGGCCTCCGGTGTGGCGGGCGCGCGTCCCGACCTCCGCTGCGGCAGGACGTCGAGGCCTCGCCTCTCCGCGAGCGGGGCCGAGTAGGTGTCACAGGCTACGCAGACCCCGGCGCTCTACGACTGTAGACCGCGCTTCCGGCCTCACTACACTTGTGTCGTGGAAAACGAATCGCCCCGGCCCGAGCCGCGCCCTGCCGCCCCCCGCCGGTCCCGAAACGCGGCTGCGACCCGAGAGGCGATCCTCTCGTCCGCGGTGGAGGCCTTCACTCGCCTCGGCTACGACGGCGCGGGCGTTCGGGACATCGCGAAGGACGCAGGCGTCACCGCCATGATGGTCAACCGCTACTTCGGCTCCAAGGAGCAGTTGTTCGCCGAGGTGGTGGACACGACCTTCGCCCCGCGCACCGTGGTGGGCAGCGATCCGGCGACCCTGGTCCGCGACGTCGCCAGGTCGCTGGTCGAGCGCACCGCGCCCGAGGCCGAGGGGCTGAGCCCCTTCCTGCTGATGCTGCGGTCCGCCTCGAATCCGCGGACGGCCGAGATCGCCCGCCAGGGCATTGAGCGGCACGTGGAACGGCGCCTCGTCGGCCTGTTGACGGGCGAGAACACTTCGGAACGTTCCGCGCTCGCGTTGTCGGTGATCGCCGGCGTGTGGCTGATGCGGAAACTGATCGGGAACACGGCACTGGTGGAGGCGGATCCCGACGAGTTGGCCGAACGACTGGAAGACGTTTTGCGGATCCTGCTGGAGGACACTCTCCCGGAGGACAGTGACCAGGCCCGCTCCGCGGCCCGGGCGCCCGTCGACGAATCCTCCCGGATCTCGTAGTCGAACAGACCGCGACCAGTAGTACGTCATGCGTTCCACTGTGGCTGCGACGTATGGTCGGGACCCCATCGGGCGGGACGCGGGTAGGGCCGAACCCACCGCGAGGGTCCGGCCTCCGCTGCCGGCGGTGGACATCACCCGCCGGACCGTCCCACACCGTGCCCGCCGCGCCCGGGGCTCGGTGACCGGTGACCGGTGACGGTAGCCGACCGCCCTGCCGGCCGTCACCCCGCCGCCAGCATCCGCGCGGGGGCGATGCGCGACTGGGCGCGGACGGGGAAGGCCAGGGCGGCGCAGACCAGGGCCACCGCGGCCAGGGTGGCCAGCAGCGCCGCCCCGCCGACCGCCGGGAGGCGTCCGCCCAGCGTGCCCCAGCCGATCGCCAGGACCGTCGCCAGCCCGGTGACCGCGCCGGCGAGGCCGCCCAGCAGCGCGAGCAGGGCACCCTCGTAGAAGCTCAGCCGGGCGAGATCCCGCGTCGTCCAGCCGGTGGCGCGCAGCACCGCCAGATCCGCGGCGCGTTCGCGCATGGACAGCACCAGCACGTCCACGGCGCCTGCGGCTCCCAGCAGCAGCGACAGGGCGACGCTCAGGTAGTCCGCGGTGCGGGCCTGTGCGACGACGGCGTTGCCCAGCAGCGAGCCGGCCACCTCGCCGCGGAAGCCCAGGGTGAGGGCGAGCAGCACGGTGAAGGCCGCCACCGCCAGCGCCAGGCCAGCCGCGCCGAGCGCGGTACGGCCGGGGAAGCGCAGCAGATTGCGTACGGCGAGCCCGAGGACCGAACGAACCGGCGCCGCACGCCCGGTGGCGGTCACCGGGGGTGTGATCGCGTCCAACGGCCTCAGGCGCGTGGCGCGCCAGGCCGGGAGCAGCCCGGCGGTGACCGCGAGGAGCAGCGCGACGGGCAGTACGAGCGCCGCCTTCGGCCCGGAGTCGGGCAGCCCGAGCACCACGCCCAGGACGTAGGCCAGTACGGCGCCGAGGGCTCCCGCGCCCAGGCCGATGACGAGGAGTTCTCCGAGGATGAGCCGGAGGATCTCCGGTGGGCTCCAGCCCACGCAGCGCAGGGTGCCGATCTCGATGCGGCGTGATCGCACCGACGCCAGGGCGGCCTGGGCGAGGAACAGCGCGCACACGATCAGGACCAGGACGAAGAGCATCGCGCTCTTGGTGTCGACGGCCTTGAGGATGTGCAGGGCGACGCCCTTGGCCGTCCAGTTCTCCGTCACGTTGACGCCGGGCAGCGCGACGGTCTGCGGTGCCGGCGAACTGCCGATGGTGATGTCCACCTGCAGCCCGGGGTACGCCGTGCGGATGCGGCCGGCGACGGCGTTGACCCGTGCCTGTGACGCCGCGTCGACGCCGGTCACGCCGGTGACCCGGATCCGGATGGCGCTGATGGGAGCCTTGTCCTGTACGGTCGGCTGCCGCCGGCTGCCGGTCAGTACGGGCAGCGAGTCCAGGGTCGTGAGCATGGTGGGCGGTGCGGCCAGGTAGCCGCCGAGGTTGCGGTCGGGACGCAGCGGCCGGTCGCCCAGGGCCTTCCGCCCGGCCTCGTCGGCGCCGGTGACCTGCGGCGCGCGGTAGGTCTCCAGCGGCACGGCGGACAGCGAGGACGAGCCGGAGAAGCCGGGGAGCTTGGTGGCGTCGTAGCGGCCGACCGGCTTCAGGTAGGGGATCGGTGTCCTGCCGTAGTCCTCGTGCTCGCAGGTGGTGCTGCCCCAGCAGGCGGTTCCGGGGTGGCTGACGACCTCCCGGAACTGGGTGCCGGTGTTCTCCTCCGGCACGAACCCGATGAACTGGCGGTCCTGGTTCGTGCGCCATGCCTCCGGGGACTGGTCCGCGCGGGCGCGGGGCGCCAGGCCCGCGCCGGCTCGGCGGTAGTCGACGGGACCGACCGTCCAGTAGCTGTCGGCCTGCGGGGCGAACAGGGACTTGCCGGGATAGCCCTGCTCGAGGTCGGCGCTGACACGGCCCACCGGTGTTCCGCGCAGGCCGTTGACGAAGTCGTGGGCCGCGGGGCTGCCGAGCTTGCCGCGCAGGTCCTTGGGGTCGCCCGTGTCGAGGCGTTCCACGGTGGCGTTCATGGTCCCGGACGTCAGCGGCCGGTCGCTCAGCACCATCGGGACCGTCCAGTAGGACACGTTGGACCAGCCCTCCTTGCGACCCCAGACGGGCTTGTCGTTCTCGGTGAGCATGCGGCCGGAGGTGACGGTCTGCCCGAGGCCAACCAGACGGTCCTCGGCGGCGGGGTCCACCGCCGACAGCAGCACCGGGTAGGTGACCGGGACCTCGGCGACCGCCTTGCCCCCCTCCGACCGGCAGGTGAGCCAGCTGTTCATGTCGCGGTCGAAGGGCGACGTCTCGCGGCGGTCCTCGGGTATGTAGCCGGGCTTGAGCGGTCCAAGACCACCGTCGTCGGTGTGCATGACGTGCAGATCGGTCTTGTTGTAGTTGTAGAACCAGCACACCGGATAGGTCCGGTGGTCCGCGTGCTCCTCCTGCAGTCCGGGGAACGTGGAGTCGGACAACGTCTTGGACTCTTCGATCGGGTTGCGGCTCACGTACAGGTACTGGTCGGCGGCGCGATAGGTGCCCAGCCCCGCGGTCAGCTGCGGCTTGATCCGCAGCAACTGGCCCTCCGCCGTGCCGTCCACGAACGACGACAGGTCCACCTTCAGCGTGCCCTGCACCATCAGGTATCCGACGTTGGCGACGGGCGCGGCGACCTCGATACCGGGCATCCGCTTGATCCGCTCGTACTGGCTCGTCTGGATGCCGCCGAAGATGCCGGACAGGAAGTTCGCCCCGACCAGTTGGTCGCGGCGCTCCATGGCGGTCTGGCTGCCGTGGGGGCGTACCAGGACGTCGTACGCGGAGCGGGCGTTCTTCCGCACGGTCTCCGTGGTGCGCGCCTGACTGGTGGTCACCGTCGAGGTGAGCAGGGTGAAGCTGGTGGCGGCCACGAGGATGCCCGCGGCCAGGGCCAGCGCGCGGGCCCGGTGACGCCGCAGTTGCGACCAGATCATCGCGATCACGGACGCAACCCCCCGAGCCGGTCCAGGACGTCGGCCGCCGGCGTGACCCGTTCGTCGGCCACGACCCGTCCGTCGCGCAGGCGCACGATCCGGTCGCAGCTCGCGGCGACCTCCAGATCGTGCGTCGCGACCAGGAGCGTCATGCCGTACTGACCGGTCAGTGACAGCAGCAGGTCGATGATCTCCCGGCCCGTCGAGCTGTCCAGATTGCCCGTCGGCTCGTCCGCCAGCAGCAGACCGGGCCGGTTGATCAGCGACCGTGCGACCGCGACGCGCTGCTGCTGACCACCCGACAGCTCCGACGGCAGGGCGCCGGCGCGGTGGGCCAGACCCACGGCCTCCAGCAGTTCCATGCCGCGGGCCCGGCGGTCGAAGTCCACCCGGCGGGGCAGCACCGGGGCCAGCACGTTGTCCAGCACCGTCAGGGCGGGCAGGAGATGGAAGCGCTGGAAGACGAAGCCGATCCGGCGGCGGTGGGCGTCGAGTCCGCCCCCGGCCAGCGCGGTGCCGTCGACCTCCACCGTGCCGGAATCCGGCACGTCCATTCCGCCGACCACATGCAGCACCGTCGACTTGCCGGCGCCCGACGGGCCGGTCAGGGCCACCGATTCGCCGTCACCGATCTCCAGGTCGACGCCGTCCAGCGCCACCACCCCCGGATGCCGGCGGGTCACACCCCGCAAGACCACGCCCATCGTTCCGACCACCCCTCCTGCATTGAGGCAATGCACGGGTACATTGTCACAACACAGAGGGGATGCAAAATGCCACTGCACCACGCCGTGCTCGCGCTGTTGTCCGAGGGACCGAGTCACGGCTACGAGCTCAAGGGCCGTTTCGAGGAGGCGATCGGCCCGCAATGGGGCGGCCTCAACATCGGGCACCTGTACCAGATCCTGGACCGTCTCGTCCGCGACGGCCACGTCTTCCGTTCCCACGTCGCGCAGAACGACCGCCCGGACAAGACCCGTTACACCCTCACCGCCCAAGGAATGGACGAGCTCGGCACCTGGGCCAGGACGGCCTGGGTCCGCACGGGCGGATACCGCGACGAACTCTTCCTCAAGCTCTTCGGTGCGGCCAAGCTGGGTCCCGAGGCCCTCGAAACCCTTGTGGCGGCCCAACGCCAGACCTACCTCTCCGAACTCGCCGCGCTCACCCGGCTGCGCCGCACCCACACACACGACCCCCTCGTCGCCCTCCTCATCGACGCCGCCATCGCCCACACCAAGACCGACCTGCAACTGGTCGACACCGCCACCGAGCGACTGGCCCCGCTCGCCCGGCCCGCCGCCCCCTCGCACGAGGCGACGGAGGAGGCGGAAACCCAGGAGCGCAGCGCGACGACGCCGTAGCCCGGTCCCCCTGTGCGTGCCTCGCCGGGAAGCGCCGACCGCGCCGGCCACGGGTGGACGATCAGAAATGGCCGCCGGGACGGGTCCGTGAGAAGACTGGTGCCCGTGGCCGTGCGAGGCCGCGCTCCCGGGCACGGCACAGGCCGCCCGGTGCCGAGACACCTGGACAGGAACCGGATCATGAGCCTTGAGGTTGCGGTCGCACGCGAAGCGGACGACGAGATGGTCGAGGCGTTCACCCGCCTGCTGCCCCAACTGTCCAGCAGCGCCGCGCCGCCCGACCACGAGTCGCTGCGCCGGCTCCTGGCCGCCGAGGCGAACACGGTGCTGGTGGCGCGGGTCGACGGCCGCGTCGTCGGGACGCTGACACTCGCGATGTTCCCGCTGCCGACCGGCATGCGCGGCTGGATCGAGGACGTGGTGGTCGACGAGGCCGCCCGCGGCTACGGTGTCGGCGCCGCCCTCACCGAGGAAGCGGTACGCCTGGCCGACGCGGCGGGTGCCCGCACGGTGGATCTCACCTCCCGCCCCTCGCGGAAGGCGGCGAACCGGCTGTACGAACGGCTCGGCTTCCTCGTGCGGGACACCCGCGTCTTCCGCTACACCCTGCAGGGTTAGCCGTCTCGGGCTCCCCGGACGCCGGACGCCCGGCGCGGTGAGGAACCGCACGGCCCTGCCCCACGTCATACCTTCCGTGATCAAGCAACCCATGCGGCGCCTGCCCGGTGCCCCGCTGCTCGCCGTCCCGCTCGCGGCGCTTCTGCTCTCGTGCGCCGCGCCGTCGGACGACGTATCCGACCGGACGGCGGCAAGCACCCGCACGCCGATGTCCGCTTCGGCGTCCGCCTCCGTCTCGGCGGCCGCGCCGGCGGACTCCGAGCCCCCTTCGGACGGGCAACCGGATGGGACGACGGAGAAGGTGCGCGACGCGTTCGCCACCCTGCAGGCGACCTACCACTCCGGCTGCACTTCCAGCACGTCCGCGGGCGAGTGCGAGTACTTCCTGACCCGGGTACGCGACGAACTCACCCAACTCGACGAGGCGATGAAGGCCGATCCGCAGGGCCCCGGGCACTTCCGCGAACCGCTCGCGTGGACGGCGGAGCTTCGCGACACCCTCGGCACGGACACCTCATTCGAGAACCTGAAGAAGCACCAGGACCAGCTCGTGGCGACCCGCGACCGGATCAACCGCTGGATGCAGGGCCACCCGGAGGACTACCGCTGAGCCGCGGGATACCGGGCCGTCACCGAGCCCGCCCGTCGGTCCGAGTGGTCCCGGAACCCGACGCGCAGCGACTCAGTTCCCGGCCGGCTCCACACGAATGGGGTCGGCCCCGCCCAGGTAGAGCATGCACCCCGCGTCCTCCCGGTCCATGTCCATCCTCTCCGGAGGGATGACGTGGATTCCCGCGGTGGGTGCGGGAGTCCAGCCGAGGTTTCGTGGAGGGTCGTACTTCTCGTAGTGCCCCACGTAGAGCCGGGTCGGCGGGATGGACACGGTGCAGACGTCTCCCGGGCGGAGGGCGAAGGCCGCCGGTTCCAGACGGTACGGGCTCCATTCCTGGTGGGAATCGCCGTACGGGAGGGCGACTTGCCCATTCCATCGGATATTGAGGGAATTGTCGGCGGTTCTCCACGGCCACTCCACCACGATGTAGCGGTGTTTCTCGACCACCCGAGCGGTTGCCGGCTCGCAGGAGACGATCACTTCGTCGCCGACCTGATGAACCATGCCTGATCACCTTTGTTCCGGTCGCCTATAGGGAAGAACGGCCCAGCCCCGAGGGCTGCACACCCACGGGCAGCGCGGGGCGATGCCGCCCCAGCCCCGAGAGCACGTCCTCTCCATCACACCGCCCCTATTCTGACCCTCGGCCGGGACGTCATGTCGAAGGGGAACCGGCCTCGCCACTTCGACAGGACGTCAACCGGCCAGTGGCCGAACACAGTTGCTACCCCAGGGCCACGGAGCGTGCCAGCATCAGCTTGCACAGGCGCACCTCGCGCATGCCCGCACACCACACCTGACACGTCTCACAGCGGGGCCGCGCCACCGTTTCCGAAGGTCATCCAGGAGGACACCATGCGCACACGCACGCTGCTCGTACGTTCCGCGGTGACGATGCTCTTCGCAGGCGCGGCCACCATCGGCCTGACCTCCCCCGCCAGCGCAGCCACCTGCTCGGGCTCCTCGTGCGACGGCAAGAACCCCAGCACCTACTGCCAGTCCGACGCCAGAACCGTGCAGAGCCTGGCACTGGGTCAGGCGGTTCTCGAGCTGCGGTACAGCCCCACGTGCCGCGCCGCATGGGCACGGATCAGCAACGCCTCGTACAACACCTTCGACCAGTTCACGCCGTACGCGACCGTCCACCGCAACAGCGACGGCCGCGAGTACTCCTGCTCGGTGAGCACCAGCGGATCGTCCTGTTACACCCTGATGGTCAACGACGCCAACGTCACGTCGTACGCGCGCGGGATGTGGGACAGCGGCGCGCGCACCTACGAGGGGCGCACCGGCTCGTACTAGGCACCGCGCCCGGTGGCCGTCCGCCGCGTGAGCACGCGCTTCGGCGGGCGGCCGCGGGCGGCGCAGCCCTGTCCGGCCCGGAAGGCCCTTCTCCAGCCACCCGAGCCGGTGCGCCATGGCTTGGAGCTGCACCTCTTAATTATTTGCCTAATAGATTTAGGCAAACTAGCCTGCCGTTCATGAAGCCACTCACCGAGTCAGAGATCCGCCGCGCCTTCGTGAACTGCAGCAAGGGCGAGGCGAAGCGCCTGCACGTGCCCCGGGACCTGACCGAGCAGCCCTGGGACGACCTGGACTTCCTCGGCTGGCGCGACCCCCAGGCGCCCGACCGGTCCTATCTCGTCGCCGAGCTCGACGGCCGCGCGGTGGCACTGGCCCTGCGCTCCTCGAGCGCCGCCGCCGGGCAGGCGCGGCTCAGCATGTGCTCCATGTGCCTGACCACGCACTCCGGGGGCGTCTCGCTCATGGTCGCCGCGAAGACCGGCAAGGCCGGGCAGCAGGGCAACACCGTGGGGGCCTACATGTGCAGCGACCTCGCCTGCCCGCTGTACGTACGGGGCAAGAAGGACGCGGGTGTCGGCGCACGGCTGCACGAGACGCTCACCCTGGAGGAGAAGATCCAGCGGACCGTCGCGAACCTCGCCGCGTTCATCGCCAAGGTCACCGGGTGAGGCGGCCCGCCGCCCGGCTGCCGTGGGGCGATCCTGATCGCCGCTGCGACCGAGCGTTCCGGCCGGCCCGACAGGCCGGCCGGAACGCTCGCGCACGCCCGCCTTGACGGCCTGCCCTTCGTCAGCCGCGCTCGGGCTCCACCGGGAGCCACAGTTCGGCGTCGGCCTCGGTCTTGTCCGGCGACAGGCGGATGCGCAGGATCTCGGGGCCGGTGCGGCTGCGGTACGGATTCGACGGGAACCACTCGGTGAAGACGTCCCGCCACAGTTCCTGGACGGCCCGCGGCGCGGGCCCGGAGGTGGTGAAGACCGCCCAGGTGCCGGCCGGGACGGCCAGCGTCGTCGTGCCCTCGGGAGCGGCCGCCGAGGTGATCACGGCGTGGTAGTAGTCGAGTTCGGTGCCCTCGGCGCGGCTGGGGTCGAGGTCGTCGCAGACCGCGACGATGCCGTGCGGCTCCTGGTCCGACAGTTTCTCCAGGCGCTCCTGGAGCCGCGGGTCGATCCCGCGGACGAAATCGATGATCGCCTGGTTCGGCCCCGCGTGCACCAGCGGCACCCGGGCCTTGAGGCCGACGACGGCGAAGTCCGCCTTGTCCACGACGCGGTATCGCATGCTGCTGCTCCCTTCGACGGTGAGTCGGAAGGCCATCCGGGACTGGGAGTTGAGCTCCGCGCCGGTCCTGCGGGCGTCACCCGGTCCGATACCGTGCATGGCACGGAACGCCCGCGCGAACGCCTCGCCGGAGCCGTAGCCGTAGCGCACCGCGATCGCCAGCAGCGTCTCCCGCCCGGCGAGCACCTCGGCACCCGCGAGGGTGAGCCGACGGCGCCGGATGTACTCCGACAGCGGCATGCCCGCGAGCGCGGAGAACATCCGGCGCAGGTGGTACTCCGAGGTGGCCGCGATGCGTGCCAGCTCGTCCACCTCGATGTCCTGGTCGAGACGGCGCTCTATGTGCTCCATGGCCTGGTTCAGCCGCTCCAGCACGCCCGGACTCCTTCCTCTTGACGACCACCACGCTAGGCGGCGCCTGTCATGCCGGACCCGACATCCTGTGCCCGATCAAGTCGGGTGCACGAGGCAGACCCGGGGCGGGTTCCACGAGTTGCAGCGCCTCCAGGGTCGCTGCCGCGCTCCCGCGGTACGGCGTGACATGGCTCCACCCGCCGGCACCCATCCGTCGGGCTCCCTTCGCTTCCTCATGGACTCGCGCTCAACCTAGCCCTGGCGTCCGACAACGCAGTGCAACGCAGTGCGAGGAGGTCCACAAGCCATCCTCCCGGCGGGCGTCACGGACCCCGGTTCCGGAGCGCTGGCTATCCGCGCCCCGGATGACCTGGCCGGGCGGAGCCGTGCGAGGTGGTGCCGGGTGCGGTGTGGAGGACTTCGCGCGCCTGTTCCGCGGCGCGGGTGATGCTCTCGCTGATGAAGTCGAGGAAGCGGGCGATGTTCTCCAGGCGGGCGGCGGCCGGGGTGTCGGGGCCGAGGACGGCCACGCCCTGGCGCGCGGTCGCCACCAGCCGGTCGTTGGCCCGGGCACTGGCGATGGTCGCCTGGTAGAAGAGTTCGTCGTCGACGAGGTAGCGGTCCCGGCGGCGCTCGTCGCGTTCCCGGCGGACCAGGCTCTGACTCTCCAGGAAGGCGATCGCCTTGGAGATGGACGCCGGGCTGACCTGGAGGCGCTCGGTGAGCTCGGCCGCTGTCAGACTGCCCGCGTCGGTGGTGAACAGGCACGTCAGCACCCGGGCACCCATCTTGTTCAGACCCGAGGCCATCATGACCGTGGTGAACGTCTCCTCGTACTCGGCCACAGCCTCCGCGTCCCGTCCGTGCGCCTGAGGAGCCGACTGCGCTCCCCTGACGGCGGCGGGCTTGCGCCGGTGGGCGCGGCGCTCGGTGGCCCGGTGGGCCAGGTCGGCGCGGTATGAGGTGGGGCCGCCGTTGCGCATCACCTCGCGCGTGACGGTCGAGGTAGGCCGGTCCAGGCGCCGAGCGATCTCGGCGTACGGGAGGCTGTCGGCCAGCCCCGACGCGATCTGCTGGCGTTCCTGCTGGGTGAGCCTGCCTCCCGGCATCGTGATCTCCCTGGTGATCCCTCGCGATGTTCCCGATTCCCGCACCATAGCGTTCACTCACCGACCATTGCAATGATCGGAAGGGCTGACGTTGCGTTATCCGCAGGATCGTTGCAACGATTTCCCTCACCTTACCTGCAATGACAGCGTCTTTACGCAACAAGAACGTTGCCATTATTTGGAAAGCAACGTAGCGTTTCCAATGTCAGAAACAATCAGCGAGCACGGGAGAGCATGATGCAGAAGTTCGCCACCACCGCCGCCATCTCCGCCGTCCTGGACATCCCCGCCGGACGCGTCCGGTTCATCGCCGCCGACCGCGCCGACACCACCGTCGAGGTCCTGCCCGCCGACCCCTCCAAGAGCCGCGACGTCCGGACTGCCGAGCGGACCACCGTCACCTTCATCGAGGGCGTCCTGCAGATCCACACCCCCGAGTCCGGCAACCGGCTGCTCGGCCCTTCGGGATCCCTGGAGGTCACCGTTCAGCTGCCGACCGGCTCCCGCGTCCAGGGCAAGGCCGCCGGCTGCGAACTGCGCGGCGTCGGCAGGCTCGGTGACGTCGACTTCGACGGCGCCTACCGCCAGATCAAGATCGACGAGGCCGCCGGGGTACGCCTCACAGCGGTCGACGGCGACGTCGAGATCGGCCGGCTCACCGGCCCCGCGAACATCAGCACGGCACGGGGCGACATCCGGGTCGCCGAAGCCGTCCGCGGCACGGTCGAACTCCACACCCAGATGGGCGACATCACGGTCACCGCCGCCGCCGGCGTGTCCGCCGCCCTGGACGCCGGCGCCGGCCACGGCCGCGTCAGCAACGCCCTGAAGAACGACGGCGCGACCGCACTCCACATCCACGCCACCACCCCGCACGGTGACATCACCGCGCACAGCCTCTGAGGGAGCCGCGGGAGGCCGGGACGCCGGGAGGCGAGCCCGGAGGAACCGAGCATCCGTCACGACATCGCTTGCTTGACGCGTCAAACATCGACTCTGGCTGAGCCCAGCGACGCAGCGCACCGCAAGCAAGCGGCCGAGTCGCCGCCGGGCCAGCGCGAGCATCCCGGCACTCGCGTCGACCCCGGTGACGACGGCACCTCGGGCGCTCAGTTCGGCGGACAGCGGGCCCGCGCCGCAACCGGCGTCGAGGATCCGGCGGCCCGCCACGTCCCCCGCGAGGGCCAGGATCGCGGGCCGCTCGTAGTAGGCGTTGGCGATGCCGGCCTCGTTCTCGGCCGTGTACCCCTCGGCGAGAGCGTCGTAGTCGTTGACCGGGGAGGGGTGTGCGGTCGGCGGCTGATTCTCGGACGCGGAAGGCATGCCGGTCATCCTGGCCCACCGGTCGACGTGGGCGTGCGCCGATCGGGTGGATCCGGAGAGGGGATGTGGCGGAGCGGGCGCCGCCACGCCGTACCCGTGTCCGTGTCCGTGTCCGTGCGCCAGCCGGGTTCAGCGGTCGCGCCAGGCCGGGGCCAGGGCGACGAGCGTCGCGGCGGCGGCCAGCGCGAAGGCGGCCGGGTAGCCGGTGTGGGCCGCCGTCACGCCGAAGGCGAGGGCGCCCACGCCCATGCCGCCGTCGTAGGCGACGTTCCACAGCGCGCTGACCGTGCCGTACCCGGACTCCGGGACCCGGGAGTACATCAGTGTGAGCGTCGCGTTCTGCGCCACCCCGAAGCCCGCTCCGAACAGCGTGACGCCGGCGAGCACCGCCACCGGGCTGCCCGTCGCCGCCGTCAGCAGCAGGCCGGCGGCCGACGCCAGCAGGCCGGGCAGCACCAGGCGGGCAGGGCCGTGGCGGTCGCCGTACCGGCCGGCGAACCAGCGCGCCACAGTGGACGTGGCGGGCTGCGCGAAGAGCGCGACCGTCACCAGGGCGGACAGCGACGCGGGGACGGCGACCGGCAGGAACGTGACGATGATCCCCGCCCCCAGCGCGGTCGTCGCGAACACCGCGGTGGGCCGGGCCAGGGCCCCGGTGCGCAGGCCCGCGACCACTCCGCCGTCCCGGCCCGCGGACCGTTCCCGCCCCGGGAGCCCCGGCACCACCACGACCGCGGCCAGCGCGACCACCCCGCCGGCCACGCACACCGGGGTGAACCCCACGTGCGCGGCCAGCCACACACCCAGCGGCAGGCCCACCAGGGACGGTACGCCGGACACGATCCCGGCCAGTGCCAGCCCCTCGCCGCGCCGTTCGGCCGGGATCAGCGACGCCGTCAGGGCGCCGCCCGCGACGACGGTGAGCGCGAAGCCGAGCCCGCGCAGCAGGCACATCGCGACGATCCACACCATGCCGTCCCCGGCGGTCAGCACCAGTGCGGGCGCGCCGAGCAGGACCAGCCCCGCGGCCAGGGCCGTGCGGTAGCCGTAGCGGGCCACCAGGCGTGGGGTGACCAACTCGCCGCCGACGGTGGCCAGCATCAGGGCGCCCGTTGCCAGGCCGGCGTCGCCGCCGCTGCGCTGGGCGTACAGCGGCACCACCGAGAGCAGCAGGAAGAAGCTCGCGGAGGCGCCGATGACGGTCGCGAAGCGCAGCAGCAGCTGACGGGTCATCAATGGGGGGCGGGCGGAGGCGGAAGCGGGGTCCGGGGGATGTGCGGTGCCGGCGGACGTGCCGGTGGGCGGGATGCTGGGCGGCGTGGTCATGCCGTTGACGCTACGAGCCGGCCGGTCCCCCGGTAAGCTCCATTTCCATGCCGCTCCAGTGGTCCGGTCTGTCGCCCGAACTGCTGCTCGCCGTCGACCGGAACAGCGCCGAGGGGCTGCGCGCGCAGCTGGAGCGCCAGATCCGGGACGCCATACGGGCCGGCCGCCTCCAGGTCGGCGAACGCCTGCCGTCCTCCCGCGAACTGGCCCGCCGCGCCGGGGTCTCCCGAGGCCTGGTCCAGGACTGCTACGCCCAGCTCCAGGCGGAGGGCTATCTCACCGGCCGTGTCGGTGCCGCCACCATCGTCGCCGCCCGCGCCTGCCCCCAGCCCGCGCCCGCCACGCCCGCCACGCCGCCGGGTCCCGGGCCGCGGCTCCTCGCCGACTTCCGCTCCGGCGTCCCCGACCTCGCGTCCTTCCCGCTCGCCGACTGGCTCTGGGCGATCCGCGAGGCGGCCCGCACCCTGCCGACCGCCGCCCTCGACTACGGCGACCCGCACGGGACGCCCATGCTGCGCGAGGTCGTCGCCGGGTACCAGCGCCGGGTGCGGGCCGCGGCCGCCGACCCCGAACGCACCGTCATCTGCTCCGGCTACGCCCAGGGCCTCGCCCTGGCCCTGCGCGCGCTGGCCGCCCGCGGCGTCACCACGCTCGCCTACGAGGAGCCCGGCGCGCCCGGCGCGACGTCCCGCGCCGCCGCGCACGCCGGGATGACCGCCGTACCGGTGCCCGTCGACGAGGACGGCGTCGACGTGCGGGCCCTGGAGGCCGGCAGCGCGCGGGCGGTCCTGGTCACCCCCGCGCACCAGTGGCCGACCGGCGTCGTGATGACCGCCCGGCGGCGGCGCGCACTGATCGACTGGGCGCAGCGCCGCGACGCCTTCGTCATCGAGGACGACTACGACGCCGAGTTCCGCTACGACCGCGACCCCGTCGGCGCCCTCCAGGGCCTCGCCCCCGACCGCGTACTGAACATCGGGACCGTCAGCAAGTCCCTCGCGCCGGCCCTCCGGCTCGGCTGGCTGCTCTGCCCACCTCTCCTCCACGAAGCCGTCGTCGCCTTCAAGGCCTCCGACGACCGCGGATCACCGACCCTCGACCAGGTCGCCCTCGCCCATCTGATGACCTCCGGCCGGTACGACCGCCACCTGCGCCGCATGCGCGCGGAGTACGCCGCCCGGCGCGCCACCCTGGTCGAGGCACTCGCCGCGCACGCCCCCGGCGTGCGGCTCACCGGCCTGGCAGCGGGCTTCCACGCCGTCGCCCACCTCGGCCCGGGCCGCGACGAGGAGCAGGTCGTCGCCGCGGCCCGGGCCCGAGGTGTCGGCCTCTACGCGATGGCCGCTCACCGCACGGCACCGGACCCGGCAGGAGAGCCGCGCCTCGTACTCGGCTTCGGCAACACCGGCCGGCACGCGATCACCGGCGGCATCGCCGCCGTGGGCGATCTCCTCACGGGCTGACGGCGGCGCACCCCCGGTGGGCCGCGGCCGGTGGCCTATCGCGGACGGACCGGTTCCGGGAGCCGGCCCGGGTCGGTTCCGTAGAGGGTGGTCATCGTCTGGTCCAGTACGGGTGCGATGGCCTCTGCGTAGGACTCGGTGAGATGCCTGTCGTCGCGGTGGACGAAGGTGTCCTCCCGCACCACGGGGCAGGTGCCGCCCGCGCCGCAGAGCCAGGGCACGGGGTCGACGACAAGGACTCCGGTGGCCGCCGCCGCTTCGGTGATCTCCCCACGGGACGGGGTGGTGCGTTCGGCGACACGTCCCGGCACGAGGAACCGCCGCGCACCCGCCGGGGGATGTGCGGGTACGCGGCGGCGGTCCGGTTCAACCGGGGCCCGGTGACCACCGGGCACGGTGACCACCGGCGGTGGTGACTACCGGTTGTGGCGGACGATCTGGGGGGCGATGTCCTCGGTGAAGGTCTCGTCCTCGGTGGTCTTGAGCGTGGTGGCCTTGGCGGTGGTGGTGCCGCAGAACGCGGCCTCCAGGGTGCCGCCGAGGACGGTGTTGACGGTGCCGTTGTTGGAGGTGTTCGCCATGGACGTCATGCTGCGCTTGCCGTCGGCGGTGGTGAACGCGTAGGTGTAGAAGCCCTGGACGGTGCCGGTGTGGCCGTAGACGGTCACGCCGCAGGACAGCTTCCTGGCGCGCAGGCCCAGTCCGTAGGACTGGGTGCCGTCGGCGTTGACCGGGACCATGGTCATCATCTGCTGGAGCTGCGCGGCGGGCACGAGCTTGCCGGTGACCAGGGCGGAGAAGAAGCGGTTGAGGTCGCCGGCGTTGGAGATGACCGCGCCGGCGGACTGCGCCCAGGAGACGGTCTGCTCGGTGGAGTCCACCAGGGGCAGGGTGGTGTCGTCGTCGCGCAGGTAGCCGTGGGCGTAGGAGCCGGAGATGGCGGTCTGCGGGTGGACGTAGGTGGTGTTCCTCAGGTTCAGCGGGGTCAGGATCCGCTGCTGGTAGTGGGTGGCCATCGGCACGCCGGTGACGTTCTCGATGAGGGCGCCGAGCACCACGAAGTTGGTGTTGGAGTAGCTGTAGGCCGCGCCGGGTGCGTTGGTGGGCTGGTGGGCGGTGGAGAGGTCGATGAGTTCCTGGTAGGTGAAGACCTTGTTCCGCACCGCTTCGAAGCCGGGGACGGTGTAGTAGAACATGTCGTTGGTGTAGTCCCACAGGCCGCTGCGGTGGGAGAGCAGGTGCCGCACGGTGATGCGGTCGTCGGGCAGCGGCTGCGGCAGGTAGGTGTTCGCCGGGGCGTCGAGGTCGATCCGGCCCTCGGCGGCCAGTTGCATCAGGACCACCGTGGTGAAGCTCTTGCTGACGCTGCCGACCCGGAACCGCCGGTCCGCGTCCATCGCCGTGCGGGCGACGGTGTCCGCCTGCCCGGACGCGATGCGGTAGCTCGAACTGCCCGAGTCGATACGGGTCAGCGCGCCGGGGGCGCCGTTCGCCAGGGCCTGCTTCTGGACGGCCAGGACACCCGCGATGTCCGGGGCGGGAAGCGACGGGGTCGCGGCGACGGCCGGCGAGGCGGCCAGGGTGGTGATCACGGCAGTGCTCGCGAGCGCGATGCCCGCAATGGTGAAGCGCATCCGGTTCTCTCTGTCGTCGGTGGAGGAGCGTGGGACGGCACGCGGGCCCAGCGCCCGCAGCGCTCACGGCTCCACACCAACTGACCGGCCCCGCTCCGGTTCTGTGACACCGACATTAACGCCGGCCCCTCGGCGAGGGGCGGGCGCCCCCATGTCCGGGCGCCGCCAACCAACCCTGTAGGCACGCCATGTGACAGAGCATCAGTCATTCCGGCGAGTCAGGGGTTCATGTCGTCCGACGGCCGGGGCCCGTCCGGCACGCCGTCGCCGTCCACGGGCCGGACATTTGATCGCTCACAAGCAACTTGTACACGAGGCAATATGGCGCTAAGTTTCTCGGTGTCGGGCAGCACCCCAGCGGCGCACCGGCGAAGGAACGACCCGCACCGTCCGAGGAGAAGAACCACCATGAACGACACCGCCGCCACCCGCCCCGCGCCGCACAAGCCCACCATCGTGCTGGTGCACGGCGCGTTCGCGGACTCCTCCAGCTGGAACGGCGTGATCCCGCACCTGCGGGAGGCCGGCTATCCGGTCATCGCGGCCGCCAACCCGCTGCGCGGCCTGGCCGGTGACGCCGCGTACGTCGCGAGCGTGGTGAAGGGGGTGGAAGGCCCCGTCGTCCTCGCCGGGCACTCCTACGGCGGCGCCGTGATCAGTGAAGCCGCCGCCGGGGAGGCGAAGGTCAAGGCACTGGTCTACGTCGCCGCGTTCATCCCCGACAAGGGCGAGAGCGCCCTGGAGCTGTCGAACAAGTACCCCGGGAGCACCCTCGGCCCGAACCTCGACGCGCTGCCCTTCCCCCTGACCGACGAGTCGGCTTCACCCCTGACCGACACCGGGACCGGCACCGACCTCTACATCAAGACCGAGGCGTTCCACGACCAGTTCGCCGCCGACGTGCCGCACTCCGTCACCGACCTGATGGCCGCCACCCAGCGCCCCATCGCCGCGGCCGCCCTGGAGGAGCCGGCCACCGTGGACACGTGGCGGGCGATCCCCTCCTGGAGCCTCGTCGCCACCGCCGACCGCAACATCCCCCCGGCCGCGCAGCGCTTCATGTCCGAGCGCGCGCAGGCCCGTACCGAGGAGATCGACGCATCCCACGCCGTCTCCGTCTCCCGGCCCGAGGCCGTCGCCCGCCTCATCCTCCGTGCCGCCGAGAGCACCACCGCCTGACCCCGAGGTTGCCCGCGCCCCCGGCAGTCACTAGATTCCATCAGGTGACTGCCGGGTCGGCCTCGAGCCAAGCACGAACAGGTTCGCCGGCCTTGGCGTGAGCGCGAGGCGGGCCAGAGCCCCGCCCTCCTTCCGAGTCTCCCCGCGGTGCCCCCGTGCGGCACCGATCCCAGCGAACCCGAGACCCGGAGACCGATGTCATCGATGTCCAACGACCGGCAGAACCCCCCTGCGATCGAGCCGCGCCCGGCTCCCGCCCAGTTGAACCACACCGCCGTCTACGCCCGTGACCGGCGGTTGTCCGCCGAGTTCCTGGCCGTCGTACTGGGCCTGGAGGTCGGCGCACCCTTCGGGCCGTTCCTCCCCGTCGAGCTCGGCAACGGCGTCACCTTCGACTACTACGAGAAGCGCGACGAGCCGATCCAGTCGCAGCACTACGCCTTCCTGGTCACCGAGGAGCTGTTCGACCAGGTGATCGCCCGTCTGGAGGCGATCGGCGTCACTCACCACGCCGACCCCGGCCACACCGAGCCCGGTCGGATCAACCGCCTGTTCGGTGGTCGTGGCGCGTACTTCGCAGATCCGGACGGCCACAACATGGAGGTCCTGACCCGGCCCTACGCCCGGCCCTAGCCGGCGGCCGCCGACCTCCGTTCCTTCCGGCCCCGGGCGCGCAGGCCCGGGGCCGGACGGTCACCTACCCGGCCGGGATCCCGGCCTCCCGGGCCCACAGGGCGGTCAAGTCGAGCCTGGTGCTGCGGACGCCCCGGTGCCCGGCCGACACCAGGTGGCCGCCTGCGGTGAGGACCAGGGCCCGGATGTCGTGCAGTGCGGGGACGACGGCCCTGCGTCCGCTCAGCAGATGCCACAGGTGCAGTCGCCGGTCGGACCAGGCGACGGCGAGGACGGGTCCGGCGTCGTGGGTGTCGGCCACGGCCAGTGCCGCGGGGACCGCCGCGCGGCGCTCGACCGGGTCCGGCGGGTTGTCGCCGCCCTCGGTGTCCCACAGCCTGACGGTGCCGTCGAGGCCGCCGGTCACCACCAGCACGGCGGCGTCGGAGACGTCGAGGCAGGCAACCGCCGTCACACCGGTGCGGTGCGGCTCGACGCCGCGGGGGCCGGGCCCGATGTCGTACAGGGGCCACAGGCGTACGCGGCCCTGGCCGTCCGCCACGGCGACGTGGCGCGGGGTCGACGCCACGGCGGTGGGACGCTCGGGAAGGGAGGCCAGCGAGGCGGAGTTGTGGTGCAGGGCCAGGTAGCCCAGACCCATGGGCACCTGGGCCCCGGTGGCCAGCGGGAGCGGGTGGAGCGTCCCCGATCCGTCGAGGGCCAGCAGGCAGTCGTCCGTCACCGCGGTGAGCGCCACCGGTTGCCACGGCGTGCCGCCCGACGACGGGCTCGCGACGACCTGACCGTCGGCGAGCGCGATCCGGGCCAGTTGCCCCAGACCGTTCGCCGACACGAGGGTGCCGTCGGAACCGGCGGCGCCCGGCAGGAGGGCGAGGGCGTCCGCGGGTCGCGACGGCCTGCACCACGACGTGGTCCAGGGGCCCGACTGGGCCAGTGGCCTCAGGTACTCGGCCAGCCGCGGGTCCGTGCCGACGGCCGCGGCGTGCAGGACGGCGGCCCGTTGGGAGTCGGGCAGGTCCGGGGCCGACAGTGCGGGTGCCGCGTCGGCCCACACGGCGCGCAGGCTCGGAGGCAGGGGGACGGCGGGGTCCACCAGGGTGGCGGTGATGGCCGGGACCGATCCGTACACGAGGTAGCCGGGGTCCCTGAGCAGTTCATGGGCCGCGCCCGTGGTCAGCGCGCGGTCGAGGGCGTGTTCGCGCTCGTCGGCCGACGCGGTGCGCCAGTCCCGGCCCGGTGCCGGCGCGGCAGGAGTCGCGGCGCCCTCCGGGCGGGGGCCGGGCAGCGGTGTTCCCACGGGGTGGGCGTCGTCCGCGGGTTCCAGCGTCAGCACGAGCGCGTCCGGTGTGCGGGCGAGTTCCCGTGCCTCGGTCTCGATGAGCATGCGGAGGTCCGGCAGCCGAAGCAGCGGGGCGAGGAGGTCGTCGACGACCGTGCCGGGTCGGCCGGACGGCAGGTGGGCCGGGCCTCGTCCGGCCTGGTGGAGGTCGGCGACGGCGAGCAGCACCGGTCGCGGGTCCGCCCGGAGCCGTCCCAGCAGTTCGTCCGGCTCCGTGGGGCCGTAGCCGAGCTGCCGGCCGAGCTGCCAGGCCAGTGTGCGGGCGGTCTGCCCGCGCGCGAAACCCACGGCGTGCACGGTGATCCGGGGGTCGGCGGCCGATCCCGCGACCAGCCAGGCGATCAGCCGGCTCTTGCCCGTACCGCGCGGTCCGGTGACCAGGGCGGCACGCGGCCGGTCGTCGCCGGGGCCGGCGGCCCAGGCGAGGAGGGCGGGCGCCGGGCGGGCGGCCGGGCCGTCGAGGGGCGGCCACGCAGGGGGGCCGGACGTGGTCAGCGCGGGTCACCCCTTCTCGGACTGGCTTCGGACGAAGGCCTGCAGTTCCCTGATGCCGGCGACCCGTTCCTCGGCGGTCTCGCCGTAGGACACGTTGTGGGTGAGGGAGGCGTCGGGGAAGCTCATCTCGAGCCACATCGAGCAGTAGTGACCCGGCATGAAGCAGGGCTCGAGTTCGGTGTGGATGCGGGTGACCTGGTCGGGTTCGACACCGGCCGCGTACATCCGCGACCAGGTCCGTTCCTCCGCGTGCACGCAGATCGACCCCGGCTCGCTGACGAGGTGCTTGGTGCCGTCCGGGGCGGCGAACTCGAACGTCGCGAAGGACCGGACGCTGGCGGTCGTGCGGATGTCCTCCAGCACCAGTGGCCACCAGTGCTCCGGATCGGCGAAGGCCTCGGGGTCCGCGGACTCGAGCCGGCGGAACGTGGCCTGGTAGGCGGCCGACGCCTGCTCGGGGTCCTCGCCGGTGGTGACGGCCTCCAGGAGGGTGTCCACCTCCAGGAGGCTCTCGGCGAACAGCGCCGGGCCGGAGCTGACGAACCTGTCCGGCTCGTCGTAGCCGAGGAGTACGCCCCACACCTTGCCGTCGGGAGCGACGCAGAGGTCGAAGGCGCGGTCGGAGCCGAGGCGGGTCCAGGAGGCGTGGGGGTCGCCCTCCAGATCCCTGCCCATGCCCCGCGCGTACGCGCGCAGTCCGACCGGCTCCTCCGGCAGCGTGTGGAAGTACGGGTTCACCCGCAGAGGCAGGACGAGGCCCGCGGTGTGCCCCCAGGCGGCGGCGTCCACGAAGTCGGGTACCGCGGGCCCGGTCTCCAGGAGCCGCACTCCCGATGCGCCGAACCGGTCGGTCAGGCGGTCGCCGGTGGGCGTCACGTCGTCGTTCTCCTCAAGGGGTGGGTACCGGTTCGCTAGTCCTGCATGAGGTTCCGCACGTACCGCAGAACGAGGTACCAGGCGGAGTCCTCGTTCTCCATCGCCGCGGCGTCGGTCCGGCGCATCAGCGCCAGCAGCCGGTCGTGCGCGCCCTCCGGGTCGACGCCCTCGTCGGTGGCGGCCTCCGGATCGTAGTCGGGCCGTTCCTCCTCCAGCGCGTGGAGGAAGAACGCCAGCGCGTCCACGCCGCTGTTGAGGACGTGCGGGCTCCCGTCCTCGGGGATGCAGTACACGACCCCGGTCCTGGTGTCGACCATGACGTCGTCCATGCCGATCCCGCCGAGGGACAGCCAGGCCGACATGTCGAAGGGGCAGCTCGGGTACTTCCTCGACACGGCCTGCCAGGCCTCGCCGCCGATGCGCAGGTCACCGTCGACGAGCAGCTGATCCGCCTGGAACCAGCCCATCTGGTCCGGAAGGCCCACGTCCCTCAGAAAGGCCCGGGTCGGCCCGTGGGCGATTCCGGCGAGAGCCGTGTCATCCGGAGTCACCAGTTCGTCGGGGCCGAAAACCGACTCCATGGCGACGCGGTCGATCAGGGGACTCATTTCGCGGCTTCCGGGCTTTCATTCGGGGGTGGCTGACGGGTGCAGATGGTACCAGTGGGGCATCTCAGTGGTGGTGGAGCCCCTTGAAGTTGGTCCAGGGGCTTCTCTTCTCGGGCCGCTCCCCCGGATACATCCGATTGAGCCGGTCCTCCACTTCGCGGTTTCCCTGCTCCATGGATTCCGCTGACGGCCCGTAGTCGATGCTGTGGGTGACGTTGACGTGCGGCATCCATTCCTGGATCCACGCCGCGCAGTCGCTGCTCTCGCTGCAGGGTGCCCGTTCGGTGTAGAGGTCCTTCACATGCTCCCCCGTCCCGTTCTGCAGGAAGGGTATGCCGAGGACCTTTTCCGAGTGCACGGGGTTGTTGCTCCGTCCGACCAGGATGAAATCCCGGGTATTGCCGTCCTCGTGCTCGTATTCCACGCGTGCCGCGGCGTAGTTGTTGCTGCTGAACTTGGGCTCGCCGGTGTTCTTGTCCGGCGTGTAGTTGCCGTAGCTGCCCTGCTCGTGGCGTGCCAGCGCTGTCGCGCGGGAGAGTTCGTCCTCGTAGAAGGGGACCTTTGTCGAGGCCTTGCGCGGCCGCGCGGCCCTTTCCTCCGGGGTGCTCTCCGGCCATGCGTAGGGGTTGTCGGGATTTTTGGGACGGCGCGGGACGGTGTCGTTGTTCGCGCCCGTGAGCTTCAGCGGCACGCCCAGCAGGTCGCGGTCGGCGTCGGTCAGGTCGACGGGCCCGTTCCTGGTGAGCCGCTGGATCTTCCCGCGGTCGCCGAGGAGGTAGACCGGCCGCTCGCCGATCCGGTCGCGCAGTTCGTCACGGCTCGGTTCCCGGCGGTGGATCCTGTGGAGGTCGTCGGCGATCTTGCCGTCGTTCTGGTGGTGGTTGTCGTGCATCAGCTTGACGCCTTGCTTCATGTCGTCGCCGATGTGTTTGGACGCCTTCTTGACCCCCTCGACGATGCCGGTCATCGCCTTGTCCATGGCACCGTTGACGGCGTTGGCTATGGCGTCCTTGCCCCGGGTGCGGCCCTGGTGGGTCTTCGCCTTGCCGATGTGCGACATGCTGTGGCCGTCGAAGTGGTCGCCGGCGCTCTTGAGCGAGTCCTGCAGGGTGCCGTACGACTGCAGATCGACATTGATCTGCCCGGAGCCGCCCCCGGCACCCCCGGTGCCGCCGCTGCCGCCCGAACCGCCTCCGCCCGGCCCTGCGGAGGCCAGTTGCATGGAGTCCTTGCCCGCCTTGGCGGTCCTGCCGAGGTCGACGCCGTTCTGCACACCCAGCGCGTTCGAGCCGACCTGCACCACCAGGTCGCCGACCATGGCCCCGATGGCCTCCTCGATGGGGGCGGTCACCCGGGACATGATCTCGTCGATGACGGCCTGCTGGACCTCCTTGAAGATCCGCTTCACGATCATCCGGCAGGCCTGCGTACCGGCGATCCCGCCGAGGGACGACAGCCCCAGCGTGACGGGCGCGGCCGCCACCGCGGCGACGATCTCCGTGGCGAGGATGCCCAGTTGGACGATGGCCGCGAGCTTGGCGCCCTCGATCAGCACCGCGACCGCTTCGAGCCCGAAAGCTGCCGCCTCGCCGATGTCCGTCAGGCCCGAGAGGTGCTTGCCCCGCACCATCTCCCAATGCGCGGCCAGGGCGTCAACGGCGGGGCCCTCGTTGGCCCCCACCATGTCCTGCATGGCCGCGTGCAGATCGAAGGTGCCGTTGCGCAGGCTCTCCGAGAAGTCGCGCATGGCCTGCGCCATCTCGCGGTAGTCGTCCTCGTCGACGTTGGGCCAGGACACGCCGATCAGGTCGAGAGCCTCATCCAGATAGCTCGGCAACACCACGCCCATGGAACACCCCCGCGACACCGGCGCCGGTCGGTCGGCATCGTCTCGCCCTGTACGACGCCGCGTCAACTGCGCACGAAAACGGGCTGTTCGGAAAGGGCGCGCGGGATGCACCGGCACGCACGAGAGCCAACTACCTTTTCACGGAGCCCCTTTGGGGTTATCCGCGGGCGACGATCCGCGCGGCCCGCGTCGTGACGGCCGGCGGCCCCCAGGGGTACGGCCGTCGGGCGACGCGGGCCGGGGCCTTCAGCGAACGGTGATCACCGTCTTGCCGCGGGCGTGCCCCCGCTCCACATGGCGCATCCCCTCGGCGGTCTCGGCCAGTGGATAGGTCCGGTCCACCACGGGGGTGAGCCGGCCGGCCTCGATGAGCGCGGTGACGGCGAGCAGGTCGTCCCGGGTGGGGCCGCCCGGGGTCGCCGGGAGGATCACGCGCAGTCGCTGCCGGGCGAAGGCGTCGGCGGCGACCAGGCGCAGCGTCGAGCCCACGGCGCCGACCACGCGGCCGGGCGATCCACCGCCGTTGGCCACCAGGGTGCCCGCCGGGGTCAGTGCCCGGCGCAGCCTGCTCAGCGGGTGGTTGCCGACGTTGTCCAGGATCAGGTCGTAGCGGAGGCCGGACCGGGTGAAGTCCTGCCGGGTGTAGTCGATGACGTGGCCGGCGCCCAAGGAGCGCACCAGTTCCGCGTTTCCCGGGCTGCACACCGCGGTGACATCGGCGTCGAGGGCGGCGGCGATCTGCACCGCGAAGTGGCCCACGCCGCCGGCGGCGCCGTTGACCAGTACGCGGTGCCCGGCCTGCGCCCCGCCGACGGTCCGGATACCGCGCAGCGCGGTCACCGCCCCCATCGGCACCGCCGCGGCCTGCTCGAACGTCAGCCCCGCGGGTTTGGGGACCAGCAGGTCCGCGGTGGTGCGGGCGTACTCGGCACAGGCCCCCGGACAGAAGCCCAGCACCTCGTCACCGGGTTCGAGGCCCTGCACGCCCGGTCCGACGGCCTCCACGTGACCGGCGGCGTCGATCCCCGCCACGGCCGTCCTCGGCCGGGTCAGCCCCATGCCGCCCATCAGCCGCGCCACGTACGGGTCGCCGCGCATCATGTGCCAGTCGTACGGGTTGAGCGCCGCCGCGCGTACCCGCACCACCACCTCGCCGGCGCCCGGCTCGGGCCGGTCGAACTCCTCCAGCCGCAGAACCTCCGGCGGGCCGAAACTCTTCTGGACGATCGCTTCCATCGAATCCCCCCAATGTGCGAACTCCCTTGCTGCGCACCGTAGGTGTACGGCGTACACCCGTCAAGAGCCGCGAGGGAGGGAGGTTCTGGCGTACGTGTTCTCAGCGCCTCAGGACGCGTGCCTGAGCCGGTCCAGGCCGTCCAGCATCAGGTCCAGGGCGAATTCGAACTCCAGCTGGTCGTCGCAGCCGGCTCCGACGACGGACTCCGCGTCATGGGCGACCGCCATGGCCAGCTCGGTGACATGCGGGTAGCGCGCGGCCATCTCCTCGGGCGGCAGCGCGTCCGGGTCGGGCTCGCCGCCCGGGGAGTCCTCGAACAGCTCCTGGGAGAAGCCGAGTACACGGCTGCCCATGATGTGCATCGCGTGATGGACCAGATCGAGCGTGAACCCGCCGGCCCGGAAGATCCCGATCATCGAGTCCAGGTACCCCAGCACCGCGGGTGTCGGAGCCGAGCGGGCCTTCATCCGGGCTTCGATCACCCCCGGCGCCCATGGATGGCGCAACAGCATCCGGCGCGCCGACAGCACCCGCCCGCGCACCGCCGGTTTCCAGCCCACCCCGGGGGCGGGCGGGTCGATCTCGCCGACCACGGCGTCGATCATGCCGTCCAGCAACTCGTCCTTGTTCGCCACGTGCTTGTACAGCGCCATCGGCACCACTCCGAGTGCCGCCGCGATCTTCCGCATGCTCAACGCGGCGACCCCGCCGTCGTCGGCCAGCGCCACCGCGGCGGCCAGAATCCGCTTCCTGCTCAGCGGCCTGCGCGTCCGCGCGGCGGCACCGGGCTGCATGGCGATCTCCACCGTCCCCCTCTTCCAGCTGCTCGACCAGGGCTGTTGGCATTGCCACGAGTGTGGACGGGCCCGCCCCATCCTCCCCCACACACGGACGGGAGCGCAGAGGGTCAGCCCTCGCCGTGCCGACGCGGATGCCTGACCGCGGCCAGGGCGGTGCAGGCCGCGGCGGCCAGGAGGAGGAACGTCGCCCCCTCGCCGTAGTAGCCGGTCGCGCTCGCGATGAAGGGGCCGGCGCACAGGATCGCACCGTACGACAGGGCCTGGGCGGCCATGCCCGCCCGGTAGAACACCCCCACGGCGTACGCCACCGCCAGCAGCGCGCCCATGGCGCGGGATGCGGGACGGCTTGCGGTGCGGAGGTCGCCGCGGGGCCGGTGCATAGGATCGCCGGCATGGCACTGCGACCTGTTCAGGTGAACGTGAAGGCTCTCGACGCCTCGGCGGTCGGGCGGTTCTGGGCGGCGGCGCTCGGGTGGAGTGCCTACAGCCCCGGCGTGACCACCTACGTCGGACCCGCGGGCGGCCTCGTCTGGCCGGATCCGGTGACCATGGGTGTCGACGTCGTTCCCGTCCCGGAACCCAAGACGGCGGCGAAGAACCGTGTCCACCTCGATCTCGCCACCACCTCCGCGAGGCATCAGGCGGAGTTGGTCGCGCGCCTGCGGGCTCTCGGCGCGAGGCCCGCCCACGTGGGTCAGGGCGACGTGCCGTGGACGGTCCTCGCCGACCCGGAGGGGAACGAGTTCTGCGTGCTGGAGCCTCGGGAGGTGCACCGGGACACCGGCCCGGTCGCCCGGGTGGTGGTCGACTGCGCGGATCCGCCGGCCATGGCCCGGTTCTGGGGCGAGGCGACGGACTGGACCCTCCACGAGGTGACCGACGATCAGGCGGTCCTGCGCTCCGCCAAGGGGGCCGGCCCGTATCTGGAGTTCCTGCGTACGCCCGACGTGAAGACCGTGCCGGACCGCGTCCATCTGGACCTGCTGCCGTATCCCGGTGACGACAAGGTGGCGGAGGCAGCGAGGTTGCGCACCCTCGGCGCCACCGATCTCGACCTCGGCCAGGGCGACGTCCCTTGGACGTGCCTGACCGACCCGGAGGGCCACGAGTTCTGCGTCCTCGCGCCGTCCTGAGGCCGAACCCGTCCGCCGGATCACCCCGCCGCACGAGCGCCCGAGCGGCAGTCCGTCAGGCCAGGTTCCCGGCGGGGATCCGGGTCGGGGCGAACCACTGCTGGATCCAGTTCGGATAAGTCGCCGGTGGCCTGCTGACCTCGTCGAGTTCGGCGAGGTCCTGCCCGGTCAGCGTAAGGTCGCCGGCGGCGACGTCGTCCGCGAGTTGCTCCACCGTGCGGACGCCGACGATCACGCTGGTGACGGCGCGCTGCGCGAGCAGCCAGGCCAGGGCCACCCGGGCCGGGCCGACCTCGTGCCGTGCCGCGACGGCCCGGACCACGTCGAGCACCGCGAATCCCCGGTCCTCGTCGAACGGTATGAAGTCGAAGCCGTTCCGGGCACGGCGGGAGTCCGGTTCCGTGGTCGCCCCACCACGGTCGAACTTGCCCGTGAGGAATCCGCCGGCCAGCGGCTGCCACACCGTCAGGCCCAGTCCCGCGTCCTCGGCCAGGGGCACCAGCTCGTGCTCGGCGTCGCGCGCCACCAGCGAGTAGTGGGCCTGGTTGGCGACGAACGCCGCCTGGTGGTGCAGCGCGGAGATGCCCAGCGCCTTGCTGATCTGCCAGGCGGCCAGGTTGGAGCAGCCGATGTAGCGGACCTTGCCCTGGCGCACCGCGTCGTCGAGGGCGCTCAGCGTCTCCTCCAGGGGAGTCAGGTGGTCGTGATTGTGGATCTGGTAGAGGTCGATGTAGTCGGTCCCCAGCCGGCGCAGACTGTCCTCCAGGGCCCGCATCACGTGCAGCCGAGAGAGTCCCTGATCGTTGGGCCCCGGTCCGACCGGAGCGAGCAGCTTGGTCGCCAGCACCACGTCCCGCCGGCGCCGCCCGACCGCCCGGCCGAGCAGTTCCTCGCTCTCGCCGTCGGCGTAGACGTCCGCGGTGTCCAGGAAGTTGATCCCGGCGTCCAGCGCCGCGCCGACCACCCGGTCCACGTCCTCCTGACCCAGCGCCCCATGGGTGCCGTACACCGGGTGGTCCCTGCCTCCGAACGTCATCGCGCCCAGGGAGATCTCGGAGACCCAGACCCCGGTACGTCCCAGCAGACGATATTTCACAGTCACTCCTCGTAGGCACACGTACGTGCTTGGTCGCGGCGGCGGCCGGGGCAGGGCGCCCCACACCTTTCCGATCGCCACGTCCGGACATCACGTCCGGAAATTACGCTACACGATGTCCGGACACGGTGTAATCTGACGTTCCCCCGCCGGGCCCCGGCCCCACGACGACCCAGGATCCGGACATGCCCTCGATCACCCGCCGACGCGGCGCGAAGGTCGGCCGCCCCACCTCGGCCGAGGCGGACGTCCTGGCCTCGACCCAGCGCCTGCTGGCCGGCGGCGCCACCTTCACGGAACTCGGCGTGCAGCAGATCTGCACCGAGGCCGGCGTCGCCCGCTCGACCTTCTACAGCCACTTCCGCGACAAGACCGACCTGCTGCTGCGCCTGGCGAACCAGCTCATGGCCTCGTCCTTCGACGTCACCTCGGCGTGGCAGCCCGCGGCCGGCGTCGACGGCCTCGAAGAGGCCTTCCTGCAGGTGATCCAGGTCTACCGGCGGCACGCCGCGGTCCGGCGGGCGCTCGCCGAGGTCGCGACGTACGACAGCGCCGTGCGCGACTACTTCACGGCCGAGCTGAACCAGTTCACCGACTGGACGGTCAAGGTCCTCCGGGCCGAGCAGGAGGCCGGCCGGACCGCCGCCGGCGTCGACCCCGTCAGCGCCACGCGGATCATCGTCACCGGCGGCGAGCGCGCCTTGACGGACCAGGTCACCTCTGCCGACGCGGCGAGCGACCCCGCGTTCGCCCGCGAACTCGCGCACACCTGGTGGCACGGCGTCTACCGTCGCCCCGGCACCTGACCCCCACGGGACGTCCGCAGCCCCTCGGCGGTACTAGGGTGGGCATTGGTGGGCATTGGTGGGCATTGATGGGCTGTGAGACGGCCCGGAACGGGTGACGCAGGAGCAGGGCCCGCGGCCCGGCAACCGGTCCGCTGCAGGTCCGGCCGCCACGAGCGGCGACCGGAGCGGACCGCGCTCAAGCCGTCGGGCATCGGGGATGGACCTGAGGCGGTTCCGAACCATGAGGGACACACATCGGATCGAGCCCGACGCGGCGAGCATCGGCGGCGGCCCCGTGCTCGCCGCATGGGAACGGTTCGTGCAGGGCGAGGATCACGTCCCGGGTGTCCGGCCGCTGGTGGCGATCTCCTGGCACCGCTGCCGGGAGCAGTACCGAGTCGATCCCCACCTCACCAAGGCTCCGGTGGCCGTGGCGAAGCCCGAACACACCCCCGAGCACGATGCGGTCTTCGCCGAACTGGGCTTTCGTGCCGCCGCCGTGGCGCATGAAGTGGGCAGCCTCGGCGGCGTCGTCACCGTCGCCGACGCCACCGGGCGGATCCTCGCCGCGTGGGGTGATCACGCCACGCTCGTGCGGGCCGGCGACTGCAATCTGGCGCCCTGGTTCTGCTGGTCCGAGCGCGCGGTCGGCACGAACGCCACGGGCACGGCGCTCGAGGCGCACGGCCCGGTGTCCATCAGGGGCGCCGAGCACTGGTGCCGGGCTTTCCACAACTGGGTGTGCGCGGGCATCGCGGTGCGTGACGTGGTGACCGGCGAACCGATCGCGGTGCTGAACGTCTCCTGCTGGCGCGGCGGGCTTCCCCCGGCCGTCGAGAGCTGGCTGGCGAGCGCCGTGACCATGACCCGCTACCCCCTCAAGAGCCGCGCCCGGGACAGCGGCGCGGAGCTGGTCGCGGCGTACACCCAGGCCAGGGCGACGACCGGTGCGGCGCTCGCCGCCGTGGACACCGCGGGCAAGGTGGTGATCGCCGACGACATGGCGGGCGTGCTCCTGGGCGTCCCCGCGTCCACCCCGGCGATCGACCCCACCCTGCGATGGAACCCCGGGCTGCCGGAATTCATCGCGGCCGCCCGGTACGCCGGCAGTCAGGCGGTCCACGATCGCGACTGGGTCGGCTCGACGCAGATCTTCGCCCACCTCGCCGACGAGCCGACGTCGATCACCTTCCGGCCCGTCTTCTCCTCCGGCCACCTGATCGGGTCCCTGGTGCTGTTCGGGGTCTCCGACGGTGCGCGGCTGCCCGGGACGGAGGGGTCCGCGCACCCTCGGCTACCGCCGCGCCGGCTGGTCGCGCTGCGTGACAACCGGATGGTGCTGCTGCGGCTGCCGGAAGTCTCCTTCGCCGAGTCGCACGGGAGCGACGTGTGGCTCTCCACCGATCAGGGCCGATTGCGGGCCGCCTCACTGAGCCTGGACAGACTCGACAGCGATCTGGCGGATGTCGGCTTCCTGCGGGTGCACCGCCGCTACGTCGTCAATCTCAGCCGCATCCGGGAGATCGAGCGCGGGCTCAAGGGCGAGCTGTCGCTGGTCATGGAAGGCCGGACGAACGAACTGGTGCCGGTCTCCCGGCGGAACGCGCCGGCCGTGCGTCGCGCGCTGAACATCTGAACCACGACGCCACCTCCGGAAGGAGATTCCCGTGTCCGACTTTCCGGATGCCGCCGCCGACCGGACGAACGCCGGCAACGCGGGCGGCCTCGGTCTCTCCGTCCCCACCGGGCGACGCGGCCGCCCGATCGGCGCCGCGGGCCATCGCGACTGGTGGCCGGGCCGGCTCGACCTGAGGATCCTGCGGAAGCACCCCGCCAGTGCAAACCCCATGGGTGCGGACTTCGACTACGCCGCCGAGTTCCGCACACTCGACCTCGACGCCCTGGCGCGCGACGTCGACGAGGCCCTGACCACGTCGCAGGACTGGTGGCCGGCCGACTTCGGCCACTACGGGCCACTCGTGATCCGGATGGTGTGGCACTGCGCCGGCACCTACCGCGTCCATGACGGCCGGGGTGGCGCCGGCGCCGGCATGCAGCGTTTCGCACCGCTGAACAGCTGGCCGGACAACCGCAACCTCGACAAGGCCCGCAGGCTGCTGTGGCCGGTGAAGAAGAAGTACGGCCGCACAATCTCCTGGGCCGATCTGATGGTCTTCGCCGGCAACCGTGCTCTGGAGACGATGGGTCTCACGACCTTCGGTTTCGCGGGCGGCCGGGCGGACGTGTGGGAACCCGACGAGGACGTCTACTGGGGTCCCGAGCACGCCTGGCTCGGCGACGAACGCCATGGCGGCGTCAGGGAGCTGCAGCGTCCGCTGGCCGCCGACCAGATGGGACTCATCTACGTCAACCCGGAGGGACCGAACAGCGTCCCGGACCCGCTCGCCTCGGCCCGGGACATCCGCGAGACCTTCGGCCGCATGGGGATGAACGACGAGGAGACCGTCGCGTTGATCGCGGGCGGCCACACGTTCGGCAAGACCCACGGCGCCGCCGACCCGGCCACCCACCTCGGCCCCGAGCCCGAGGGTGCTCCTCTTGAGGAGCAGGGCCTGGGGTGGAAGAGCGGCTACGGCACCGGGAAGGGCCCTGACACCATCTCCAGCGGGCTCCACGGCACGTGGACGCCGACCCCCACGACGTGGGACAACAGCTTCTTCGAGACGCTGTTCGGCTACGAGTGGGACCTGGAGCTGAGCCCCGCCGGTCTGTGGCAGTGGATCCCGCGGGACGGCGGCGGTGCCGGCACCGTGCCGGACGCCCACGACCCGTCGACGACGCACGCCCCGACCATGCTGACGACGGACCTGGCACTGCGGTCGGACCCGGTCTACGAGCCGATCTCACGGCGTTTCCTGGACCACCCCGACCAGCTCGCGAACGCTTTCGCCCGGGTCTGGTTCAAGCTGACGCACCTCGACATGGGTCCGGTCCGGCGTTACCTCGGACCGCTGGTCCCGCGGGAGACCCTGCTCTGGCAGGACCCGGTCCCGGCCGTGGACCACGAGCTCGTCGGGGCGGCGGACATCGCCGAGCTCAAGAGCCGGGTCCTCGCCAGCGGGCTGTCGGTCGCCCAGCTCGTCTCGACCGCGTGGGCGTCGGCGTCGACCTTCCGCGCCAGCGACAGGCGCGGCGGGGCGAACGGCGCGCGCATCCGCCTCGAGCCGCAGCGGGGGTGGGAGGTCAACGACCCCGGCAGGCTGGCACAGGTGCTGGGCACCCTGGAGGAGGTCCGGGAGTCCTTCAACGGATCCCAGGCAGGGGACAAGAGGATCTCGCTGGCCGACCTCATCGTGCTCGGCGGGGCCGCCGCCGTCGAGCGGGCCGCCGAAGTGGCCGGCCACGGGATCCGGGTCCCCTTCGTTCCGGGACGCACGGACGCCACGCAGGAGTGGACCGATGTGGAGTCCTTCGCCTCCCTCGAGCCGGCCGCGGACGGGTTCCGCAACTACTGCGGTGGCGGGAACGACCGGCTGCCGCCGGAGCATTTGCTGGTCGACCGCGCGAGTCTGCTGGACCTGAGCGCGCCCGAGATGACCGTCCTGGTGGGTGGCCTGCGGGTGCTGGGCGCCACCTACCGCCAGTCGCCGCTGGGCGTGTTCACCTCGCGGCCCGGGTCGTTGACCAACGACTTCTTCGTGAACCTGCTCGACACGGGCACGGCATGGGAGCCGGCGTCCGCGGCCGCCGAAACCTTCCTGGGGCGCGACCGGGGCACCGGCGAGGTCAAGTGGACGGGCAGTCGCGTCGACCTCGTCTTCGGCTCGAACTCCGAGTTGCGTGCCATCGCGGAGGTCTACGCCGGCGACGACGCACGGGAGAAGTTCGTGAAGGACTTCGTCGCCGCGTGGGACAAGGTCATGAGCCTGGACCGGTACGACCTCGTTCGATCCTCCCGACGGGGGCACACGGGCGACGAACGGTAGCCGGTCGCGGACGAACGGCATGATCCGGCCCGCGCACGCGCTCACCCTTGTCGGTGTGATCCGTCCGGCGTAGCGTGCTTGTCAGGCGGCACATTGTCCGCTTTCCCGCGCATGCAATCCCGCGCAATGGAATTCCGATGCGACGAAATTCTTCGAAGTCCATTCGGAGACCGCTTTCGAGGGCGGTGTGCAACCGGCCGCCACGTACCTCGGTCAGTGCGGCCGGCACAAAGAACACGGCGATCTCGGCATGAGGAGAGTGACGCCCCGATGACGACCACGCAGGAGCGATCCGACCTGCTGGACAAGATCGGGTTGGCCGAACAGAACAAGGCGGCGCTGGGTCAGGTGCTGGGAACCGGGAGCATCGGATACGCCGACGAGACATCGGATGGCACCATGCGGGCCACGATTCGGATCCACCCGGACGAGCTGACCTGGGATCCGTCCATTCTGGTCATGCCCCACGGAGGCGATATCGAACTCGAACTCGTCAATGACGATCTGAACACGCACTGCGCGCTCCTGCCGAGCAATGGCGACCGGAAGTTCATCTGGCTGGTGAACCATTCGCGCGGACGCGCGACCCTCAACCTCGACGGACCGGGCTACTACTGGTACTGCTCGCCCACGGGCAACGACGAGGGCCGGGGGTTGACCGGGGCCATCGTCGTCCTGGGGGAGGCTCCGCCGGAGGCTCGTCTCGACCGCCCCGAGCAACCGCGGCCGTAGGAAGGAGGAGGAGATGTCCGTCGACTACGTGGACGCGGGCGAAGCCGTCGACCAGGGGCTGCTGAGCGGCAAGGTCGCGGGCGGGGACATCGCGCCGCCGGTGGTGGCCGGCCTCGACTACGAGCGCATACTCAACGCCCGCCGGGAACCCCACAACTGGCTCACCTACTACGGCGCCTACAACGGCCAGCGGTACAGTCCGCTGGACCAGATCAACACGGACAGCGTCAAGCGTGTCGTCCCCGCATGGGTCTTCCAGGCCGGTACGACCGGACTGATCGCGGGTGCGTCGACCTACTCGTTCGAGGCCGCCCCGATCGTCGTCGACGGGGTCATGTTCGTGTCCGGCTGGGACGGCTGGGTCTGGGCACTCGACGCGAAGACCGGCGTGGAGATCTGGCGCTACAAACACGCCGTCCCCTTCGACGTGTCCCTGTGCTGCGGGAACGTCAACCGCGGGGTCGCCGTGGCCCAGGGGAAGGTCTTCACCGTCACGCCGAACGCCCGTCTCCTCGCACTCGACGCCACCACCGGCAAACGGGTCTGGGACAAGACCTACGGCGACGTCAGAGCCGGCGAGAGCGCCACACTCGCCCCGCTGGTCGTGAAGAACATGGTCGTCGTCGGCAGTTCCGGCGGCGAGTTCGGCGTACGCGGCCACCTCGACGCATTCGACCTGGCCACCGGCGAGCACCAGTGGCGCTGCTACACGGTGCCCAAACCCGGGGAGCCGGGCTCGGAGACCTGGCCCGCCGACGGCGAGGCCTGGGCGCGTGGTGGGGCCAACTGCTGGGTCACCGGCACGTTCGACCCGGAGACCAACCTGCTGTACGTCGGCACCGGCAATCCGGCGCCCGACTTCGACGGAGGTGTCCGCGAGGGGGACAACCTCTTCACCGACTGCGTCATCGCCGTCGACGTCGACAGCGGCCGGATCCGCTGGCACTACCAGTGCACCCCGCACGACGTGTGGGACTACGACAGCATCGCCGAGTGCATCCTGTTCGAGCGGGACGGACGCAAACTGCTCGGGCACTTCGACAAGAACGGCTACTTCTTCGTCCTCGACCGCACGAACGGGGCGAGGGTCGGCATCACCCCCTTCGTGGACCGCATCACGTGGGGGGCCATCACGAGGGACGGCCGGGTGACGGCCAAGGCGTACCCCGACAAGGAGGGAGAACCCGTCCACTTCTACCCGGGACCGGCCGGCGCCAAGGAATGGACCCACGCGGCCTACAGCCCGAAGTCCGAGCTGTTCTACGTCCCCGTCCAGGACACGGGTGCCACGGCCACCCGGCGGCGCCGGGAGTTCAGGGAGAGCATCCCGTACTGGGGCGCGGGCGTTCAGGTGGACATCGAGGACATGGCCGGGTCCGTCAGCGCGTTCGACGCCGACGGCGCGGAGAAGTGGCGCTGGCGCAACGAACTGCCGATGTGCGCCTCGGTGCTGGCCACCGGCGGTGACCTGGTGTTCGCCGGTGAACCGTCCGGCGAGTTCAACGCGCTCGACGCCCGCACCGGGAAGCTGCTGTGGCAGTTCCAGTGCGGGAGCGGCCACCACAGCAGCCCGACCACCTACATGGTCGACGACAGGCAGTACGTCGCCGTGCCGGTCGGCTGGGGCGGGTGGGCCGAGGGATTCCTCCCCGGCATGCTCGGTGCGGGGCACGGAAGCGCCCTGATCGTCTTCGCCCTCCCTGACTGGTCGTAGCGCGACGCGGATCTGCCGTATCCGGTCGGAAAGGAGGTGGGTCCATGGAATCCCAGCCCATGGAATGCCAGCTGGAATCCCAGCTCGCCGTGTGGGAGACGCCCGAGTTCGAGGAGATCGCGGTCGCGGCCGAGGTGACGGCCTACGTCGCCCGGCTCGAGGACTAGCGGATGCGGGGCACGCCGGACCGTGTCCGGCGGCGCCCCCCACGGCTTGGGACGCCCACGTACGGCCGGGCGGACGATCGACCGGCCCGAAGGCGGACACAGGACGAAGGGAGTGCGGCGTGCTGCTGCGCGTGCTGGGCTCAGCGGCGGGAGGCGGATCCCCGCAGTGGAACTGCGGCTGCCCGGTGTGCGCCGCGGTCCGCTCCGGGGCCGCACCCCCGCGCACCCAGTCCTCGATCGCCGTCAGCGCCGACCACCGCCGGTGGTTCCTCCTCAACGCCTCCCCCGACCTCCGCGCCCAGTTCGAGGCCTTTCCGGGCCTGCACCCGCGGGGCGACCGGACGACACCGCTGCAAGCGGTGCTGCTGACCGACGCCGAACTGGACCACACACTGGGCCTGCTGCTGCTGCGCGAGGCCCGGGCCCTGCGCGTGTACGCCACACCGGCGACACACAAGACCCTGTGCGACGGCTCGGGGATCCTGAGCACGCTGCGGCACTACTGCACCGTCGATTGGCAGGCCGTGGTCCCCGGCAGCGACCTGGCGCTGGCCGACGGGCTGTCCTGCCGGGCGTTCGACGTTCCCACCGCCAAACGCGCCCGGTTCGGAGCCGAGGCGGACCACGGCCGTGTCGTGGGCTACCGGCTGACCGACGAGCGCACCGGGGGCACGCTGGTCTACCTGCCGGCGGCGCAGTCGCTGACAGCAGCGCTGCGCGGGGAGATCGAAGGCTGCGGATGCCTGCTGTTCGACGGGACCTGCTGGCGCGACGACGAGCTCGTCCGGCTCGGCCTGACAGGCAGGACGGCCCGGGAGATGGGTCACCTGCCCATCGACGGCCCGGACGGCAGCCTGTCCCAGCTCCCGTCGCTCGCCGCGGGGCGGACGATCCTCGTCCACATCAACAACACCAACCCCGTTCTCCTGGAGGACGCACCCGAGCGGCGCGCACTGCGGGAGAGCGGCATAGAGGTGGCCGCGGACGGCCTCGAGGTCCAGGTGTAGAGCCGTGACGACAACTCCCGCGAGGACAGCCGGGAACAACGGCACCGACGGCTTCGTCGAGACGTTGCGGGCCCACTCGCGGCGCTACCACGACCAGCACCCGTTCCACGTCCTGATGAACGCCGGCGGGCTGAGTCCTCGCCAGATCCGCGGCTGGGTGGCCAACCGTTTCTACTACCAGGAGAACATCCCCCGCAAGGACGCCGCGATCCTCTCCAACTGCCCCGACCTCGAGTTCCGCCGTCGCTGGCTGCGGCGGATCACCGACCACGACGGCACCGCCGCCGGCGAGGGCGGCATCGAGGCGTGGCTGCGCCTCGGCGAGGCCGCGGGGCTGACGCGCGAGGAGGTCCGCGACCACCGGCACCTGGTACCCGGGGCGCGGTTCGCCGTCGACGCCTACGTGAACTTCGCCCGGACCCGCCCGTGGGTGGAGGCGGTGGCCTCGTCGCTCACCGAGCTGTTCGCACCCGATCTGATGGCCGCGCGCCTGGCCGCGTTCGAGCGCTGGTACCCCTGGATCGAGCCCGAGGGCCTCGCCTACTTCCGCACCCGCCTGGAGCAGGCCCCCCGTGACTGCGAACACGCCCTCCAGGTGGTCACGTCGCACTGCGTCTCCGCCGAGTCCCAGGCCCGCGCCGTCGACGCGCTGTCGTTCAAGTGCGACGTCCTGTGGAGTCTGATGGACTCCATCGAACACGCCTACCCGAAGTGACCGCCATGGACACGACCTCCACAGGAACGACCAGGACCAGGACCGGCCCCGGCGTCGAGGTGTGCGGCGCCGACCGGCCCGTGCTGGCGCGCCATGTCCGGCTCACCTTCTGCCGGACCAGACAGCGCCCGATCCTGCTGCACCCCGAGACGGTGGTGGTCCTGAACGGCAGCGGCGCGGCGATCCTCGAACTGTGCGACGGGCGGCACACCGTGGTGGAGATCGTGACCGAGCTGGGCACCCACTACCAGGCCGTTTCCGGGAACGAGGTGCGGCGGTTCCTGGCCCGGCTCGTCGCCCGGCGCTGGATGGAGCTCACCGATGGATAGCCCGTTCGGGTTGCTCGCCGAACTCACCTACCGCTGCCCGCTGGCCTGCCCGTACTGCTCCAACCCGCTGAACATGGCCGGCTACCGGGACGAGCTGGCCCTGGACGAGTGGCGGCGGGTGCTGGCCGAGGCCGCGGACCTGGGGGTTCTGCAGTGCCACCTGTCCGGCGGGGAACCTTTGCTGCGGCGCGACCTGGTGGAGATCACGGCGGCCGCTCACGACCTGGGTCTCTACACCAACCTCGTGACCAGCGCCCTGGGGCTCTCCCGTCCGAAGGCCGGGCAACTGCGGGCGGCCGGGCTGGACCACGTGCAGATCAGCATCCAGGCCGACGAAGCGGCCGTGTCCGACCGGATCGCCGGCATCCCGTCCTTCCGGCGCAAGATCGAGGCGATGCGACTGGTCAAGGAGCTGGGCTGGCCCCTGACCGTGAACGTGGTGCTGCACCGGCACAACATCGACCGGGTCGCCGAAGTGCTCGCCCTGGCCGAGGAGGTCGGCGCCGACCGGCTGGAGCTGGCCAACACCCAGTACTACGGCTGGGCCTGGCGCAACCGTGCCGCGTTGCTGCCCAGCCGGGCCCAGCTCGACGCCGCCGAGGCCGTCGTGCGGGCCGCCCGCGACAGGTTGCGGGACCGCATGGACGTCATCTACGTCATCTCCGACTACTACAGCCGCTACCCGAAGCCCTGCATGGGCGGCTGGGCGTCCCGGCAGCTGACCGTGACGCCGAACGGCGACGTCCTGCCCTGCCCGGCCGCGCAGTCCCTGCCGTTGCCTCGGGCCAGCGTGCGGGAGGACTCGCTGGCGCGGATCTGGGCCGAATCCCCGGTGATGACGGCGTTCCGGGGGACCGACTGGATGCCCGAGCCCTGCCGGAGCTGCTTCCGGCGGGAGGTCGACTTCGGCGGCTGCCGCTGCCAGGCGTTCCTGCTCACCGGCGACGCGGCCCGTACCGACCCGGTCTGTCACCTGTCGCCCGACCACCAGCTCGTCGCCCGGGCGGTCGAGGACGCCAACACCGGCTCGCGGGCCGACGATCCCGCGCTGGTCCCCCGGCCGCACCGGCCGGACCGGCCCGCCGGCCGGACCGGATCCGGGGCGGATCGGGCTAGCCACCGAACCACAACGGCAGCGCCACGGCGGCGATGATCAAGGTGACCCCGCTCAGCAGGTCCGAGCGGATGCGGATCAGACGCGCCGTGGCCCGCCCTAGCTGCAGCCCCACCAGCGACATCACCGCCGTCACGATTCCGAAGAGGGCGGCCGAGAACCACGGCGAGAGCCCGAGGAGACCCAGACTCGCTCCCGCGAACAGGTTGTCCAGGCTCAGTGTCAACGGGATGCCGAACAACGCCCACGGGTGGTCCAGCTCCTCGGGCTCGGGGTTCCGCAGGGCCGAGACGACGAGGTAGAGACCGTACCCGCCGAGTGCGGCGGCGCCCACCAGGTCGGCGACGTCCCCGACGGACTCCCCGAGCCGGCGACCGATCAGCAGCCCGACAAGGGGCATGACCGCGTCCCACAATCCGAAGGTCAGCGCCACCTGCACCGCCCGCCTCAGACCGAACGGGACGGTGCCGAGCGCGATCGACACCCGGAAGTTGTCGAGACTGAGTACAAAACCCAGGACCAGTATTTCCCACACCATGACGACGGCGCTGCCCGATGACGACGGACGACGGCGGCGCCGGATCCACCGCGTGAACCATCCGTCAGGTGGGGAACGATCCCCAACGGGCCGCGAAATTCGCTCAACAAAGCCGACTTCCGGCGCGTTTTCCACACTACTCGCCGCGACGCCCGGGGCCAATCGACGCATGGGGCGGCCCGCACGGCACCGCCTCCCCCGGCGCGCCATCGGTCGTACCGCGTGTCCGAGGCGCGTGGGGAGGGCGGTGCCGTGCGGGCCGCGCGCCGACGGGTCAGACCAGCTTCGCCCGGAAGACCTGCTGCGTCTCGTCGCGCTGAGTACGGGTCGCGCCGCGGTCACTGGTGAACACCACGACGCCGCGGTGCAGGGCGGGCCAGGTGCCGTTGCCCCGGTGACTCACCTGGGTGGCCTGGGACCAGCCCTTCTTCCCGTCGAGAGTGGCGGTGAAGATCTTCCACCGCCAGTCGGCCGAGCGGGAGTCGTACCAGACCGCGCGAACCGTGCCGTCGGGGTCCACGCCGAGCTTCGCCCGCTGGCTCATCGCGTCGGCGTCGAGGCCGACGTTCTCGAACGCCGTCCACGTGAGGCCGCCGTCGGTGGAGCGGCCGGCCCGGAGCTGGAGGTTGGAGCCGGAGCTCTGCAGCGCGCCGCTCTCCCAGATCGCGACGAACGTGCCGTCCTCGTCGACGGTCAGCTCCGGATGCCTGTCGGAGCGGTCGCTGACCTTGCTGACCTGGACAGGGGTGCCCCAGCCGCGGCCCGGTGCCTTGCGTACCGACGCCAGCACCTGCCAGTTGTCGGGGTCCGTACCGCCGCCGGCCGGCTCGCCAGCGGGCGGTGTGTGGCCGGTCCACAGCGGGTCCGGGTCGTAGCGGTCGTCCTGCCAGCTGATCACCGCGTGCCGGCCGTCGTGGACGGCGACGGCCGGGAACAGGGAGGCGGGGTAGCGCGGGGAGCGCGCGTCGCCGGGCACGCCGGGACCGGTCACCTTGCCGGCCGCGGAGATGTTGACCGCGGCCTTGTCGACGCCGACGATCTGCGCGTACACGTCGAAGGCGCCGCCGCTGTTGTCGGACCACGCGACCAGCGGGTGGCCGCCGACCAGCGCCAGCGCCGGGTGGACGGCGCGCCCCTTGCCCTTGCTGATCTTGTCCGGGGCCTTGAAGGAGCTGCCGCCGTTCGCGCTGTGCGCGAGCAGGATCACCGGACGGTGCGGCTGCTCCTTGCCCTGCTCGTCCTGCCAGACCACCCACACGTCCTGGGAGTCGGCGGCTATGCGCGGGAACCGCGCGGTGGCCGAACGACCGGAAAGGGTGACGGACTTGGAGATCCGGCCCCTGCCGTCGATCCGGCGGTAGACCACCTTGCTGGCGTGGTCCTCGTGCACCTCCGCCACGATGTGCGTGACGTCTCCGACGACCGCGACATCGGAGAATCCGGCGAACGCGCCCAGGTCGCCGGTGACGATTTCCGCCTTGTCGTCGGCGGTGTCGGCGGCGGGGAGCGGGAACTCGGGCCGGGGGACGGCCGGAGCGCCGACCGAGACGAAGATCGGCGAGGTGGCGCCCCGCAGCTGGTCCGGCAGGTTCGGGTCGGCGTCGGAACCCGAGGGGCTGCCGGGTGAGCGGGCCTCGGCCCGGAACCAGCCGTGGTCCGTGCCCTTGAGGACCAGCGGCAGCTCGTAGCTCTCGTTGGCCCGCTGCGGCCGGTAGCTCGCGATCGGGCCCGCGGTACGGCCGGGGGCGGCGTACACGTGGACGGTGGTTCCCTTGCCGCCCCTCACCTTCACCCGCAGCGTGGCCTTCTTGGGCAGCTTGCGGTCGGCCACGACCACCTCGTCGCCGCCGATCGCTTCGAACACGCCGTCACCGTCCGCGTCCGCCTCGATCGTCAGGAACGGCCCCGAGGTGTTCTGGGCGACCGTCGTACGGCCGCTGCGGAACCCGTCGAGGATGCCCAGGACCGAACGCTCCGCCGCGAAGACATGGGTGGTGGGTGTCCCGGGGGCGTCGACGTCCCACAGCTCGCGGAAATGGCAGTCGCTCGCCGCCGCCACCCCGAAACGGAAACCGGCGTTCCACCGGTTCTCCGCGTACTCGACCTGCTCGTCCGGGCCGGTGGAGACGTTGAGCACCTCGGCGAGGTCCGCGCCCTGGACGCTGGCGTTGGCGTTCGGGCCCGTCGCCGGCGTGTACTCGCCGTCGTCGGGGTGGGCCTGCGACCACACGGCACCCTGCGCGTGGGCGTCCCAGACCGACTGCTGCACGTGCCGGAAGGCCGCGGAGCCGGGCGGGTTGGCGCCGTCCACGATCACGTCCACGTTGCCCAGCACGATGGCGTGGGGCGAGCCGTTAGCCTCCTCGCCCGGGATCAGCAGCAGTTCGGACGACTTCCACTGGGGGTCCCAGACCTGGTCGTACGTCCGATGGTCGGTCAGCGGCATGAAGTCGAGGCCGGCCTTCTCGCCCTGCGCGATCTGGTCGCCGACGGGAAGGTTGCCGGGCAGGGTCTGGTGGGACGTCTGGCGGGGCCCGCTGCCGTCCGAGGAGTGGTCGTCGTGGACGTGGGTGTCACCCGCGAGCCACTTGCCCGTGGGCGCCTTCGCCCGGTTGAGCGCGGACGTCCGGCCCGCGGTCTTGACCTTGCCGCCCTGCCCCGAAGCGGGCCCCGCGGCGGCCTCGGCGGTGCCCGCGCCGACGCTGACCGCCACGACGGCGGAACCCGCCATGACCACGAACTTCCGCCGGGTCAGTGCCTCGGACCCGCGGTCCTGCCCGCTGGACCCTCTTGTCGTTTCCATGTACCGCGCCTTTCCTCGCACCGTTCCCCTGCGGATCGGTGCAGCCTCCTGGACACTAAGGCGCCCCTTTTTCGGGGAAATGAACTGATAGAGAACTGTTCGCGGTGATCGGCGCATCAGACGCCCGCGTCCCGGACGGCCGCCGCCAGGCAGCGGGTTACGTCAAGCCCGGCTCCTACGGGACCCGGGCGGGCCGTCCCTGGCGGCTCGCGCCAGGAGGCCGCGGACGCAAACGCCCCGGGGCAGCGCTGAGGAGCCGGCCTCTCGACCGGCTTCGCGCAGGACCCAGCCGTCTCCTCCCGCCCCGCCAGTCTGGCAGTAGGTGCATGCCCCACGCATGGGTCAAACGCCCCTATGGGTGCGGCCGCCGTCCGGGTCGAACGACCCCCGTGCGTGCCCCCGGATCCCCCGCGGAACGGCCGCGGTCCGGTGTTCCGCGGGCTGCACCCCCGCGGAACACCGGACCCCTCCCCCTGCAGCCCAGCACCCCGGCATCCCGGCATCCCGGCAAGAGGTCAATCCGGCCCCCACTGCCCCGCGTCCTCGCGCCACGCCTCACCGGCCGGCCAGGTCAGCACAGGCGCGCCGGGTTCCTCCACGCGCGTCAGCGCCACCATCGCCAGGTCGTCGGACGGGAGCGCGCCGGCGTGGTCGACGACATCCTCGAGGATCTCCCCCAGCACGTCCGGCAGGCACACATGACTCGGCGCGCCCTGCCGGACCCACCGCCACCCGGTCGCCCGCTCCAGCAGCGGGTAGCAGCGTCCGGCGGCGTCGCGTGCCTCCATCAGCCCATCGGTGTAGAGCAACAGCGTGTCCCCGGGGCACAGTTCGAAGCGTTCCTCGATGGCGCCGCAGTCCCGAAGCCCGTAGAGGCCCAGCGGAGGAGCCGGGCACCCCGCCACCAGGGCCACGCTCCCCCGGCGGGCCCGGATGGGGGGCGGATGGCCGTGGTTGACCATGCGGGCGAACCGCTCGCCGTCCCGCACCTCCAGCAGCAGCGCCGTGACGAATCGTTCGTCCTTGTCGCGGGAGAGGTCTTCGCTCTCCGCCAGGTGGAACAGGAAGCTCTCCTCCAGACGAGCCGACAACTCGGCCAGGGTCGCCGCGCGCGGCGCCCATTCCCGGAAGGCCCCGAGCACCGCCGCGACGTCCTCGAAGGTGGGCAGGCCCTTGCCGCACACGTCTCCGATGATCAGCCGGGTCGCCCCGCCCGCGCGTGCGACCGCGTAGAGGTCACCACCGACCTGCCCCCGGCCCCCGCAGGGCCGGTAGATGGAGGCGAGCCCCAGAGCACCGATGCGCCCGGGGAGCGGCCGCAGCAGGACCCGCCGCACGGTGTCCGACACGGCGTGCGCCCGCGCCTCCCTGCAGCGATAGCGGTCCTTCACGTTGCCGAGCACCATCGCCGCCGTCCCCGCGGTGACCAGCGGCGCGAGGCCGCACGCGAGGCTCGGATGGGAGTACAGCGGCAGGATCACGCACACCGCGCACACCGCGAGGATCCACGCCACCACGCTGGCGGTGGCCAGATACCGCACCGGTTTGCCCTCGTCCTGCCCCTCCTCGAACTGCTCGATGTCCGCCATAGGCGTCACTCCCTCGCGGTCCGCGCCGGGCCGGGACCGGCGGATCCCCGCGCGGTTCCCGGCCGGCGCATCGACGTCCCACTCGTGATGGGACACCTCGACCGTAGGGAGGAAGGCGACCTTGCCCCTTGCCCGATCGTGCACAGCGTTTTGCCCGTCCCTGCACTGCACGGCCCGAGGGCGGCGTCACGGGGCGGATCGGGGGCGGATCGGGGGCAACTCAGGGGCGGCGGGCGGCCCAGACCGTGCGTTCGGTGCGCACGCGCAGGTCGGTGCGGTGCGGGATGCCGTCGGGGCTCCCGGCGTCCAGCAGGCGGTCGAGGGCGGCCAGGTCGTCCGGCGTCAGGGCGGGGGCGACGGCACCGCGTATGCGGCGCAGGGCGCCGAGGGCGTAGCGGGTGACGGTCTCGGTGGGGGGCGGGGCGATGTCGACGGCCAGGGTGCGCTCGGCCTCCACGGCGAAGCCGGCCGCGGTCAGCTTGCCGGCCCAGTCGGCGCCGCGGTGGGGGACGTGCTCGGCGTGGTGGCGGTCGAGTGCGGCGTGGCAGCGCTCCTCCAGGCCCGGAGCGTCGGCCGGGGCGTCCTCGGGCAGGAAGCGGGGGAAGCCGGCCAGTTCGACGACGGCGAGGAGGCCGCCCGGGGCCAGGAAGTCGTGGACCTGGCGCAGGGTTCTGTCGGGGTCGGCCATGTGGTGCAGGGAGGCCGAGGCCCAGACCAGTTCCGGGGCGCCGAGGCCCGGCCAGGCCGGTGCGTCGAGGTCGGCGCGGACCAGGCGTACGCGGTCGGCCACTCCGGCCGCGGCCGCCTTCGCCTGCAGGCGGTCCAGGTGCGGGGCCGAGGAGTCGACGGCCGTCACGTGTGCCGCGGGGAAGCGCCGGAGCAGGGCGAGGGTTCCGGCTCCTGTGCCGCAGCCGAGGTCGACGATGCGGCGTGGGCTGTCCTGCATCGGCAGCCATGCCGTGACGGACGCGGTGTGTTCGGCGAGCACTTCCGCGTCCAGGTCGAGGATCTCCGCCTGGCCGGCTGCGTCGTTGTCGTGGTCGTGGTCGTACCCGTTCTCCTGCTCGTGGACGTGGACGTGAGGGGCGGCTGCCTGCGGGCTGGGGTGGCTCATGGCCGTCACGCTAACCGGGCCGTGGGCGCCCGGCCCCGCGGCTTCCGGAAAGCGCAAGGCGATCGCCGGCTGGGCTGCGGCAGGCGCAAACCGTCAGGGCTGCGCGTTCCCCGTGTCGTCGCCGCGCTGGTGGCCGCGGCGGGCGTCGCGGTCGAAGATGCCGAGGATCTCGCACGGTCCGCCCTCGGCGCCGATGGCGTGCGGGAGCATCGTGGGGAACTCCGCCGCCTGGTTGGTCTCGATCCGCAGGCGCCGGTTGCCCAGGAGCAGGACCGCGGTGCCGGACAGGACGACGAGCCATTCGCGGCCGGGGTGGGCGCGCATGCGCGCCGGCTGGTCGGGCGGCGGGTTCGTCATGCGCTGCCGAACGACGGTCATGCCGGGTTCCGCCTTGATCGGCCAGCGCATCTGACCGCGCGCCCTGTCGATCGCCGGGTTGGACACGACGTCGTCCGACGCGTTCTCGACCAGCTGGTCGAGGGAGGTGTCCAGCGCGCGTGCGAGGGTGACGAGCTGGTCGAGGGCCAGCCGGCGCTGCCCGTTCTCGATGCGGGAGAGCGTGGACTGGCTGACGTTGGCGCGGGTGGCCAGCTCCTCCAGGGACCAGCCCTGGGCGACGCGCAGAGCACGGATGCGTTTGCGTACCAGGCTGTCCAGGGCGTCATCGTCTTGCGGCATGGGCAAGAGCCTATGCGTTCACGGCAAGGAGTGCCTGGCGCGGTGCTGTGCGGCTCCGCCGCGTCGCGGGGCCGCGGGCAAGGACTCGACGCAAGGAGACGGGATGGCGGCGCTGCCCGACCGGACGATCGACGCGGTGGTGATCGGCGGGCGGCGCCGCCGGGCTGAACGGGGCTCTGACGCGGCCCCGCTCCCGCCGCCCGGTCGTCGTGATCGACAGCGGAACGCCGCGCTACGCGCCCGCCCGTGGCGTCCACGGACTGCCCGGCCTGGACGGCACTCCCCCGGACCGGGACGCGGCAGTCGCGCGAGGCTCGCGCGGCTGCCGCGTCCGCTTCCGTCACGGCCTTCGTGGTGCGGGTGCGGCGTGAGCGCCCTCGACGCCGCGTCCCCGGTGGCCGACGATGCCCGACCGCGTGCCGGTTACTGAGTCACGCCCTTCTGGATCTCCCAGAAGCGGAAGACGGTGGAGGGGTCGAGGGTCCATTCCAGGCCGTTGATGTTGTCCCGGGACACGACGTACTGCTTGCCCTGCCACAGCGGGATGATCGGCACGTCGTCCGCGACCATGTCCTGCAGTTCCTCGAAGTCGGCGGAGGTGGCGGCGCGGCCGGCCTCGGCGGCGGTGCGCGGGAGCAGCTCGCCGGTGATCTTCTTGTTGACGTAGTTGTTGCCCAGGACGTTGCCGTCGCCGAAGAAGGGGGCGGTGAAGTTGTCCGGGTCGGGGTAGTCCGGGACCCAGCCGCGTACGTA